>JBDTWH010000191.1:0-9661 GCA_040006795.1 Actinomycetota bacterium | reverse complement strand
AGACCATCACCACTGAGCATGTCCAGCATGTTGAACCCCGTCCAGATCGATCCGCTACGGAGCGTGCCTTGTGAGCACTACGCACTCGACCGTCAAAGAACTGTCCGCATCTGCCGTTGCCTCGAGCCATCCTGGTCGCGTCGTCTTCGTCGGCGCCGGTCCCGGTGACCCGGGACTGATGACCGTCCGGGCGGTGGGGTACCTCGCCGAGGCGGACGTCGTCGTCATCGACCAGGTCAGCCGCGAGGAGTTCGTGGCCCTCCACTGCCGTCCGGGCGTGGTGGTCATCGATGCCGGACATGGCGAGCACGGCCAACCGCTGACGCACGCGTCCCGTTCCAAGCTGTTGGTCAAGGCTGCCAAGGCCGCCGGTGCCATGAACGGCAACGGGCTGGTCGTCCGGCTCATGGACGGGGACCCGGCCATGTTCAACGGTCTGGCCGAAGAGGCGCTCGCCTGCCACAAGGCGGGGATCAGGTTCGAGGTGGTTCCCGGTGTCAGCGCGGTCAGCGCCGTTCCCGCGTACGCCGGTGTGCCGCTGACGTCTGCGAGCTCGCCGTCGCTGCACGTGGTCAGCGGTGGCACCAAGGTTGACTGGACATGCTCCACGGGTGCCAACGTCACCGTGGTTGTGCTCGGTACGCCGGAGACGCTCAGCAAAGCGCTGGGCGACCTGCTCGCTGCCGGCCGGAGCGAGAGCACTCCGGTCGCGCTGACCGAGCGTGGCACAACCATCACCCAGCGCACCCACACCACGACGCTGGGCCAGGTGGTGGGGCTTATCGCCTCAGCCAAGGTCGAGTTCCCCTCCCTGGCTGTAGTCGGTTCGACGGTCCCGCTGCGCGAGCAGCTCTCGTGGTTCGAGACCAAGCCGCTGTTCGGCTGGAACGTCCTGGTGCCGCGCACCAAGGACCAGGCCGGTTCGATGACCACGCGCCTGGCGTCCTACGGGGCGACCAGCGACGTGGTTCCCACGATCAGTGTCGAGCCGCCGCGCACCCCTCAGCAGATGGAAAGGGCGATCAAGGGTCTGGTCACCGGTCGGTAC
Organism: Actinomycetota bacterium; assembly: GCA_040006795.1. Taxonomy (GTDB): domain Bacteria; phylum Actinomycetota; class Actinomycetes; order Actinomycetales; family Dermatophilaceae; genus UBA4719. The sequence goes on along the minus strand of JBDTWH010000191.1, from coordinate 8,613 downwards.
GAGTGGATCGGATTCACCTCGGTCAACGCCGTTCGGGCCGTTCGTGAGAAGTTCGAGGAGTTCGGCCTGGACGCCCGGGCGTTCGCCGGCCTGCGGATCGCCGCCGTGGGCGGCGTGACGGCCGGGGCCCTGCGCGAGTGGGGCCTGGAACCCGACCTGGTCCCGTCCGGCGAGCAGTCAGCCCGCGGCCTGCTCGAGGAGTGGCCACCTTTTGACGAGGTCCTGGACCCCATCAACCGCGTATTCCTCCCCCGGGCCGACATCGCCACCGAGACCCTCGTTGCGGGCCTTCAGGACATGGGCTGGGAGGTTGACGACGTGACGGCATACCGCACCGTTCGTGCGGCACCTCCGGCCGCCTCGATCCGTGAGGCGATCAAGACCGGGAAGTTCGACGCGGTCGTCTTCACGTCGTCCTCGACGGTTCGGAACCTGGTCGGGATCGCCGGCAAGCCGCACCCGTCGACCGTCGTCGCGTGCATCGGCCCGGCCACCGCCAAGGTCGCCGAGGAGCACGGTCTGCGGGTCGACGTCCTGGCCCCGGAAGCCTCCGCCGCTTCGCTGGTGGACGCACTGGCCGAGTACGGCATGGGTTTGGCGGTTGCCGCTGCCGAGGTCGGCGAGAGCGTCGTTCGACCCAGTGCCCGCAGAGCGTCTACCCGGCGCAAGGCCAAGTAGTGGAGCTCATGACCCAGCGACCACGCCGGCTGCGACAGTCCCAGGCGGTGCGGACGCTGGTGGCTCAGACGCGGCTGCATCCGGCCGATCTGGTGCTTCCGGTGTTCGTCCGCGAGGGAGTCCGCAAGGCCCAGCCCATCGGGTCGATGCCAGGCGTCGTCCAGCATTCTCTGGACTCGCTGGTGGCGGTGGCCCATGAGGCGGCTGCCGCCGGGCTGGGCGGTCTGATGATCTTCGGAGTGCCCGCGACCCGGGACGCGACCGGTTCGGGCGCGGACGACCGGGAGGGGATCCTCAATGTGGCGCTGCGCCGGGTGCGCACTGCCGTTGGCGACGACCTCGTGGTGATGGCCGACCTGTGTCTGGACGAGTTCACCGACCACGGCCACTGCGGTCTCGTCGATGCGCAGGGGCGCGTCGACAATGACGCCACTCTCGTGCGGTATGCCGCGATGGCGCTCGCACAGGCGGCGGCCGGCGCGCAGGTGGTGGGTCTGAGCGGGATGATGGATGGCCAGGTCGGATACGTCCGTGAGGCTCTTGACGAGGCTGGCTTCACCGACACGATCATTCTCGCGTATGCCGCCAAGTACGCATCCGGGTTCTACGGGCCTTTTCGCGAGGCGGTGGAGTCCACCCTGGAAGGCGACCGGTCGACCTACCAGCAGGATCCGGCGAATACGACCGAGTCCCTTCGTGAGGTCGAGCTCGACCTCGAGCAGGGCGCGGACATCGTGATGGTCAAGCCGGCCCTGCCGTATCTCGACATCCTTTCGCAGGTTGCCCAGATCTCGCCGGTTCCGGTGGCTGCCTACCAGGTGTCGGGGGAGTACGCGCAGATCGAGGCCGCCGCTGCTCAGGGCTGGATCGACCGCGAACGCGTGATGATGGAGTCGCTGACCTCGATCAGGCGGGCCGGCGCCCAGATCATCCTGACCTACTATGCGCTCGAGGCCGCCCGGATACTGCGGCGCTGAGCTGCCGGATATCAGCGTGGCCGGGCCGTGGAGGACGAGCGGCACAGGCACACCGGACGACAAGGAAGGACCGGGCCACGCGGCCCGGTCCTTCCTCGGTCAGGTGCACCAGATCCTGTCAGGTGCGCCGCATCATTTCGCCTTGGTGGCGAACTCGGTCGTGTAGGTCTTGCTCAGGTCGATGGAGTCCCGCTTGCTCTTGACGACCTCGCTGAAGGTGCCGAGGACGTCCAGAACGGTCTGCGGACCGCCGACGGGCATGACGCCGTCGGCGGTGAACATGGGCGAGGAGTCCTTGATGGACTTGACATAGAGGGCCATGTCCGGACCCGCGTAGTCGGCGGGCATCTTTGCCGCGATGTCGGCCGCTTCATGAGTGTCGATCCACTTCAGCGTCTTGACGAAGGCGTTGACGACCTTCTGCACCACCGCGGGGTTGGCCTTCACGTACTCGCACCCCATGTAGAGGGAGGCTGCCGGGTACAGCCCGCCGAGGGCGGCCTTCGTGCCCTCCTCGGTGCGCATGTCGACGAGGACCTTGCCCAGCCCCCTGGACGTGACGTTGGCGATCGTCGGGTCGGTGGTCATTCCCGCGTCGATGCCGCCATTGGTCAGGGCCGCGATGAACGTCGGGCCGGCGCCGGCCTTGACCGTCGTGTAGTCCTTGGTCCTGAGCCCGTTCTTGGCCGCCAGGTACTGGGTCAGGTAGTCGGTGGACGACCCCGGTGAGGTGACCCCGAGCTTCTTGCCCGCGTAGTCCGCGGGCGACTTGATCGAGGCGGCCGCCTTGTTGGAGACGACTTCGGCCTCGCCGGGGACCTTGGCGAGCTGGACGACGCTCTCGATGCACTTGCCCTGTGCCTGCAGCGTGATGCTGTGGTCGTAGAAGCCGACCACTCCCTGAACCTGGCCGGAGATGAGGACGTTCTCTGCTGATGCGCCGGAGGGTTCGGAGAGCAGCTTGACGTCAACCCCCTCGGCCTTGAAGTAGCCGAGCTGTTCGGTCAGCTTTGCCGGCAGGTAGATCACCTTGTCGATGCCGCCGACCATGATCTGCACCGATGGGTTGGCTCCGTCCGGGGCGTCCGCCTTTGCGCCGGAGCCCCCGCAGCCAGACATCGAGAGGGCGGCCACCGGGACCAGGACGAGGGCGAGGGCGGTTTGTCTGCGTCGCATGGGAGCGCTCATTTCATTTGGTTGCGGTGCGGGTGTGAAGAGGCTTCGTCGTGGGTACGACGAGCCGGTACTGCGGGTTGGACTCGGAGCGTTGCCGGTGGTGTTGCGGATTCTTGGGCGCGGGAGTCGGGCGATGTGCCCGGGGCTCAGATCCCCGCGGCGGTTGAGGTGGTGGTGGGCGGACGCCAGGCGGTCAGCCGCAGCTCGATCTTGGTCAGGACGTACTCGGCGACCAGGGCGATGACGGTCGTGATGACCATGCCGGCGTAGATGCCGGCCGCGTCGAAGTTGCCCTGGGAGTGGTTGATCAGCAGGCCCAGACCCTTGTCCGCGCCGGTGAACTCGCCGACGATGGCACCGATCAACGCGAATCCGAAGGCGACGTGCAGGCTGGCGAGGATCCAGGAGGTTGCGCTGGGCAGGATGATCGTGCGCATCAGGTCCCAGCGGCTCGCACCCAGGATGCGGGCGTTGTCCACCAGCACCTTGTCGACCTCGCGGGCGCCCTGGAAGGCGTTGAAGAAGACAGCGAAGAAGACGAGCACCACGGCGGTCGCGACTTTCGAGGACATTCCCAGGCCGAACCAGATCACGAAGAGCGAGGCCAGCACGATTCGCGGGATAGCGTTGGCGCCCTTGATGAACGGCGCGAGGACGTCCGCGAAGAAGGGGCTGCGGCCCAGCAGGATCCCGAGGACGATCCCGGCGAGGCTGCCGATGAAGAAGCCGAGCACGGCCTCCTGGAGCGTGACGGAGATGTTGACCCAGATCGTGCCCTGGGACGTGCCCACGGTGAACCAGGTCACCAGCTTGGCCCAGATCTGGCTGGGCATCGAGTAGAAGAACGGGTCGATGATCGTCCGGGCGGTGAGCTCCCACGAACCAAGCCAGAGGATCACCAGGGCGGCGCGGACGACGCTGACGAAGAGTCGGGAGTGGTGGCGGCGACCGGGCATCAGGGCGCGAAGGCCACGGGGGCGGCGTGTCGGTGTCACGGCTGACACGACCTGGCCATCGATGGCATGGGCGGCGGCGGTGTTGCTGGTGTCAAGCGACACGGAAGGCTCCTCGGGCGCGGGTGATCTCCACTTCCTCGCGCAGGCTGTCCCACACGCGTCGGTAGAGGGTGGTGAAGGCGGGTGTGAGACGGATCTCCTCGACCTTGCGGGGGCGCGGCAGGTCGATGGTGACGACGTCCCTGACCGTGGCCGGGCCGGCGGTCATGACGACCACCCGGTCGGCGAGGCTGATTGCCTCGGTCAGGTCGTGGGTGACGAAGACGACCGCAGCCCCCGTCCCGGACCACAGCCGCAACAGCTCATCCTGCATGAGCTCGCGGGTCTGGACGTCAAGGGCTCCGAACGGCTCGTCGAGCAACAGCAGGGAGGGCTCGGTGATCAGGGTCTGGGCCATCGCCACTCTCTTGCGCATGCCGCCGGAGAGCTGGTACGGGTAACGGTCCTCGAAGCCGGTCAGGCCGACCCGGTCGATCCACTCGCGGGCTTGTTCGCGTGCCGTGTCGCGGGCGACCTTGCGGTAGCGCAGCCCGATCGCGACATTGTCCAGGACGTTCTTCCACGGCAGCACCGCGTCGCTCTGGAACATGTAGCCGACCCCCGCAGGGATGCCGGTGACCGGCTCGCCGTTGACCTCGATGGTGCCGGAGGTCGTCGGTTCCAGGCCTGAGATGAGCGAGAGCGCAGTCGACTTCCCACATCCGGTGGGGCCGACGATGCTGACGAACTCACCGGCCGCCACCTCGAGGTCGACGTCTGTCAGGGCAGTGAAGGCGGACCCGCCAGGGGTCGCGAACTTCTTCGTCGCCGCCCGCATCGAGATCGCCGGGGGTGTGGTCTGGGTCATGCCGAGGAACGTAGACGCGCTCACGGTCAGTGCCCTGCTTTGCGCGCCTTGTGTGAGCAGAGCGCACAAGATGCGTTTTGCGCGTTCTGCTCGCGTGACTTCGGATGGCGGTCGCGGGCTTACGGTTGCCCCGTGCCCTCATCCGCCCGGCCGCGTCGGCGTGGCCTGCGTCTTCGGACCCAGGCCGTGCTGCTCCAGGTTGCGCTCCTGGTGATCGTGCTGGTGATCAGTCTGGCCGTGTCCACCCTGGTCCTTCGCCACGACCTCGAGCGCCAGTTCGAGCAACGTGCGCTGGCGATCGCCAGGACCGTGGCGCAGAACGAACGTCTCGCCATGTTGGTGCGCACCTCATCGCCCACCCCGGATGGTCCGGTTCAGGTGGAGGCCGAGGAGGTACGCCGTGCTACCAGTGCCCTGTATGTCGTGGTCACCGACGACACGGGTATCCGCTACAGCCATCCCAACCGCTCCCTGATCGGCCAGCGGGTCAGCACCGACCCCTCCGAAGCCCTGGCCGGCCGAGAGTTTGTCGCCATCCAGAGGGGCACCCTCGGTGACTCTGCCCGGGGCAAGGTGCCGTTGCGCGACGCCGACGGCTCGGTCCTGGGGGAGGTCAGCGTCGGCATCAGCACGGTGGATCTCAACGCCGCGATGAACAAGCTGGTGCTGCTGCTCATCCTCATCGCCGCTGCTGCGCTCACGGTGGGAATGTTCGGCGCGGTGACCCTTGCCAGGAGGCTTCGTCGGACCACGCTCGGGCTGGAGCCCGAGGAGATGGCCGACCTCTTGCGCGAGCATGCCGCCGTGCTGGGCGGGGTGCGTGAGGGAGTCATCGCCATCGATCCCCGGGGCCGGGTGACCGTCTGCAACCCTGAGGCGATGCGCCTGCTCGGGGGTGAGGTGCGGCTCGGGGTTCCGCTGGCCAGCTCTGGCGCCCCCGGGATCGTCGAGGCCCTGTTCTCGGCCAGGCAGGCGCCGTCGGGTGCGCTCCGGGTGATCAGTGAGCAGGTGGTTCTGGCCACCCGGCTCCCCGTCAAGCGCGAGGGGCAGGATCTCGGGATGGTGCTCATCCTGCGGGACCGTTCGGATCTCGACGAGCTCGGTCGCGAGCTGGAGGCGACCCGGGCTCTGACCGATGCGCTGCGCGCCCAGGCCCACGAGTACACCAACCGGCTCCACGGCCTCACCGGGATGTTGCACCTCGGCCACATTGAGGAGGCCCAGTCGTATCTCGAGGAGCTTCACGGGAACATGAGCCTGGGCGGCGGTGTGGAGGACCCGTATCTCGCCGGCCTGCTCGCGGCGAAGTCGGCGGCTGCCTCGGAGGCCGGCGTTCGGCTCACCGTTGGGGACCCGACCTGGGTGCCGGGGCGTCTGCGTCAGCCACTGGACGTTATCACCGTCGTGGGAAACCTGGTCGACAACGCCATCCGCGCCGCTCGGGACGGCGACCGGAGACCTGCCTGGGCGGAGGTGACTCTGGTGTCTGACCTGGAGGACCTCGTGGTCCATGTCGTGGACAGCGGCGCCGGGGTGACGCCCGAGCAGGTCGAGAGCGTGTTCGCCTCGGGATTCACCACCCGGGACATCGAGCCGGACCAGCACGGGTTGGGGCTCGGACTCGCCCGGCAAACGGCTCGTCACCACGGAGGCGACGTTGTCCTGGCACACTCCGGGGACGGTGATCAGGGCGCCGTGTTCACTGCCAGGATGGTCGGCGTGATCATCTCGGCGGCGGAGCCGTCCTCACTTGGCCCCGGTGTCGAAGGTGCGCGCCGATGATCCGGGTTCTTGTCGTGGACGACGACTTCCGCGTCGCGCAGGTCCAGGCGTCATACGTTGCGGGTGTACCGGGCTTCGAGGTCGTCGGCACGGCGCACAGCGCTGCCAAGGCAGTGCGCCTCGCCTCGGAGCTGCGCCCGGACCTGATCCTGCTGGACGAGTACCTCCCTGATGCCACAGGCTCTTCCGTCATCGGCCGGTTCGACGCCGCAGTCATCGTCATCAGCGCCGCTGACGACGCCACGACGGTGCAGCGCGCACTGGCCCGAGGGGCGATCAACTACCTCTTGAAACCGTTTGCGCCGTCCGTCCTGGTCGATCGGCTGAACGCGTTCGCGCGCTTCCACCGGTTGGTGGCCGGTGACCGTCGGCTCGACCAGAGGGATGTCGACCGGGCGATGGTTGTGCTTCACGAAGGAGACTCCCCGACTTCCTCGATGCCCAAGGGGCGTTCAGCGGTGACCGCGGACTCCATTCGTGAGGCGTTGAGGAGCTCCAGTGAGGCCATGACTGCTCAGGCGATCGCCGAGTCCGTCGGCGTGTCGAGGGCGACCGCCCAGCGCTACCTGGCTGATCTCGCCCGTGCCGGACGAGTGGAACTGACGTTGCGCTACGGGACGACCGGCCGACCAGAGCACCGTTACGAGTGGCTTGGATCCACCGCCGAATGAGGGCAAGAACGAGCCTGTGAGCTCGCCCCGCTGCTGAACGGCTGGGCTCACTGACGCGGAACGGCCCGGCAGCCTGGGCTGCCGGGCCGTTCGCCTGCCGGCGGAGCAGGCCGTGCTGAAAGGGTTCGGGCACACAGGTCCCGGAAGGTCAGGCGGGAACGTCCGCGGTCTGGACGAGCTCAACGTCCAGGGTGATCTTGACCTTCTCGCCGACGAGCATGCCGCCGCCCTCGATGGCGACGTTCCAGGCCAGGCCGAAGTCCTTGCGGTTGATCTCGGCGGTGGCCTCGAAGCCGGCGCGGGTGCCGCCCCACGGGTCGGCGCTGACGCCACCGAAGTCCAGGTCGAAGGTGACCGGCTTGGTGACACCCTTGATGGTGAGCAGGCCTTCCAGGGTGTCGTCGGTTACCTTGGTCGATGTGAAGGTCATCGCGGGGTTGTTCTCCACGTCGAAGAAGTCGGCCGACTTCACGTGAGTGTCGCGGTCCGCGCTGTTGGTGTCGATCGAGGCCAGCTGCACGGTGGCCTCGACGGTCGACAGCTCGAAGGGCTGGGCAACCGTGACGACCGCGGAAAAGTCCTTGAACTGGCCGCGGACCTTGCTCACCATGAGGTGCCGGGCGACGAAACCGACTTCGCTGTGGGAGGCATCGACGGTCCAGATGCCAGGCTTGAGGTCAGAGAGGTTGCTCATGTGAATGCTCCTTGTTTGTGGTGGTTTGCACCAATTTATGGTGGTTTTCGCCGTGTGTACGACGCTAGCACGAGATTAGGTTGACTGTTCAACTAAGTGGAACAGTAGCAGGATGAAGTTTATTGTTCAACTAGAAGCCGGTAGGATTCATTCCATGAACGCAAACACGGCGCAGCCGCAGTGGCTCGATGCGCAGGAGCAGGACGTCTGGCGTGAGTACCTTCGCGCGAGCCGGCTGCTGGAGTCTGCCCTGGATCATGACCTCCAGGCCCACGGCCTGCAGCTCTCCGAGTACGAGATCCTGTCGATGCTGTCCGAGCAGCCGGACCGGCGGCTCCGTATGTCCGTCATCGCCGAGCTCGTGGTGCAGTCCCGCAGCCGGTTGACCCACACGGCCGGCCGCCTCGAGAGCCGCGGATGGGTGCGCCGCGAGCCCTGTGAAGGGGACCGACGCGGTGTCGAGCTGGTGCTGACCGACGCGGGCTTCGCTGAGATCGTCCGGATGGCGCCGACCCACGTGGCCAGCGTCCGCGCCAACGTCCTGGATCACCTCGCTCACGAGGACCTCCTCGCCCTCGGTCGCGCCATGAAGCGGATCAGCGACGGCATCCTGAGCACGGGGGTGTGCGACGAGGTACGGGCGACCGAGGAGCAGCCCGCCTGAGTGCCGGGCGGTCACGCGTCCGACAGGGCAGCGCCCCTGGCAGAACAGAGCCACGCGGTGAAGCGAGCAGCCGGCGGGCCAGGGGAGCCGATGGGGCAGGGCAGCCGA
>JBDTWH010000190.1:0-6868 GCA_040006795.1 Actinomycetota bacterium | reverse complement strand
GCCGCCCTTTGGGCTGATCGCTCGGTCACTCATGGCCACCAAGACAGAGCCCTGGAACGTCAGTAAGTACACCAACCGAACTAACCAGCAGTGAAGGACTTCGGTTGGTGTACTTCGCTGCTCCTTCTGGCCGGCGATGCTGACCAGTCGAGCCTCGCGCGGGTTGCCCGGCCAGGTGAGTGAGGCGTCAGCCCGAGATGGGGATTGCTCAGCCGTTCGGTTGATGGCCGGGCGGCGTCACCGGCCATACGGTAAGTCGGGGATCTTCGCAGCTCGTGATGCTAAGCGGGGAGAAATCACATGACACGGGAATGCAAGGCGGAACTCAGGGCGAATGGCTACTTACCAAGTATCTCTGAGCACCCTGTTGGACCTGGAACACAAGTCTTTGTGGACCGTGGGTGGTATTCGCATCACGGCATCTCCATCAGTGGTGGTGCGCCGGTGGCTATTGGAGTTGTCACGAAAGGCATCGCGGAGTCTGGAGGGGACTTCTTCCACCGGTGAGTCTGTCGTCGCGGTGGCCGGGAACCAGAGCGGCACGGGCACCGGAACTGTGGCTTATCAAGTCTGACGATGTTGGCGATGACCAGCTGGCGCTACTTCCGCCAGCGATCATGATCAAGGGGGAACAAAGTGATCAATCCAGCCGGTTGGTATCCACAACCCGATGGCCGTCAGAGGTACTGGGATGGCGAACTGTGGACCACGCACGTCGCCTCAGGTGTGGCACCGGTGACGTTCCCCTTTGGGACACGCAAGAACTCGGTCTGCCAGCACAAGGTCATCACTGCGATAGGCGCAATCTTGTTGCTGGGGGTGATCTCCAGCGTCGCCGGTTGCGGCACTGGTCCGGAGCCGGTGTCCACCGTCGCAACATCTACAGCATCTCAGGAGGCAACATCGGCTGCTGATCAGGCTGCCGCAGACGCGGCTGCGGCGAAGGCAGCCACGGACAGAGTCGCCGCTGACACTGCGGCTGCGAAGAAGGCAGCCGCCGAGAAGGTGGCCTCGGACAGGGCCGCTGCAGCCAGGCATCCGGCGGCAGGCACCGCGCTTGCTGCGGTGGCAAGGCTGGCCGTCAAGGGCCGTGCGCCCAAGACCGGCTACTCCCGTTCACAGTTCGGTCAGGCTTGGTTCGACACCGACCGTAACGGTTGTGACACCCGCAACGACATCCTGAACCGGGACCTGAAGAGCAAGCAGATGCAGAACGACTGCAAGGTCCTGGCCGGCACCCTGGCCCCCGACCCATACACCGGCACGACCATCCGGTTCGTGTACGGCGGTGCCAGCGAGGTGGACATCGACCACCTTGTCGCCCTCTCGGATGCCTGGCAGAAGGGTGCTGCGACCTGGGTGGCTGGCAAGAGGGTCGCCCTGGCCAACGACCCGCTGAACCTGGTGGCGGTGGACTCCTCGGCCAACCGGTCCAAGGGTGACGGGGACGCGGCCACCTGGCTGCCACCCAACAAGTCCTACCGGTGCACCTACGTTGCTGGGCAGGTTGCTGTGAAAGGCAAGTACGGCCTGTGGGTCACTGCCGCCGAGCGGGATGCCATGGTCCGCGTTCTCAGTACCTGCCCGGCGATGGGTCTGCCGGTGCCGGGGCCGGGCTCGGCATCGACCCTGGCGGTAGTGCCCAAGACTGCCAGCTCGCCGGCACCTCAGCCCGCACCTGCTGCTGCACCTGCACCTGCACCTGCTCCCGTCGCCCCCGCGCCGCCCGCTGGGGCCGTCTACTACGCCAACTGCACTGCTGCTCGTGCGGCTGGTGCGGCTCCCATCCACCGTGGTGAGCCTGGCTACGCCAGCAAGCTCGACCGTGATGGCGACGGAATCGCCTGCGAATGAGCCTCCCGCTGCCTGGATACGTTTGGGTGCCTCAAAGGGGCAGAATGTAACCCTGAGCCGATCAGGGTTCACTGCGACGGAGGATAACCGGCAATGGACGCACTCAAGGATGCCTTCAGCTTCACGGCAGGGCCGAGGTCACTTCTGTCTGAGGTGATCGGGTTCGTAGTCTTTTCGTTGGTACTGCTGGGGCTCACCTTCTCCAACGGCGGGGGTGACTACAGCGTCGCGACGATCGTCATGGGCAGCTACGCCGTGATGACTGCCGGACGCTACGTCTGGTGGCATTACCGCCCGTACAAGGCACCACCGCCGCCACCGGTGACTCGGTACACCAACCCCCGGTACACGAAGCACTGACCACTCCATCTTGGCCCTCATCCCCGCGCGGTCGAGGTAGCTGATCGGGTCGATACGGACGTGTCATGGAGAAACCGGTGCAGTGGTCCCCCAGAAGGAATAGCCAAATTTGCTGCTCAGCGGGTGTGTCTGAGGTGTAGCCTCGCAGTTGCCGCGTCCCCCAGACCCTGGCTGCGTCGGCTTTACCACTTGCTGCTCCCGACCTTCGGTGGCCGGTGTCCTTCGATCTAGGACCACCGAATCGAGTTCGCCATGATGCAGCCACCGCTCAAATCTGGCATCACGTTCACGCAGTACTCCCCGTGGGTCTGGCACGTCTGGCTCGATGGCAAGCGCGTAGGCACGGTGAGCGGCGACCGCGTGGCGGGCTTCACCCCCAGGGACATGCACTACGACTCCATCGGCGGAGCCCGCGCAAGCGCCGAGGCAGCGATGCAAGCCTGGGGCCCAGTGATCGACAGCCGCTGAGTTGGAAACATTCGTCACGTGGGCCAGGTGGCTGGTGAGATGAAGCGTCGAGCTGGCGCTGATGGCCCTGGGTCGGTGTCGAGCCTCCAAAGACTCGTGACCCGTTGCATGCGCCCATCTGCCGGCATACCGTTGTAGTCGCATTATGGAAAAAGATGGTTGGTCTGGTGAACGACCGACTGACGTGTGAGGTAGCTGCGCAATAGCCCGGCCGTCGCCGAGCGTCTTCAGGAACAATCGGCAACCGGCGAACACTGGTTACAGCAGTCTCATGCACGCACCAAAGCCCATGAGGATGTGCGACCCGTCCAACGTACCCGGGTACTCCAGACCCACGGGCCGTTCAACATCTGGATCCACGCTCTGGTCTCACCCAGGGTGGGCCGCCTGCCCTTGATAAGCCGAGCAATGGACGGCCTCCATTCGAGGTGCCGCCTCTACGTGAGGACAGCAACAACATCAAGGGAGAAGGTATCGGATGGAAGAAGCAACACGGAGCTGGTCAGGATCACGACATGACACATCGGTGGACGGACTACTGATGGCTGAACACGACGAGGAGTACGGTCTGCTCGATCGTGCGGCGAAACTGCTGATCAAGTGCAGGAAGCCTGGACTCTTCAAGGACCGTTCCGGCCTGGCTGCTGAGGCATCGGCATGTGTTGCCATGGCAGCTGAAATGCGAGCGCGGCGATTGGTCATTCTTGAGGTAGAGCGAGAGGCAGCACTGGCCATGGTGGAGGCCAACAGGGTGAAGGAAGGAATCCGCCTGGCAGAGTAGGAGAAACGCTGATGGTCACGAGCTGGGCGATCCGGGGCTACGCAGGCCGAACAAATCCCTCGGATCAGTCCGGCGGTTTCGGTGATGATCCTTCGGCCGTGCGTTCACCGGCGGCCAGGCTCTCTGCCAAGTCGTGGATCTCCCGCTTGGCATACTTGGTGAGCCGCTCGTACAGGGCAAGAAACTCCTCCAGGGGAGTGTCCGGGTAGTCATCGGAGTAGTAGTCCATGCCTTCAAGTGGACTCGCCCCAGGCATCGTCCCGCAGGCGAATGAGGAACTTGCCGCCATTTGGGCTGTTCGCTGAGGCGAAGAGTAGACCGACGGGTCGCCCCTGACAGATGCCACTCATCATCTGTGGCGAGCGGGTTCATCAACTCTCAGTACGCGCCCTTCGCAGCACGTCGCTGTACAACGCGAGCTCGGGCAGTGATCGCGGCAGGGACCGAGGTGCCTGCGACGCGTAACGACTGGCATTCGTCATCCCGGCGGGGACGATGACATGCTGCCCAGCATGACTGACGAGTGTCGCCGCCAACGCTGGGAGGACAAGGCCGACCGGCCGCTAACCATCGCGGCCGCCGTGTTCCTTGTCGCCTACGCCGCACCAATCCTGCGGCCGGATCTGCTCAGCCCGGTGCCGACAATCTGCCGGCTCGTGACCTGGGCGGCGTGGGCACTGTTCGTCGTGGACTACGTGGCCCGGTTCGCTCTTTCGCGCGATCAGGCTGCGTTTGTACGCGGCAACCTGCTCGACCTTGCCGTCGTCGTCCTGCCGCTGTTGCGTCCCCTGCGGCTGCTGCGACTCGTCACGCTTCTGTCAGTCCTGAACCGCTACGCCGGAGGCTCTCTGCGGGGCCGCGTGGCGGTCTACGTGGCCGGGTCGACCACTCTGATCCTGTTCGTCGCCTCACTGGCGGTGCTTGATGCTGAGCGAGGCGCGAAGGGTGCCACCATCACAACTTTCGGCGACGCGTTGTGGTGGGCGCTGACGACCGTGACGACTGTAGGCTACGGCGACCTCTACCCGATCACTGCTCAAGGCCGATTCATCGCTGGTGGGCTCATGCTGGCGGGCATCGCCCTGCTGGGCATCGTGACCGCCTCGCTCGCCAGCTGGTTGCTCGACAAGGTGCGAGAGGTCGAGGAGCACTCGCAGGCCGCGACGCGCGCCGATATGGTCGCCTTGACTGCCGAGGTCCGCGCTCTTCGTGTTGAGCTCGCCGAACGCGACACCGAAGGAGCCCTGACTTGACTGACGACGAACAGTTGGCAACCTGGCTGCTTCACGACTTGCGGAACATCGGGTAACGGGAAGACCACATCTATTCGATGAATCTGAAGCGTTGACCGACCCCCCATCGCCGTGCCCCACCCGGAGGCCGCAGGCGTTCGTCGTGCGGGAACACCTGGGCTGAAGCCTCGGTCGACTAGTTGCACATTTCCGCAGGCCTGACACCCTTTGGGGTCGGATCGGACCCCGGCATTCCCCTGATCCCAGCCCCTATTTCATTTCCCATATAACCGACGCGGACACTCTTTCCGGCTCCGCTTGCCCTTCCCGTGTGTGTCGATTATCTGCCTCGGCGATCATCCTCGCTGGCGATCAGAGCGATGCCTCAGCGCCATTGCGACGTACCCAAAATTGATGGCCGAGGCAAGGCCGCCGAACATGAACAGCCACACACTGTGCTTAGCAGCGCCAAGCCCCGCAAAGACAGCAAACGCGATTCCGTAAAGGAGACGCAGGTAGAGGGCGGTATTCCAACGGCGGGGAAAGTTGCGGGGTGGTGACAAGGTACCCCTCTCAAGAGCGTTGAACGGGTGAACGGCCAGGGGATGTCAGAGCACGACGCCCTCTGGCCGCTGGTGGTGATGGCGCTGAACGTCGGGGCGCGGTCTACCGAATGTCATCAGCTCGGGAAGTGTCATCCATTGTGTGTTCCCCTGGCGAAGCGCAGCGGAGCTCTGGTATACCTCAGATGACGATATTGGCGCCTCCTGCCGAGGGTACTCGACAGACTGTCGTACATGCGGAACGTCGTAGATATTGACCGAAAGGCGGATGCCGCGTGCGCCCGGTTCCGCAATGATCAAGGTCCCGGGGGGGAGTAGTCGCATTCCGCTCAGTCTGCTGTGCCAAACGAGGTCTTGGCCGCCGCTGACAGGACCCGCTGAGGGTCCGGCGCAGGTCTGAGCTTAATTCTGCTCAAGTCCACCGATGGAGGACTTCATGAAGTTTTGTACCGGCTGGTATTCACGCCCCGATGTACAGAGAGCGAGTTGGGATGGTGCGGTCCCTGCCGCACGCGACTTCCAGGACCTGCTTAGGCAGCTGGTCGACCTTCATGACGCTGGCGTCGCCTGCGAGGACGACCTCGCCGTCGAGAATGTCCAGACTCTCTCGAGTATGTGAGACCCGTCCGTGGCTGAAAAGCCCGTCTCCGGTGGGCGCGGAGGTCCGCCAGCGATCCGCTGAACCTGCTTGCGGTGGACGCCTCAGCCAACCGGTCCAAGAGACCCGGGTCCTCACCGCCTGCCCAACGATGAGCCTGCCGGAACCCGGGCCCGCTCCAACCCTGGCCGCGGTGCCTCCTGCCGCGAACCCATTGCCTTCGCCCACGTCCGTGCAGGCGCGACTTTGGACGCACGTCGCTCACATCCTGCCCGGGTACATCAATTAGTCGCCCAGCCCTTAGGCTTCGGTCGTGCGCGGTTCTGGACCGGGCTTCAGCAATTGGCTGAGCTTTGGCCCTCGCATATCGCGCCTTCAGGAGCGCACTGAGCTCGCGCGTCGAGCTTAGAGCGCCGATCTCAGAGCCAACAAAGAGGACTGACATGTCGGGTGAGTCGTTGACGGTCGGCACCGATGGCGCATGCCTTGGTAACCCCGGGCCTGCGGGTTGGGCGTGGGTGGACGAGCAGGGAAACTACCACTCGTCTGGTCAGGTCAACGGCACCAACAACATCGCCGAGCTGCGGGCTGTTCTCGACGCACTCCAGGACCACCCCGATGTCGCTCATCTGGTTATCCAGATCGACTCGACCTACGCCCGGGACTGCTCCACCACCTGGCGAGCAGGCTGGCAGCGAAACGGGATGCGCAACTCCAAGAAACAGCCAGTGGCGAATGCCGCCATCATCAAGGCGATCTGGGCAGCGCTGGACGGTCGTGCCGGAACGGTCGAGTTCGTCAAAGTACCCGGACATGATCCGGGAAACACGTTCCCGCTCAACACGGCCGCCGACATCATCGCCAACGACGCCGCCGAAAAGGCATCAGCCGGTTCGCCGGTCGAGACGATCTCGACGATTGATCTGGCTGGTGTCAGGCCGCGCTCCACGTCCTTTGGTAAATGGTGAGCCAGAACGTGGTCAGGCGATGGTGAGCTAGAGCGTCGTTTGGC
>JBDTWH010000189.1:0-13926 GCA_040006795.1 Actinomycetota bacterium | reverse complement strand
CTGGTCCTGGCTCTGGTTGTCTACGGTTTCCTGGCGTCCATCCTGCCGGTGTGGATGCTGCTGGCTCCGCGTGACTACCTGTCCACCTTCATGAAGGTCGGCGTCATCGCGCTCCTTGCAGTCGGACTCGTCATCGCCCGGCCGATGCTCGCGGCCCCGGCGATCTCGGACTTCGCGATCAGTGGCCACGGCCCGGTGTTCGCCGGGAAGCTGTTCCCGTTCGTGTTCATCACGATCGCCTGCGGTGCCCTGTCCGGGTTCCATGCACTGATCGCCTCGGGCACCACGCCCAAGATGATCGGCAAGGAGAGCCAGGTCCGGATGATCGGCTACGGCGGCATGCTGATGGAGTCGTTCGTCGCCATCAGCGCCCTGATCGCCGCCTCCGTCATCAACCAGGGAATCTACTACGCGATCAACAGCCCTGGCGGCGCCACCGGCGGCACGCCGGCTGCGGCCGCGCAGTTCATCGGCACCCTCGGCATGACCATCAGCCCGGCCGACCTCGCCGCCGCGGCACAGTCCGTCCACGAGACCACCCTGATCTCCCGCACCGGTGGCGCGCCTACCCTCGCCTTCGGGATCTCGCTGGTCTTCAGCAAGGCGTTCGGCGGGGGCCTCGCCGCGTTCTGGTACCACTTCGCGATCATGTTCGAGGCGCTCTTCATCCTCACCGCCGTCGACGCCGGCACCCGCGTCGGCCGCTTCATGCTTCAGGACACCATCGGCAACGTGTGGCCCAAGTACGCCGACGTCTCCTGGAAGCCCGCCGCCTGGTCGGCCAGCGCCGCCGTCGTCGGGTTGTGGGGGTACATACTGTGGGTCGGCGTGAACGACCCGCTCGGTGGCATCCACCAGCTGTTGCCTCTGTTCGGTATCGCCAACCAGCTGCTTGCGGCCATCGCGCTTGCCTTGTGCGTGACGTTGTTGATCAAGCACGGAAGGCTCAAGTACGCCTGGGTCGCCGCCGTCCCCCTCGCATGGGACCTCGTCATCACGATGACTGCCAGCTGGCAGAAGGTGTTCTCCGGCGACACGAAGATCGGCTTCTTCTCCCAGCGCAACCTCTACCAGAGCGCTCTCGACCAGGGCCAGCTGCTCAAGCCGGCGAAGAGCCTGGACGAGATGAGCGTGATTGTTACCAACGCCACCGTTGACGGCGTCCTTCAGGCACTCTTCGCGCTGCTCACCCTCATCGTGATCGGCAGTGCGATCCCGGTCTGGATCAAGGCGGCGAAACGGGGCGGACTCCCGACCAGCGAGATACCGCACGTGCCGTCGCACATCGTCGCACCGGCTGACTTCTTTGCCACCGCCGATGAGAAGCAGGCCGTCCGTGAGTACGAAGACTCCGAGCGTCGGTTTGCTGCTGATGAGCGCGAGCTGGCTGCGGCCGGCAAACCGTGATCAAGGCCAGCGCTCTGAGAGCCAGCGCCCTGCGTGCGGGGCGCGGGATCCGCTGGTATCTCAGGCAGATCAGCGGCGAAGCCAAGTGGGACGAGTACCTCGAGCGCGCACAGCACGAAGCTGTCGTACCCATGTCGCGCCGGGACTTCGAACGCCACCGGAGCGAGCACTCGGAGAAGAACCCGCGGGCCCGCTGCTGCTGAAGACCGACTGCTGAGACCGCCAGATCCCGACTCTGTCCGGATGCGGCGGTCTCAGCCCGATCGGGGCCCTCCGGTGTCCCGTGCTCAGGGCGCAGGTAGCACGTTGGTGCCGCGCAGATGCCGGAAGACGAGGCTCGTCTCGGCGTGCTGAATGGCGGGGCTGGCCGCGAAGTACTCGAGGATGAAGTCGTGCAACGCGGTCGTGTCGGCCGTGGCGACGTGCAACAGGTAGTCCGTCCCACCGGCGACGTGGAATACCTCGACCACACCCGGCAGGTGCGGGGCGACCGTGACGAAGGCCTGGATCTGGTCACGGTGGTGTGCCTGCATGCGGACAGCGATGATGGCCTGGATCGGCAGGCCGACAGCGGTCAGGTCGATGTCGGCGTGATACCCGCGAATGATGCCACTTTCGCGCAGGGCACGGACCCGCCCCAGACAGGTTGACGGGGCGATCCCGACGGCAGACGCAAGCGCGAGGTTCGGCATACGGCCATCCGCGGCGAGAAGTCTCAGGATCGCGTGGTCGATCGCGTCGAGCGGGGGACGTCGAACGTTGTTCATCGGGCTCGCCTCCAGGCCTGCATCCTCGGAATAGATGACGTCAGTTGCCGCCATATCCGAATCTAATGCGAGTTCCTTGCTTCTAGGCGCCTGAAGTCTCGAAACTGTGGAGACTCAGTGAACCTTCAGGAGGCCTCATGAACGCCCTCGATACTCGTGCAGTACATGCCGGCCGACGTGACCTTGCGGATCTCGGCGTCCATGTGCCCTCGATCGACCTGTCCACCACCAACCCACTGGCCGACGTCGAGTCCGGCGGGGACGCCTACGAGACGCTGGCGACCGGTGGAAGGCCGACCCCCGGCAGCAGCCATGTCTACGGACGGCTCTGGAACCCGACGGTTGCGCGCTTCGAGGACGCTCTCGCCGAGCTTGAGGGTGCCGACGAGGCCGTAGCCTTCGCTTCCGGGATGGCCGCGTTCACGGCTTGCGTCCTCGCCATGACCGCCTCGGGAAAACGCCACGTCGTGGCGGTCCGTCCCGTCTACGGGGGCACCGACCACTTGCTGGACAACGGCCTGCTCGGCGTCGAGGTCACCTGGGTCGGCCCCAAGGAGATCGGGCAGGCTGTGCGAGCCGACACCGGCCTCGTGGTGGTCGAGACGCCGGCCAACCCCACCCTGCAGCTGCTCGACCTGGACGATGTCTGCGCGCAGGCCGGGAACGTCCCGGTCCTGGTCGACAACACCTTTGCCACGCCCATCCTGCAGCAGCCAATGCGCCACGGGGCAGCTCTCGTCCTGCACAGCGCCACCAAGTTCATCGGCGGCCACGGCGATGCGATGGCGGGCGTCGTCGCCACCGACCCGGAACGGGCGGCAGGCCTGCGAAGGGTGCGAGCCGTCACCGGCGGCATCCTCCACCCGCTCGCCGGCTACCTGTTGCACCGTGGGCTGCAGACACTGCCGATTCGCGTGCGCGCCCAGCAGGCCAGCGCCCAGCGCCTGGCGCAGTGGCTCACGGCACAGCCCTCGATCGAGGCCGTGCACTATCCCGGCCTGCCAGGATGTGACCCCGACGGCGTCCTCGGTCGCCAGATGGCAGGTCCCGGATCGGTGATGGCGTTCGAGGTAGTGGGCGGCTATCCGGCCGCGGCCGCGGTGGCCAACGCCTGCAAGCTCGTCACCCATGCGGTGTCGCTGGGTGGCACGGAAACCCTGATCGAGCATCCCGCTTCGCTGACCCACCGGCCGGTAGCGCCCGAGGCGCGCCCGAACCCCGGCCTGCTGCGGATCTCTGTCGGCCTCGAGGCCTTCGAGGATCTCTGCGCCGACCTTGACCAGGCACTCAGGTCAGTCAGGCTCTAGCGCGCCGCGACCCTCAGCGGGAAGAGCCCCCGGCGATCTCGTAGGACCACAGCTCGCTGCTCATGCCGACGTTGGGCGCCGCAGGCTTGTCAGCCGACTCAGCCTCACGGCGATGTCCCTGCCCAAACGCGGGCGAGCTCACCCAGGCCTGGAACGACTCGTCGTCAGCCCATCTGGTGATGACCAGCCACGTGTGCCGTTCGTCGGTCGGCCTGAGGAGCTCGAAGCCCTCGAATCCCGGCTGGTCGTCGACAGCACCGGCTCGGGCGGCGAACCGGCGAGCCAGCTCATCGCCCCCCTCAGCCGGCACGGTGATCGCGTTGACCTTGATGATCGTCATAAGTCTTCTTCCCTCAGGTGGGTGGAGAACCGCGCTCAGCCAGGTGGAGAACCGGGCTCAGCCAGGCATAGAAACGGGCGGTCAGGCGGATAGGACAGGGTAGTCGGTGTAGCCCTTGGCGCCACCGGCGTAGAAGGTCTTGAGGTCTGGCTCATTGAGCTCGGCGCCGGTACGCAACCTCTCGACGAGGTCAGGGTTGGCCAGGAATCCGCGACCGATGCAGAACAGGTCGGCAGCGCCGCTATCGATCGCCTCCTGGGCCGTGGCCAGGTCGGACGGACCGGTGAAGCCGGTGTTGAAGATGACCGAGCCGTCCCACTGCTTGCGAAGCAGCTCACGGAAGTCGGTGTCCGGACCCTCGAGGATGTGCAGGTAGAGCAGGCCCAGCGGGTTCAGCCCGTCGAGCAGCGCGGCGTAGGTCTGCTCGGCCTCGGTCTCGGTCATGTCGTTGAATCTGCTCCCGGGTGAGATCCGGATCCCGACCTTGCCGGCGCCGATAGCGGCAGCGACGGCGGTGGCGACCTCGACCACGAACCGCGCGCGCCGCTGCGGGGACCCGCCATACTCGTCGGTTCGGGTGTTGCTTCCGTCGGCAAGGAACTGCTGGAGCAGGTAGCCGTTGGCGGCGTGGAGCTCAACCCCGTCGAGGCCGGCCTTCATCGCACGGCGCGCGGCATCGACGTACTCGGCGATGACGCCTGGCAGCTCGATGGACTCGAGGGCACGGGGCTGCTCGAAAGGCTTCATTCCCTGCTCGGTGTAGACCTCGCCGGCGGGCGTGACAGCGGAGGGGGCGACGGGGCGAAGGCCGGTGATGGACTGGTGGCTGATCCGGCCTGCGTGCATGAGCTGCACGAAGATCCGCCCGCCCTGTGCGTGCACCGCGTCGGCGACGAGCGCCCAGCCGGCAACCTGACCGCCAGTGTGCATACCGGGGGTGTGTGGGTAGCCCTGACCGATCGCGCAGGGCTGCGTGCCCTCACTGATGATCAGTCCCGCAGAAGCCCGCTGGCCGTAGTACTCGGCGGCGAGCTCGGTGGGCGCCTCACCAGCGCCGGCCCGGTTGCGGGTCAGTGGCGCCATCACGAGGCGGTTGGCCAGCTCGAGGCTTCCGAGCTGGTAGGGGGCAAAAAGGTCTGGCACGCTGGCTCCTCTGGTTGGACTGCCATACCTACAACCAGACGCGGGCCAGAGGCTTCCCCCATCTCACTGTGACTAATGTCGCATTCCCACCCGCTTCCCCAGAAGCCCGGGCCGCCGCGCTCTGATGCGGTGGCATGACTCTTCGCGCCACCGGATCACCCCAAGGGTCGAAGTCATGACATTTCGTGAGGTTGGATGGGTCACATGCCCCCGCACGAACCACGTCGCGACCTTGTCGGTGTCTGCTTTACCGACGAGATGGCGGCACTGTCCGGCGAAGACGTCGCTCTGGCGGGAACACCTGACGAGATCGTCGACGAGGTGGCGGGGCTGGAGGCGGCCCGCCACCCACGCTGGGTGTTCTGGTCTGCGCAGGCGGAGGCGAACCCGATGGTTCTGCGGGGCATCCACCTGGACAGATGCTGGGATGTCGCCGAGGCGCATCGGATCCTCGCCGGCGGGCGCGAGGCGAACCCGGCCCTGGCATGGGCCACGGCCTGCAGGCTGATCAGCTCGGATCTGCCCAGGAGCGCGGGCCAGAATCTCTTCGACTTCGTCGCCGAGGATGACCCGGGCGACCAGGGCGACCCGGAGAGCCCCGTCCGCTCCGACGGATACCTCCGTCCCGAGGCAGTGGCGGGGACCTGGCAGAGCTCAACGGCCCGAGCGCTTGCCTGGGCCGGCACCGCCGTGGACTCGGCCGAGCGGCAGATGGCCGCCCTCTCGGAGCTCTCACCGCGAGCGGTCAGCACCGGCCAGTCCGAGTCGGCCGCTGCCCTGTTGTGTGTCGAGCTGGCTGCTACCGGACTCCCGGTGGACCGCCTCGTGCTCGAACAGCTGATCGAGAGCTCCGCGGGACCGCGACCGGACGACGAGGCCCAGGCCCTGCGCACACGCCGAGCCCGTGATGGCGCGGTGCTGTCCCACTCCCCCGGCCGCGAGTCCACTGATCTGAGAAACCCGCTTCAGGTCAGAGACCTGTTGGCATCGCTCGGGGTCGTCGTGCCCGATACCCGCGCTTGGCGGCTGGAGCCGTTCCGGGAGACCCATCCGCTCGTGGAGGCCTTGCTGACCTGGCGCAAGGCCGAGCGCATCGCGACGACCTATGGCTGGCACTGGCTTGACACCAACATCGCTCCTGACGACCGGCTGCGTGGCGCCTGGACAGCATGTGACGGGGCCGCCGGCCGGATGACCGCACAGAACGGCCTGCACAACCTGCCAACGCCTTTGCGGCCTGCGATCGCCGCTCATGAGGGCTACCTGTTCGTCCGTTCAGACCTGGGCCAGATCGAGCCGAGAGTCCTGGCTGCAGTCTCGGGCGACCTGGACTTCGCGCGAGCCACCCAGGCTGATGACCTCTACGCGCCGGTGGGCTCCGCTCTCAAGGTTGAGCGTCCGGTGGCCAAGATTGCCGTCCTGGCCGCGATGTACGGCCAGACCAGCGGCGCTGCGGGCGAGGCGCTGAAAGGCCTCGAGCGCGCCTACCCCACCGCAATGGCCTACCTGGGCCGCGCCTACGACTCAGGGGTGGCATCGAGAGCGATCCGGACCTTTGGCGGCCGGCGAATCCCGATGGGGGAGAACCCTGTCGGCACTCCCCCCGGATCCTTGCCCGCGATGATCGCCGGCCGGGGGCGATTCGCCCGCAACGCCGTCATTCAGGGCGCGGCCGCCGAGCTGTTCAAGGCCTGGGCAGCGACCGTCCGGCTCACGACACGACACCTGGGAGCCCAGATCGTCCTGTGTCTTCACGACGAGCTGCTGGTCCACGTCCCGGCTGAGGCGGCCGAAGAAACCGCGGCGGCGGTCGACGCCGCCCTGACTGCCAGCGCCCGGCGCTGGACAGGTTCGAGCACCGTACGGTTTGTCTCCGACACCAGCGTGATCAGTCGCTGGTCCGATGCCAAGGGCTGACCGATCGAGCGACCAGCCCGTCGCGATCCTCCGCTTTGTCGCTGGGTGGTCGCGCAGCCCGGTCGAGGGAGGTGCCTAGGCTTCGCCGGGTTGAGAGCGCAGGAACGCCTCGAACTCAGCTCCGATCTCGTCAGCGGTCGGAAGATCCCGGACGTCCGTCGCCAGCAGGCCAGGCTTCTCTCGACCCTGGATGTACGCATCGTACTGACGCTCCAAAGCCTCAACCACCAAGGTGACCTCCTCGGAGTCGGCGATCTCCTTCAGGATCTCGGCCCGGTTGAGGCCCGCCGTGGCAACGAGGTCGTCAGCGGGAATGTTCAGCCCGGTGGTAGTCACGAAGGAGTCGAGACCCAGAACGGCTGCGTCGGCGAACTGCGCCTGCGCCAGGTAGTGGGGCACGTGCACCGCGAAGCCGAGCGCATCGTGGCCGGACTCGCCCAGTCGCATCTCCAGAAGCGCGCTGATACTGCCCGGCACCTGCACCGTGCCGAACAGCGACTCGTGCTCGCTGATCAGCCTGGCAGAGGTGGCATGAGCCGTCCGACCGATAGGCCGGGTGTGCGGCACGGCCATCGGTATGCCGTGAATGCTCACCGTGAGGGTCACCCCCAGCATCCGGTTGAGCTCCTGGATCGCATCGATGACCCGTTCCCACTGGTAGTCCGGCTCCGGACCATAAAGCACCAGGAACGGCTCACCATCGGCATCGGTGACGCGATACAGCACCAGGCTGGGATCGTCGTAGCCGGACCAGCGATCACGGTCGAACGTCATCGCAGGGCGTCGGCCGCGGTAGTCCACCAGCTGGTCGACGTCGAATGTGGCCACGACGCTGTGCGGGAGAGTCGCCAGAACGTGGTCGGTCAACAGTCGCTGTGTCTGACCTGCATCCACGAATCCGCCGAGCGAGACCAGCAGCACCGAGGCGCGCAGGTCGCCCGGCTGGGTGTCGGTCTCGAAAGAGTAGAGCTCGGATGGGTCTTGCACGGCTATTCGCCTCTTTCGGTCAGATGATCTCAGTTTCAGATGATCACTAGCTCGCATGATGCCTTGGTTCAGGTCATCATCTGCCTCCGGATCATCCCTTTCCTTCAGGATGCCTGGCGTTTCGGATGATCCTTGGCGTTTCGGATGGTTCGTTGCCTCCAGCATCCCTCATGTCGTCCATCAGTGAGACCGGAGTCCAGTCCTTCAGACTGTCACCGTGCCTCAGGACGCCCACTCTGGTCTCAACGCCGCCGCCAACCCAAGGATTCCGGCAGGCTGGTTCGGCCCTCTGGCCCGCCGGGTCAGTGCGGAGGCTGCGCGCCCCTCTGCCCGACGCACCGTGCGGCAGCCGCCATGGCAAGCTCCGGGCCGCCCACAAGATATCCGGCTGCCAGCGCGTCGCCGGCGCCCGTGACATCAACCACCGAACCTGAGCCGGGGGCCACGCCGCGTGATGTCTGCACCCCGCCAACAGCAAAGGTGGCCCCGAGTGAGCCACGCTTGATCACAGCCTCGGCCGAAAGCTCGTCCGGGTCTGCCCCGACCGCATCCCACTCGCCCTCATTGCCGAAGATCACCAACGGGTGGAGCTCCTGCACCAGGCTCCGGAAGGCCAGCGGACCGAACGTCTCGATCATCGCCGCGGAGGCAAGGTCGACAGACACCCGGAGGCCCAGCTGTCGCGCGGCCGTGGCCACCCTGGTCACCACCGCCGGGTCCGGGGCACGGAGCAGGAGATAGCCGGAGAGGTGAAGCCAGTCGGCTCCGCTCAGCCAGGCCGGATCCTCCAGCCCCTCCTCGATCCACCCCAGTCCGCCCGGGTCGGAGGCGAGGGTGCGCTTCCCGGGGGTGACGAACGAGACGACCGTGCCGCAACGCGCGTCCCTGGGCTCGGCATACAGCTGGATTCCGCGGGCCCTGAGCTGTCCGTCCATCACCTGGCCGGCAGTATCCCGGGTACGCGGCCCGTAGAGCCCGGCACGCCCACCGAGAGCGCACACCCATGCGGCGACGTTGGCCGCCTGCCCGCCGGGGCTCATCGTGATGACAGCGGGAGTGTCGTCGTCGGCGCTCAGAGGTCCCTGCGCGGAGACGAGAACGTCGAGCATCACGTCACCGGCCACGCACACCATCACCGTCATCGACGCCGCCTCCCTTGGCTTACGTAGAGTGCCTGACGTGATCATTGCCGAAGAGGTTCGCACCGCACTGGACGAGAGCCGGGGCGTCGTCGCACTCGAGTCCACCATCATCAGCCACGGGCTGCCAGTCGACTCCAGCGCGAGGGTGGCCCGTGAGATCGAGGCCGCGGTTCGCGGCCACGGCGCCATCCCCGCAACCATCGCCATTCTCGACGGCCACGTGCGCATCGGCCTCGACGACGACGCCCTCGACCGGATCGCGACCGACGGGAACGTGATCAAGTCGAGCATTCGCGACCTCGGCAGCGTCTTGGCAGCCGGGGCACTCGGCGCCACGACGGTGGCCTCCACGGCATACCTCGCTCATCGGGCCGGGATCCGGGTCTTCGCCACCGGTGGCCTCGGCGGGGTCCATCGCGGCGCCGGCACCACCTTCGACGAGTCAGCCGACCTGATGGCGCTCGCTCACACACCGGTGGTGCTGGTCTGTGCGGGCGTGAAGTCGATCCTGGACGTCAGGGCAACCCTGGAGCGTCTCGAGACCCTTTCGGTGGGGCTTGTGGGCTACCGAAGTGAGAGGTTCCCGGGCTTCTACATCCAGGACAGCGGGTACGCCGTTCCGGGGGTTGCCCGGTCCGCCGCCGAGATCGCGGACATCCTTGCTGCCCGTGACGGGTTGGGGCTCGAGCAGGCCCTGGTGGTGGCCAACCCGATCCCCGACGGCAAGGAGATGCCGCGCGAGCTGCACGATGCGACCCTTGCCGCCGCGCTGAAGGCGCTGGCGGACAGCAAGATCACCGGCAAGGAGGTCACCCCGTTCCTGCTCGGCTACTTCCATGAGCACACAGGTGGCAAGAGCCTGCAAGCCAACATCGACCTTGTCCTGAACAATGCGGCCCTCGCCGCGGAGATCGCGCTGGCTCTGTCCGCGGACATGACCGACCCCCTCGCATAGCGGTTGCTGCACAAGACCCCGGTGCTGGTCTACCGACCTTCCAGCTGGTCCATGGCCTTGTAGATCCGCTTCTCCGACACCGGGTGCGCAGTCCCCAGCGTCTGGGCGAAGAGGCTGACCCTCAGCTCCTCGATCATCCAGCGGAGCTCCTGCACATCAGCTCCTGCTCGCCGCGCGACCGGGAGCGCCGTGACCAGTGCGTCATACTCCGTCCGAACACGAGCAACCGTCTCCATCAGCGCTGCGTCGCGGCCCACCTGCGAGGGCGCCCGGTCACATCGCACCAGGATGCCGCGCAGGTAGCGCTCGACGTGCCGGAGCCGCGCTGCTCCCGTTGCCGCCACGAATCCCGGATACAGAAGGGAATGCAGCTGATCCTGCATGTCAGCCCGTGCGGGAGCCATCACCGGGCTGGTCATCGCGGCCAGCGCGAGCTCGGCCTGGCGGGAGCGGACCATCAGGGGTTCGACCATCTCGATGACATCCATCACCCGTGCCACAACCTGCGAGCGGACGAGACGCAACGTCTCCTCGAACTCCTGCGGACCGAGCACCTGACCACCGGGCTGTTCGGCCACGATCGAGTCGACCGCTGCAGCGAGACAGTCCGCCAGGAGCCCGGGGACACTCCCGTGCGGGTTGTGACCCAGCGCCAGCTTCTGGGCGTTGGTCAGCAGCGCCAGCACCCGTTTCCAGGGGGCGGTGGTGTTGAGCAGCAACAGACGTCGCACACCAAGCCTGGTCGCCGCGTCCCGGTCCTGCTCCGTTGCCAGCACCTCGAGGGCAACGCTGTCTCCGTGGTCCACGACCGCAGGGAACCCCTGGATGACCCGGTCACCGACCCTGTGCTCAAAAGTGGCGGGCAGTGCGCCAAAGGTCCATTCCTGCAGGCCTTTTCGCTCCACCGACCGGGCGGCGTGACTCATGGACCGGCGGAGCTGGGGCGCCAGCCGCTGCTGCAGATCGGCCAGGACCTTGCCCTCGCCGACAGCCGCTCCGCCGCGATCTTCGACCCTGAACGTGATCCTCAGGTGATCGGGCACCCGAGACCAGTCCCACTCGTCGGCCGGGATGCTGACCCCGGTCATCTCGTACAGGGCGTGCGCGAGCTCATCGACCAGGTAACCGCGCGCTGGATCAGCTGAGGCGAGTGCCGCGTGGGCACGGTCCGGGACGGGGACGAAGCTGCGGCGAGTCGGCTTGGGCAACGACTTGAGCAGCGCGACGGCGAGGTCCTGACGCAGTCCCGCCACCTGCCAGTCGAAACCCTGGTCGTCAACCTGGTTGAGGATCTCGAGCGGGATGTGGACGGTGACCCCGTCGGCGGCTCCACCCGGCTCGAACTGGTAGGTCACCGGCAGGTTGATGCCGTTCTGTCCCCACACCTGCGGATAGTCCTGCGCGCTGACCGCGTCAGCGTCATCCTTGACCAGGAGCTCCTCGGTGAGGGTGAGCAGATCAGGCTGGTCGTGGCGCGTGTGCTTCCACCAGGTGTCGAAGTGTGTCGCAGAGACGATGTCGGGCGGAAGCAGCGCGTCATAGAAGTCGACCAGGGTCTCGTCGTCGACGAGGATGTCACGGCGCCGGGCCCGCGCTTCGAGATCGGTCAGGCGCTTGACCAGGGCCTGGTTGTCGTGGAAGAAACGGTGATGCGTCTCCCAGTCGCCTTCGACCAGTGCGTGGCGGATGAACAGGTCCCGGGACTCCTGCGGGTTGATGTTTGCGTAGCCCACCTTGCGGCCGGCAACCAGCGGTACGCCGTACAGGGTGACCTTCTCCAGTGCCATCGCCGAGCCGCGCTTCTTCTCCCAGTGCGGTTCGCTGTAGCTGCGCTTGACCAGGTGCTGTGCGAGGCGCTCGATCTCAGCGGGGTCGGTCCGCGCGTTGAAGCGCGCCCACAGCCGGGTGGTCTCGACCAGCTCGGCCGACATGACCCACGCCGGCTGCTTCTTGAAAAGAGACGAACCCGGTGAGATGCCGAAGCGCGCACCCCTGGCTCCGATGTATTCGCGCTTCTCGACGTCGCGCAGGCCGATGTGAGAGAGCAGCCCCGACAGCAGCGACCGGTGGATGGCATCGTGGTCAGCCTCACCGGCAGCATTCTGTTGCAGGTCGAGGGTCTTGCAGGCCTTCTTGAGCTGGCTGTGGAGGTCCTGCCACTCGCGGACCCGCAGGTAGTGGAGGTACTCGCGCTTGCACATCCGCCGGAACGCGCTGCCGGAGAGCTCCCGCTGCTGCTCCTTGAGGTAGTTCCACAGATTGAGCCAGGCCATGAAGTCGCTGTGCTCATCGGCGAACCGCCGGTGCTGCTCGTCTGCCTGCTGCCGCTTCTCCATCGGACGCTCGCGCGGGTCCTGGATGGACAGGGCGGACACGATGATCAGCACCTCGCGCAACGCCCCGTTGCCCTCAGCCTCCAGCACCATCCGCGCCAGACGCGGGTCCACGGGCAGCGCGGCGATCTTCCGTCCGTATGTCGTCAGCCGCTTGCGCGGGTCGCTGCCCCGCTCAGAGGCGGGATGTATCGCCTGGAGCTCCTCCAAGAGCCTGACGCCGTCGGTGATCTGGCGCGAGTCCGGCGGTTCGAGGAAGGGGAAACGGGCGATGTCACCGAGCCCGAGAGAGGTCATCTGCAAGATGACGGAGGCAAGGTTGGTGCGCAGGATCTCAGGGTCGGTGTATTCGGCTCGGGCTTCGAAGTCTTCTTCGGAGTACAGCCGGATACAGATCCCGTCCGCGACGCGACCACAGCGCCCGGCGCGCTGGCTGGCGCTGGCCCGGGAGATCGGCTCGATCGGGAGGCGTTGCACCTTGGTGCGCTGGCTGTACCGCGAGATGCGCGCGGTACCGGCATCGACGACATACCGGATGCCGGGCACAGTCAGGGACGTCTCGGCGACGTTGGTGGCCAGGACCACCCGGCGGCCGGTGTGCGAGCCGAAGACGCGGTGCTGCTCAGCCGCCGACAGCCGCGCATAGAGCGGCAGGATCTCGGTGTGCGGGATGGCCATCCCGTTCAGCGCCTCCGCGGCATCCCTGATCTCACGTTCGCCCGAAAGGAAGACCAGGATGTCGCCGCTGTTGAGACCCCTGTTCTCGGTCCACAGCTCCTCGACGGCTTCACAGATTCCGGTGACCTGGTCTCTGTCGTCATCCGGCGTATCGCCGACGAGCGGCCGGTAGCGGACCTCGACGGGATAGGTGCGCCCCGACACCTCAATGATGGGGGCGTTGTCGAAATGCTTCGAGAAGCGTTGCGGGTCAATGGTTGCCGAGGTGATGATCACCTTGAGATCAGGACGTCGCGGCAGGAGCTGTTTGAGGTATCCCAGGATGAAGTCGATGTTGAGGCTGCGCTCGTGCGCCTCGTCGATGATGATCGTGTCGTAGCGGCGCAGGTCCCG
This sequence comes from Actinomycetota bacterium, assembly GCA_040006795.1. GTDB lineage: Bacteria > Actinomycetota > Actinomycetes > Actinomycetales > Dermatophilaceae > UBA4719. Next base: position 557 of record JBDTWH010000189.1, on the reverse strand, counting down.
ATCCCGCTGCATCTCAGCGAGCAGGATGCCGTCGGTCATCACCTTGAGCAAGGTGTTGGCGCTGGAGTGGTCTGTGAAGCGCACCTGATAGCCGACGGCCGTACCGAGTTCGGTGTTCAGCTCCTCGGCTATGCGTTCCGCCACCGATCTGGCCGCGATGCGGCGCGGCTGGGTATGGCCGATCAGCCCCTCGATCCCGCGGCAGAGCTCAAGACAGATCTTGGGAAGCTGGGTGGTCTTACCCGATCCGGTCTCCCCCGCCACGATGACCACCTGGTTTTCCCGGATGGCAGCGGCAATGTCATCTCGACGTGCTGCGACCGGCAGGTCGTCCGGATAGGTGACCTTGGGCATGGCGGCCAGGCGGCGCGCAATACGAGCTGTATGCGCCTGCGGTGACTCTGTCGGCCCCTTCCTGGGAGGTCGACGTCTAGAGGTCCGGACACGCGAAGGCTGCGACGCGCGCTCGGATGACATGACATTCAGGATATCCGCCCTCAGACCTGACACAGCGAAGGAGCCTTGGTGCAACAGCACCGAGGCTCCTTCGCTCAGTC
>JBDTWH010000188.1:0-28315 GCA_040006795.1 Actinomycetota bacterium | reverse complement strand
TGCACTTCACCCAGTTCCAGGTACTCAACAGGCAGAAGTTCGACGCCGCGGGTTACCTCCTTGCCCGCTTTGGGGCCCAACCCGCGACGGCACCGATCTGGCCGGTACCCGACGCCCCCGGCACACCAACAGCGGTGACTCCGTTCCTGAAGGGAAACCCATCACTACCCCCACCCAATGAGCAGGGCTGGAAGGACACCATCGTTGCCCTGCCCGGGGAGGTCACCCGGATCCTCGTTCCCTTCGGCAGCACCATCACGGGCGCCCCTTCGACGACCGGTCCGATGGCGATCGGAACCAGCTACACCGGCGACTACGTGTCTCACTGCCACATCCTCGAACATGAGGAGAACGACATGATGATGCGCTTCACGATCGTCTAGTCGATCGACACGCCGCAGCTGCCCGCCCCCTGATGCAGCGCTATCGCATCAGGTAGTTATGGGCAACCTGGGATTGTGCACCTTCGCCGCAGGGCGGGGGTGCACAATTCTGGCATGAGCCAAGTGACCGAACCGGCAGCCCCGCCGGACAAGCGGACGCTGCGGCGCCGACTGCGGACCGAGCGCCGATCCTCTCTTCCTCAACGGGACCGGGGCGCTGACGCCTCCGCCATCTCGAGCGCCGCCAGCGCGCTTCTGGAGGCGCTCACCCCGGCGCCGTCGGACACAGGCCAGCAGCCGGAATACGACGGGAAGCCTTGTGTGGCGATCTATCGCTCACTGCCCGTCGAGCCACCCACCAGCGCCCTGGCCGAGATGCTGCATGCGCGCAGGGTGACCGTGATCGTGCCCGAGACGCTGCCCGACTTTGACCTCGAGTGGCGCGAGCTGAGGGCGGATGGCAGCGAGGGGCCCCGGCTCGGCCTGGGCGGAATCGGCGCGGCGCGGCTGATCCTGACGCCGGCACTCTCGGTCGACCACGCCGGCAACCGGCTGGGCCAGGGCGGCGGCTGCTACGACCGGGCGCTGCAACGACGGCGCCCCGACGCCGTCGTCGTCGCGATCGTCAATGACGAGGAGTACGTCGACGGGCCGCTGCCCTTCGACCCTCATGACGTGCGCGTCGAAGGCGTCATCACCCCGGCGGGCGGTTTTCGCGAGATCCCCGATCCGGGGTCAGTTGCCTGACGCGTCCGGGGTCAGGATCAGCTGCTCAAACCCGCCAGCGCGGACCGCCTTCTCGGAGAAGGGCCACGGAAAGGTCTGGTTCTTGACCCAGGCGTCGGTCTGGTCGACGTAGTGGGCGTCGTAGGGGTGCCCGGAGCTGCCCGTCTGGTTGACCCAGCGTGACGCGTCCAGATCACCCAGGTTGACGACCATCCGCATCGAGGGAGCCCAGTTGACCTCGTAGCCCTTGCTGGCGTCCCAGCCGTTGGCGTTGACGATGGCGGAACCGCCGGGCATCTGCCACGGGCCCCGGTTGAATATCAGGCGCACCGCAGCAGGCACGGAGTCGCCACCCAGGACGGCGTGCTCGAGGGTGAGCTGGTGCAGACGTCCCCACTGCCAGGTGACAGGGGTCTTGCCCAGCTTGGTGGTGAGGTCCAGTCGTGCGGCGACCATGGCCTGGCGCAGGATCTCGTCCCGGCCCTCGGTCACCCCGGGCGTCAGCTTGTTGTCCCACCACCAGTCGCCCGGCTTGGCCAGCAGCCCGGTGAGGGCCTGCATCCACCGCGAGCCACCATCGGCCTTCATGTCGCCGAGCTCGTCGTTGAAGGTCAGCCGAAGGACATTGCTGAACACGGCGTTGTAGTACGCCGCCGCGGCCGAGGACGGTGACTTGCCGCTGGGCTGGGTGAAGTCCCAGCGGCGCAGCAGCTCCTTGGCGTCTTCTGCGAACGGGTCTTCCTTCAGGTCGACCTTCAGGAGCGCCTTGACCAGCGCGGGCGCAAAGGAGTTGTAGGTGTCCCCCTGGATCTGCGACATCCGCGCGGGTGTGACCTTGGGCGTCGAGGTGATCAGGGTCCGGATGCGTTCGCTGCGGTACCCGTAGTCCCACTCGGTGGTCAGGAAAGGGGTCTTGCTGGAGGTGACAGCCTGGTTGGCTGCCACGATGTAGCCCTCGGGCGGGTCGTATGCCGTGGGCATCTGGTCGAAGGGCACGAACCCCTTCCAGTCGTATCTCGGGTCCCAGCCCGGTGCCGGCCAGTATCCCGGCGGAGCTCCGTTGGTCGATGAGTCGCGGACCGGCACCTGGCCCGGCGCCTGGTAGCCGATGTGGCCAAGGGTGTCTGCATAGATGAGGTTCTGCGCCGGCACCGCGAAGTCCCCGGCCGCCTCCCGGAACTGTGCGAAGTCCTTGGCTGTGTCGATCTCGAAGAGCGCGTCCGCGGTGTGACCGGGCAGGAGGCCTGTCCAGGCCAGGGAGACGTCATACCTGGTGGCCTCAGGCTTGCCCTGGACCAGGGCCGAGCTGCCTGCCTCGGCCACGGCCGGGATCACGTCCGAGAGCAGCGGCCCGTGAATCGTCCGGCGGACGGTCAGGGAGACGTCAGGGCCACCGGCCACCCTGATCGTCTCGGTGTCCTGGCTCATCGGCAGATACTTCGCGCCACGCCGGTAGGTGGTTCCGCGGGTCTGCTCCAGGTAGAAGTCGCTCACGTCCGGGCCGAGGTTGGTGATGCCCCAGGCGATGTTCTGGTTGTGCCCGATCACGATGCCGGGAAAGCCTGCGAAGGAGAACCCGGAGACGTCAAAGGGACAGGCCGCGGAGACGGTGCGGCAGTGCAGACCTGTCTGGTACCAGATCCCGGGGATGCTGACCCCGAGGTGAGGATCGTTGGCCAGCAATGGTTTTCCGGTCGACGAGCGACTCGGGCCGACCACGAACGAGTTGGACCCGATGCCGTCGCCCCGCCCGACCATCACGGGGAGCTCGTCCAGGACCTTGACCACCTCGGTGTAGACGCTGCGGGCCGCCGGGCTGGCCACCAGTGGCTTGGTCGCGGGGATGCTCAGGCCCGAGGCCGCGGCTGAGGCAGCACCTGGGGTCGTGGCCGCCGCACCGGGCCTCCAGTCCAGGGCAGACACGATCGGATGGTGGGACGCTATCGGGTACGGCGGGAAGATCTCGGCGAGCCGGGCGGGGGTGATGCTCCCCGACAGCCGGGCGCGGGTCAGCTCGTTGTCGTAGTTGCCACGCAGGTCCCAGGCCATTGCCTTGAGCCAGGCCAGGGAGTCCGCCGGGGACCACGGCTCCACGCGGTAGTCGGGGAAGCTCTGCCCGAGAACCGAGTACTCGACACCCATGTTTGCCGGGCTGCCGGACTTGGTGATGTAGGCGTTCACGCCGTCGGCATAGGCCTGAAGGTACTGGCGGGTCGAGGGCGCCAGCTTTGGCAGCTCCGCCTCCGCCACCCGGCGCCAGCCCAGGGTCCGGATCACGCGATCGGTCTGGAGGCCGTCCTTGCCCACCATCTCGGAGAGCCGGCCGGCCGTGATGTGCCGGCGAAGGTCCATCTCGAAGAACCGGTCCTGTGCTGCCACGTAACCCTGTGCCCGGAAGAGGTCCTGTGCGTTGTCCGCGTAGATCTGGGGCACTCCCCGGTCATCGCGCAGCACCGTGACCTTGGCCGTCAGCCCCGAGACAGACAGCTCGCCGGAGGTCTGTGGCATAGGCCGCCGGATGAGGCTGATGCCAACAACTGTGCCCACCACGATGGCGACGACGATCAGAACGACCATGGACAAGGAGATGCGGCGGAACAGTTTGGCTCTAGACACCCTGCGAGAATATGACACATCGAAGCCATCGCCGCTTTTACGGTCTCCACCCTCGACCTGTCTCTGCTGGTCGGGACCCTCGTGTTGCTGGTCGCTGTGGCCGCTGTCCGGCTCTCTGTACGGTCCGGGCTGCCCTCTCTGCTGCTGTATCTCGGCATCGGCGTGGTCATCGGCGAAGCTGGCATCTCCTTCAACTCGGCTGAGCTGACCCAGGTCCTCGGCTTCAGCGCCCTGATCCTGATTCTTGCCGAGGGCGGTCTGACAACGTCCTGGGAGGACATCCGGGAGTCAGTCGGTCCGTCTGCCCTGCTGTCGACCCTGGGAGTCGTGGTCTCGGTCGCGGTCGTGGCGATGGCTGCACATCTCGTGCTCGACGTCTCCTGGACCGTCGCCCTGCTGGTCGGCGCCGTTCTGGCCTCAACCGATGCGGCAGCGGTGTTCTCGGTCCTTCGACGGGTTCCGCTGCCCCGCCGGCTCACCGGTCTGCTGGAGGCTGAGGCCGGTTTCAACGACGCCCCGGTGGTGATCCTGGTCGTGGCACTTGCCTCCCAGGCGACCCCCGGCACCGGCGGCCACGCCTCCTGGTGGCAGCTGGCGCTCATGGCGGCAGCCGAGCTTGCGGGCGGCGCCGCGATCGGACTGCTGATCGGGTATGCCGGCGGCCGGTTCATCCGCGGGATCGGATCCTCGTCGGGCCTGTTCTCCATCGGTGTGGTGGCGCTGACCGTCCTGGCGTACGCCGTCGGTGCCAGCCTGCACGCGAGCGGCTTCCTCGCGACATACCTCTGCGCACTCGTCCTGGGGAATATGCGGCTGCCACACCGGGCCGCGGTCCGGGCGTTCTCCCAGGCACTGGGCTGGCTGGCCCAGATCGGCCTGTTCGTCCTGCTGGGCCTCCTGGTCACCCCCTCCCGTCTGGTGGCGCAGATCGTGCCGGCCATCGTGATCGGCCTGGCCCTGTTGCTGGTGGCGAGGCCGTTGTCGGTCATCGTGTCCCTGACGCCCTTCAGGGTGCCCTGGCGCGACCAGGCGTTCCTGTCCTGGGCGGGACTGCGCGGTGGCGTCCCGGTCGTGCTGGCCACTGTGCCGCTGACCACGGGGACACCAGACGCGGGACGACTGTTCGACCTCGTGTTCGTCCTGGTGGTGATCTTCACGCTGGTCCAGGCTCCTGCGCTGCCCTGGGTCGCTCGCCGGCTCGGCGTGACGGACAGCGACAGGGCACTCGACCTCGAGGTGGAGTCGACGCCCCTGGACGAGCTCGGCGCGGAAGTCATGCAGATGACCGTCGGGGTCACCTCCTTGCTACACGGTGTCGCGCTGTTCGAGCTCCGTCTGCCCCCTGGGGCCAACGTCACCCTGATCGTCCGTGGCGGCGGCGGCTTTGTGCCGAGCCCTCAGACGACCCTGCGCCACGGTGACCAGCTGTTGATCGTCGCGACGTCCCAGACCCGGCTCGCAGCCGAGAAACGGGTGCGTGAGGTCAGCAAGGCGGGGCGGCTGGCCGGCTGGACCGGCGAGGGGGCACGTGAGGCGCGAGGGACGACGAGCGCGACCACGGGGACACCGGTGGGGCTCGATGCGGCGCTTCCACGATGGCTGGCATCTTTGCGCCCGGGGCGATTCCGATAAGCCGGAGTAGCCGTGCCGCTCGTTCTCTGCCGTACACTTGGCACTCATACCCTTAGAGTGCCAACCGGAGGAACCGTGCCCACGTACGCCTATGCGTGTACCGCATGCGAACACCGCTTCGAGATCGTCCAGTCCTTCGCGGAGGACTCACTGACCGAGTGCCCGCAGTGTCAGGGCCGTCTTCGCAAGCTGTTCAACGCCGTCGGCGTCGTGTTCAAGGGCTCCGGCTTCTACCGCAACGACTCGCGCGATGATCGCCGAAGCGCCGGCAGCGGGCCACGCAAGAGCTCCCGCAAAGGAGCCGACAGCTCTGGCGCTGTGGCCTCCTCGAGCGAGTCGGGCAGCTCTTCCTCCGACTCGTCCTCGTCCTCGTCCTCGTCATCAGACTCATCAAGCGCAGCCGCCACCAAGTCAGTCCCGAGGTCCGAGGGCTCCGCGGCCTGAGGCTGCCCGACCCTCACCGACTTCTGCACAACCGTCAGGTACGCCGCCCCGCCGCCCACACACAGGCCAGAAGGGCCTCCGGCCGCTGCGGACCCGCAGTTAGTCTCAGCACATGACACTCAGCACAGAGACTCCCGGCAGTCCCACCGGAGGCACAGGCACGGCTCGAGCCGACATCGGCGTCATCGGCGGTTCGGGGTTCTACACCTTCCTGACCGACACGGAGCGCGTCAGCATCAAGACGCCGTTCGGCGACCCCAGCGACGACGTGGTCATCGGGGATCTCGAGGGTCGGCGGGTGGCGTTCCTGGCCCGGCACGGCCAGGGCCACCGGTTCCCACCGCATCGGGTCAACTACCGGGCCAACCTCTGGGCCCTGCGCTCTGTGGGTGTCCGGCAGGTGCTGGCGCCGTGCGCCGTCGGCTCGTTGAAGCCAGCACTCGGACCTGGTGCCATCGTCGTACCCGACCAGGTCGTCGACCGCACCTGGGGCCGCGATCACACGGTCTACGACGGCATCGGTCCGGTGGTCCATGCGGGGTTCGCAGACCCGTACTGCCCCCGCGGTCGACAGGCTGTCATCAAAGCCGGGAACGCCGCCGGCAAGGACATGGCCCAGGACGGCACCCTGGTGGTCATCAACGGCCCGCGGTTCTCCTCGCGCGCCGAGTCCCTGTGGCATCAACAGGCGGGTTGGACGGTTGTCGGGATGACGGGAATGCCCGAGGCCGGCATCGCGCGCGAGCTCGCCATGTGTTTCACCACGATCGCCCTGGTCACCGATCACGACGCCGGGGTCGACGCCGACCACGCGGTCACCCATGAGGAGGTCCTCAAAGTGTTCGCCAGCAGCCTTGACGGGCTGAAGGCGATCCTCCGCTCAGCCATCAGGGCGATGCCCGCACCAGAGGACGACGCATCAGCCACGTGTCCCTGCCGTCGGTCCCTTGATGGTCTGAAGCTGCCGTTCGCCCTGCCGGTGTGAGGCCGGCCCCAGGGGGCAAACCCCATCAGGAGTCCCCCCAGGACGGCCAGCCGGGTGGCCTCGGGCGCCTGGTGCCGGCGAGTCTGGTCGGACCCGGACGGCGACCCGCCTGGCAACGAACCCGACTACGGAGAGCCGTCTCGGCTGTGCTGTTCGCGACCGCCGTCTGGGTGGCGATGAGCGCCTTCCTCCCTCACCCGGCTCCCCGCGGCGTCCCGGTCGCTGTCGTCGCCCGGGACCTGAGCGCCGGCCATGTCCTGACAGCCGGCGACCTTGCCGTCGCCGACTGGCCTGCAGACCTCAGCCCTGCGGGTGCGGTTGCCGATCCCGGTTCGCTCGTGGGCCGGGCGCTGGGCGCGGGAATGGCGCGAGGTGAGCCGCTGACCCCAGCCCGGGTCCGGGGCCCAGGGTTGTTGACAGGGGTGGAGAGCGGGCTCGTGGCAGCCCACGTCCGGCTGGGTGACCCGGCGATGGCGGCCATGGCGAGATCCGGCGACCACGTTGACCTGATCAGCTCGGCCGGCAAGCTCGTGGCAGCAGACGTGGTCGTGCTGGCGGTGGACCCCCTCGCAGCAGGCGACGGCGGGTGGTCGGCCACTCCAGGCTCAGGCGGCCCCGGCGGAGTGGTCGTGGCGGTTGCAGGTGAGGCGGCCGTACGGCTGGCAACACTGGACCCGTCCGGGCTGTCCGACAGCACGTTCAGCCTCGTGATGAGAACAGCGGGCAGCTGAGGGAGGGTCATGACCGGGATGCACACAGGGCACCGACCAGATGGTCGGTGCCCTGTGTGGTCGCGGGTCAGACGGGCTGCATCGAGCCCGACTGCAGGTACCGCGCATGCCAGGACAGGGCCTCGGTGAGCAGGTGCGGCGTGTGCTTGCCGGAGCCGGCTGTGGCCCTCTCGAGGTAGTCGAGGAGCGCCTCCTTGTATTCCGGGTGCGCGCAGTTCTCGATGATCTGCCTGGCGCGGCGGCGCGGCGGCAGGCCACGCAGATCGGCCAGACCCTGCTCGGTGACGATGACGTGGGTGTCGTGCTCGGTGTGGTCCACGTGGCTGGCCATCGGCACGATGCACGAGATCGTCCCGCCCTTGGCCGTCGAGGGCGACATGAACATCGAGATGTAGGCGTTGCGGGCGAAGTCACCCGAGCCGCCGATGCCGTTGACGATGCTCGAGCCCATGAGGTGGGTGGAGTTGACGTTGCCGTACATGTCGGCCTCGATCATGCCGTTCATCGCCAGGCAGCCGAGTCTCCGGATGACCTCGGGGTGGTTGCTGATCTCCTGCGGCCGCAGAATGATCCGCTTGCGGTACTCGTCGATGTTCTCGTTCAGATCGGCCATGCCGGCCTCACTGAGGGAGAAGGCCGTGGCAGACACCGTGCTCAGCGTGCCGTTCTTGATCAGCTCCAGCATGCCGTCCTGGATCACCTCGGTGTAGGCGGTCAGCGGCCGGAAGGGCCCCTCGCCGAGGCCGAGCATGACGGCGTTGGCGATGTTGCCGACCCCGGACTGCAATGGCAGCAACGTTGCAGGCAGCCGGCCCTTCTTCACCTCGTGGGCCAGGAAGTCCATGACGTGCCCGGCAATCTGCTTCGAGTCTGCGTCCGGCGCCTTGAACGGCGAGTTCCGGTCCGGGCTGTCGGTCGGCACGACCGCGATGATCTTCTCGGGAGGGCAGTGCAGGTACGGCACACCGATCCGGTCAGCAGGGTCGGTGATCTGCAGCGGCAGGCGATCCGGGGGAAGCGCGGTGCCGTAGTAGATGTCGTGCATGCCCTCGAGCTCGATGGGCTGCGCCGAGTTGACCTCAAGGATGATCTTGTCGGCCTGGTCGATCCATGTCTTGTTGTTGCCAACCGAGGTTGACGGGATCAGCTCGCCGTCCGCAGTGATCCCGGCCACCTCGATCACGGCGACGTCCATGTGGCCGAAGAAGCCTTCCCACACCATCTGGGCCACGTGGGACAGGTGGATATCCATGTACTCCATCAGCCCGGCGTTGATCTTGGCACGACTCACCGGGTCGGACTGGTACGGCATGCGCAGCTCGACCCCCTCGACCTCCGCCAGGGCGCCGTCCAGCTCAGGCGCAGTCGACGCACCTGTCCACACGCTGACGGCGAAGCGCTCACCCTGCGCCTTCGCCTCGCTGATCCGTGTGACAAGTGCCGCCGGCACCGCCTTCGGATAGCCGGAACCGGTGAACCCGCTCATTCCGACGTTCGAACCCGCCGGGATGAACGCGGCGGCCTCCTCGGCCGACATGATCTTGTCAGCGAAAGCCTTGCACCGAAGATACGACTGATCTGTCATCCCTGAACTCCACCATTTCCCAAGAATCATGCGATGCGCGGACTGCATGCAGCGCGCTTGTTTGCCAACCCGCGCGAAGTCCTCATGGGGCGACGCAGACCGGGTGAGCCCGTTCATTATCCGATGCCCAAAAACAGCGTGGGCCAGTCGCGGGACAGACTAATCCGTCCCGGAGACTGTCATCATCTAGGTCTCAACGGGGTGAATGACCAGGAAGTGACATACGTCTCGGTCGACGTTCTTGACTAACCCCAGTGCGGTGGACGCTGATCCCGCAGCCACTGGTCCTGTGCTTCGTCATTGCGCCGCTCACCCCACCCCGCGTCCGTGTCATCGCGTGTCTGCTCGAGCTCGGACCCGGTCGTGGCGATGTGAGGCCTCGCGTCAGCCGGCTCGGGGTCGGCGGGCTGAGTACCAGCCTGCCGGGTCTCGGCTGGCCTGGGTGCAGACGCTGAGCGTATCGCGGCGATGACTCGTGCCACATCACGTGCCGGGTCACGGAACAGATCGGTGCTCCAGACTCGCACATGCTCCCATCCGAGCCGGCGTAGCTGCTCGACCCGCAACCGGTCACGGTCCCGGGCGCTGGACATCTGCGCATAACGCGGTCCGTCGGTCTCGACCGCCACCAGAGCACGACCGTGATGTTGCGGATCCTCGACGACGAGATCGAGGCGCTGAGCGGACGTGCCATAGCCCGTGTGCACCACAAGACCCTCGGACCTCAGACGAAAAGCCAGGTCGGCGACCAGCGGATCCAGAGAACCCGCCGACTCCGCGACATTCCCAGCGCCTTCGATCAGCCCCTTCGAGGCCTCGCTGCCGTGAGCCGGCATGGCGGGGTCGGCGCCACCTTGTGCGGCATAGAGCAGGAAGTCGCGCAGCATCAGGGCACCGCGAGCCTTGAGCCGGACCGGATCGAGATCAGCCGCGGTGAAGGAGGAGACGACCGTCATCCTGCGACGAGCGCGGGTGATCGCGACGTTGAGGCGGCGCTCGCCACCGTCGAGGTTGAGCGGGCCGAAGCGGTTCAGCACCCTGCCGTGGGGCGTCTTGCCATAGCCGATCGACAAGATGATGGCGTCCCGTTCGTCGCCCTGCACCCGCTCCAGGTTCTTCACGAAGAACCGCTCGGCGCGGTCCTCGTCGAAGAAGTCGCCAACCCCGGCGCCCGCCGCCACCTCGGCCCGCAGGGCCTCGTCGATGCGGCTCGCATGCTTGATACCGAGGGCAATGACCCCCAAGGACTCACCCGGGCGGGTACGGGCATGGTCAAGAATGAGCCGGACCACCCGGTCGACCTCGGCCTGGGTGGACTCGATCGCCTCGAGCCCGGGCTGGACCGGCGCCGAACCATCCACCACCTCAAGGCGGACCACGGCCTCGTCGCCGGTCCCGGGGAACGTGACGAGCTGCCCGTCATACATCTGGGCGTTGGAGAAGCCGATCAGCCGTTCGTCCAGCGAGCGGTAGTGCCAGGTCAGCCGGCGGACGGGCAGCGCGGCCGACAGCACATCGAGGATCGACTCGGCCCCTTCGGTCAGGGAGTCGTCCGCAGGGTCCGCCGTCCCGTCCCCGTCGATGGCGGCGGTGAAGAAGCTGGTCGGTGGCAGCTGACGCTCGTCACCTGCAACGACCACCTGATTCGCGCGTGAGATGGCCGAGACAGCCTGCGCCGGCGGGATCTGCGATGCCTCGTCAAAGATCACCACGTCGAACCAGCGCCCGACCGGAAGGATCGATGCGACCACCAGGGGACTCATCGCCCAGCACGGCTTGATCGCAGTGAGGGTCTCGCCTGCCCGGGGCAGCAGCTCACGCAACGACAGGTGCCGCCGCGACTTGTCCGCCTCGACGCGAACCAGCGCCTCCTGTTCGGGGTGGTCGTCGAGGATCTCGCGGAGCCGACGGCCCACCGCGGCACCCACCCGGTCAACGGTCTCGCCCAGAAGGGCATGATCGGCCTCGATGTACTCCGACGCGACCCGACGCATGAAGTCACCGTCGTGGGCCCCGTAGTCGCTGTCACGGATGCTGACATCGTCGAGCAGCGACGTCCACCAGACGAAGTCCATCTCCGGAGCGACGTCTGTCGGCGCGACCCCGCGAGCTGCGAGATCATCAACCAGCGTCCCCATCCCGGCCTCACGCAGCTCATCGAGCAGGAAGACCACGCGGGGTAGCACAGCCAGACGGTCGCGACGCCGGGCCAGACCTGCAAGACGGTTCTGGAGCTCCAGGAGCGGGGTCCCCAGCAGGTCTCCACCGGCGACCGTTGTGGCGAGCCGGTCCCCCAGCCACTCCAGGTCGCCTGCGAGAGCCTCGTAGCTGCGCTCGGCCTGGTCGATATCGCCCGGCACCCCAGGCCGTCCGCCCACACCGGCCAGCTGCACCCACAGGGCACGCTGCTCCTGGGCAACCCGAAGCGCCGAGTGCAGGTCCTTGGGCGGGGTGCCGGGGCGCAGCAGGCCGCGAGCCTGACGCCGCAACCTCATCCGAGACAACGCCCCGAGTCGACGGCCATGGTCCTCGCGGTAGGCCTTGCGTGCGGTCGCGCCCACCAGGTCGGTCAGGTCCCGGTCGAAGACCTCGACCCGGAAGATCTCAAGCGTCTGGCGCACCTGCCCCACGAGGGCCATCGCGCGGCCCCAGTCCGCCGGCGTCCTCGCTCCGGGCAGGCCGGCTTCGCGCATGACCGTCCCCAGCTGCGCCCTCACCGCATCCATGCCTTCGCTGCCCAGCCGGACAGCGATCTCGAGCGCCTCCTGCGCCTCATCCGGGGAGGTCACCCTCGCCCCATACCAGGGGTCATCGTCGGACTCCCCTACCGTCCAGGCTCCGAGCGAGGCGGCCTCGTTCAAGGTCTGGGTCAGCACGGTGAGCCGGTCACGGCTGATGCCCTTGAGGACGTCACCATGCAGGCGGACCCGTGAGATCGGTGGCGGCCGGCGTGCCCACAGGCGGGTCAGCGCGATCTGGGCGTCGAATGCGCTGACGCCCCAGGGGTCTCGCTCTTCGTGCAGGGCGGCACAGTGGTCGACGAGTCGGTCACGCCTCTGGCGAACCGTCTGGTCGGTGCCTGCGGTGTCCGGGTCTTCGACATCCCTGGCCCGGTCCAGTGCCTCACCGAGCTCATGGGCCAGTTGTCGCCTGTTGACCGCTCCGTCATGGACGTCCAGGACCAGGTCGCCCAGTCCCAGGCGCTGGAGCCGCCCGATCACGGCGTCGATCGCGGCACGCTTCTCGGCGACGAAGAGCGTCCGTTTTCCCTCGCTGGCCAGGCACGCGACCACGTTCGCGATCGTCTGGCTCTTACCGGTACCGGGCGGGCCCTTGATGACGAGGTTGGCCCCATGGCGCACGGCATCGATGACAGCCTGCTGGGAGGAGTCGGCGTCCAGGACCAGGCACTCAGGGGACGGGTCCGCGTCGGCGGCGGGCTCCGGGACACTGGTGCGGACGGCACTGAGCGCACCGGGGTCGCCCGCCAGGGCTGCGATGACATCGTGGTCGGCGAGCGTCCCAAGCTGCGCCGCAAGATCGGCGACCATCGGCAGCTTGGCGTAGGAAAAGGTGCCCAGCACCAGCCGGGGCGCGATCTGGAACGCGGGGACTCGCTGACACATCCGGGTGAGCGCGACGAAAACAGGCCCCGGGTCGAAGCCGGTGGTGAAGGTCGCCATCTCCTCGAGCACGTCGGGGTCTATCGCGATGCCCTGTTCGGAGCGCAGGTACTGCTCAAGGACCGGGTTGAGCTCCACGTCCTCACCGAGATCGATGTCGAAGTCGACCTGGGAGGCACCCGTGGGCCGGAGCCGGCACGAACGCAGCAGCACCGGCGCGCAGGGAGACCGCTTTGCACCCGAGACCTGCCAGGTCGCCATACCCACGGCGATGTATCCGGCAGTGATCCCACGCTCCTCGTGCATCTCGAGGGTCTTGGCCCGAATTGTCCGGACACGCCGACGAGCATCATCCAGGGCCGTCGGCTCCCGAACGAGGTCAGAGAGCCTGGTCGGCCGTCCGGCCAGCAGCATGGCCAGGCCGCCGGGGTGGGCAGTGGTCAGGTCGAGGGTTCCGGACGGCAGGTCGCGGTACCAGAGCAGCGTGTTGCGACCGCCCAGGTCCACCAGATGGCGCTGCCAGGTGCGGACAGCCGCCGCAACCCGCGCGGCGCGGGTCTCCAGGCCAGGCATCGTCTCCCACGGCACCACGGCCGGGTCTGCCTGCACTAAGGAGACGGGGGCCTGCTGCGGGTGGGGATCCTGCGGGGACTGACTCACCCCAGCAGGCTAACGACTCTGTCTGCCGGATGCTCCCCCGACCAGCGGACGTTACCTGCCATCGCGGACCTTCCGTCACAACATCACCAAGGGACAGACCAGCCGGTTTGGCGCATGGGACCTCAAGACAGTCTGCTGTCAGGCCGCTCCCAGCGAAAGGGAGCACGCTGCGCCCAGCGGGGAACGGACCTCGCGCCAGGAAAGGAACGCCTGTGCGCCTCAGGGCACGAGCCTTCAAGAGGCGGCACACGATTGTCGCGGTCGTCATCGCGTTGGTGGTCATCGGTGGCGGTGCTGGCTGGGCTGCGAGACGTTCATCGTCGTCCGGCACCGCAGCACCGACCCTGGTCGCCGCGACCAGCAGCACGATCCGCGACAGCGTCACGACCACCGGCAGCATCGAGCCGGCTCACCGGGCAGACGTGTCGTTTGCCGTCAGTGGCACGGTCATCTCTCTGCCGGTCGCAGCCGGAGACCAGGTGAAGGCCGGCGCGGTTCTTGCCACCGTCAGCTCAACGAGCCTGCAGAGTGCGGTCACCTCGGCCCTCGCGAACGTGAACGCCACCCAGGACCAGCTGACCGCTCGACAGGCTGCCGGGTCCTCCGCGGTGCAGATCGCCTCGACCCAGGCTCAGCTCGCCGATGTCCAGGGCAAGCTCACGGATGCCCGGACTGCCCTGACTGCGGCGTCCAGACCTCGCCGATAACCGGAACCGTGGCGCGGGTGAACATCGCGATAGGGGACAAGGTGGGAAGCGCGTCTTCCGGGGGCTCCTCATCGGCCACCTCTGGGGCGTCCTCATCCGGGACCGGGCAGATCATCGTCATCTCAACAACCTCGTGGGTGGTTCAGGCCAGTGTCGGCAGCTCGGACCTGCCCAAGCTCAAGAAGGGCCTGCAGGCAGAGATCACGCCGACCGGCAGCGCGACCAAGATCTTCGGCAGGTACGAGCGTGGTCGTCGTGGGCGACGGTGCCGTTGCGGTGACCCTCAGCGTGCCGCTCGCCTCCATGTCCTCGATCCACGTCGGTCAGAAGGCGAACGTGTCGCCACAGGGGACCACGAGCACCGTGCCAGGCACGGTGAGCTCAATGAGTCTGCTGCCGTCCACCGCCACGTCCAGCACGGGAGCCTCAGCCGGAAGGACGACGACGCAGGGGATCGGGGCCGGCCAGTCGTCAGCGACCTCCGGGTCTCCGGTGTATCCCGTCGTGATTCTTGTCCCTGAGTCACTTCCGGCACTTGCGTCCGGCTCGCGTGCCGACGTCAGCCTGCTGATCGGCACGGCGGCCAACGTCCTCACTGTCCCCAACTCGGCGCTCACACCCCTTGGAGACGGTCAGGCGATGGCCTTGACGATCAAGAATGGTGTCGCGACTCGGGCCCTGGTCAAGACCGGTTATGTCGGGATGCTCAGCACCCAGATCACCTCGGGACTGACCTCGGGCCAGCAAGTGGTCCTTGCTGACCTCAGCACGGCCCTGCCGACGAATACGACCAGCTCCCGGGGCTTCGGCGTGGGCGCAGGGTCAGCCGGCGGGCTGGGCGGCGCCAGACTGGGCGGTGCAGGTGCCGGACTCGGCGGTGGCGGCTTCCCCCCGCGAGGGTAGAAGGGGCCGCTACGGAGGCGGCGAGTGTCCGTGTCCGAATCGCGTAGATCCAGCCCAGCGAACGGGGCAGGTCATGCCCCTGCCAGAATGGGCAGCCGCGTCCGGTGACCGAGCTGGATCTGGACGCGCCCCGCCCTCGTAGCTCAGGGGATAGAGCAACCGCCTCCTAAGCGGTAGGTCGCTGGTTCGAATCCAGTCGAGGGCACTCTGTGCTGCCGGGCGGATCGCCGGGTTGCCGACCACCCGGGTTCAGTCCCGGGTCGTCGAAGATCCAGCACCCGGTGGTCTGGAAGCTGTCGCGGCCTGCCCAGCCGGCGGTCCGCCAACCCAGCACCTTGACAGGCTGAACCTGGGTGAGGTCCCCATACTGCGAGACCTGGTAGTCCCAGTCGTACTTCTGGTTGTAGGCCTCAATCACCTCTGGCGTGGTCGAAGCCGATCCGGAGAGAACGCCTTCGACGATAACCACGTCGGTGCCGCTGTCCAGATGGATGGTGAGTGCGCATTCCTCACGAATGGCCCGGCGGAGCGTCGGGCTTCCGATGCTGAGGTTGAGCCGCTGCTCGACCCAGACTCCCCACACCGGACGGGGGTGCGGATGGCCCGGGGTGCGCACGTTGACCCAGTAGGTCCAGGCGTCCGCCAGCTGCTGCTCAACCCAGGGCCACGCCAGGGGCGCCTTGTCGCTCTCTGCGCCGTACAGGCGTAGATCCCTGTCATGTCGGCTCACGGGAGCAGGGTAGATCTCACGGCGTCAACTATGGAAGGTGCTTGTCCCTCTTGTGCCGCATCTGGCTTTGGGCCAGCTGGGTCAGGGGCGGCCGTAGGAGGGGCTGGACGACCAGATGGCCCGCAGCGCAATAGCCGAGCCGGTCTGCGGGGAGTCCCACATCATGCCGTTACCGGCGTAGATCCCGACGTGATGGGCGGGCGAGCCGAAGAACACCAAGTCACCCGGCCGCGGGTCAGTGACCGGCTGGACAGCCTGACGCTGTTGTTCCGCTGTGCGGGGCAGGCTGATGCCGACCTTGGCAAACACGAACTGGGTGAAGCCCGAGCAGTCAAAGCCGGCTGTCGTTGTTCCGCCATAGATGTAGTAGATGCCGGCCAGACTGGCGGCCACACCGAGGACGCCGCTCGAGCTGGGGGCCACGACGGGGGTTTTCGCGGTCGTGGCGGGCGCCGGAGTGGTCGTGGGTGAGGTCGCGATGCGAGTGGTCGAACGACTGACCGAGACGGCTGCGCGCGAGCGGACAACAGGTGCCGGCTTGGGCTTCGGCTTGGCCACACCGGTGAAGCCGATCTTCCCGAAGGTCCGCGGAACCAGCGGCGCCTGGGCGGCCGACGGTGCGGCGGCAACTGCAACAGAGAGGGCGACCGGAGCTGCGACCTTGGCCTTGGGGACGGGTGAAGCCGCCGAGGCTGGGAGCGCAAGGGAGGCCACCATGGCACCCGAGATCACGATGACTGCTGAAGCCTTGCTCGCAGGCTTGGCAGAGCGGGAGATGGCGAGCGAGAAGCATGAGGCAGGACTCAACGGGTTCGGTGCGCGATGGCGACCAGTGTTTTGGCTCGACACAGTGTTGACCTCTCCATGCGCCCACGAGGTCAGCTGTCGGGTTCGGGTGGGAGATTGCACCCGGCCCTCACGTCGGCAGATCGACCGCAGTCGTCCACCACCGCTGAGGGCTTCACCCCAAGGAGCGTCTCACGACGCTCCAGATTTGGGTCCCCCGCTCCTGCCAAACGGATGTTGAGAGTCTTGGATGCGATGACAGGACTAGGCGAACCGCATCAAGTACTCCGCCGAAAATGACGAAGCCAGATGACCCTACACACGCTGCGCTGACATGTCACATCTCCATCACAGGGCGACAAATCCACCAACGGGCCCGAGGAGACGGGGTTACCGTTCGGCCCAGTGCGACTGATCGGCATCACCGCTGCTCCAGCCCCCGGAGGTGCAAGAAGCTGAGATGGACGGCAGGGGAACTTGTCCCTCAACGCAGCCGGCGGCGGCTTCCCGGAGCTCATCCAGGGTGTGAGTCGGGTCACCGTGCTGGACGCGCCGATGCTGGCGCACATGAAAGGCCGCACCGAAAAGACATGGGAGCCCATCGGCTGAGGGCCTGTGACCCCGGCGTCCTGGAGCAGGCTAGCCAGGGGTATCGGCAAAAACGTGCAGGGCGACTGCGTCGGGGAGTGAGACCCCCGCGGCCTCGTCGGCCCCTTCGCGCAGGACGACGATCCAGCCGCCCTCACGGCGAATATGCACTCGCCGCCCTGGCATCAGGCCGGCCTGGGTCAGCAGGCTGAGTGCCTCGGGGTCGACCTGGGCCGGCTCGCCGATCCGGCGCACCGTCGCCAGGTCGGCTCCCTTGGCGACCAGCTCCACCAGGTTGCTGACCCCAAGGCGGAACTCCTCGTTCAGCGGCTCCCCCAGCTCGTCGAGCCCGGGGATCGGGTTGCCGTATGGACTCTCCCGATGCTCGCCAAGCAGCGCCAGGATCTTGCGCTCGACCCGCTCGCTCACGACGTGCTCCCACCGGCAGGCCTCATCGTGGACGTACTCCCACTCAAGGCCCAGCACGTCAACCAGCAGGCGCTCGGACAGCCGGTGCTTACGCATGACCCTCACCGCCCTCTGGCGCCCCTCGGCAGACAGCTCGAGGTGCCGGTCGCCGGCGAGCGCGAGCAGCCCGTCACGTTCCATCCGGGCCACGGTCTGGGAGACCGTGGGGCCGGAGTGGCCCAGACGCTCGGCAATGCGAGCCCGCAGGGGGACGATGCCCTCTTCCTCGAGCTCGTAGATCGTCCGCAGGTACATCTCTGTGGTGTCAATCAAGTCCGTCACATGCCTAGCCTCTCACTGATGGCACGAAGAAGGAGGGGTGAACACCAGTGCCCTCCGCGCGAAGACTAGCGTTGGCCCATGAGTCAGTCCTTTGTCGTCCCCGCCCGCTTCTCCGGTCCGCCCAAATCGGGCAACGGCGGCTGGACGAGCGGTCACCTTGCGCAGCTCGTCGATGGGGCCTGGGACGGGGGTGCGGTCACGGTTCGCCTGCGCACGCCTCCTCCGCTGGAGACCGAGATGGCTATCTCACGCGGTGACGACGGGACGGTGGAGCTCTGGGACGGACAGACCCTGGTGGCCCAGGCCTTCGCGGCCGAGCCTCTGGACGTCGGCGAGATCCCGAGGCCGGTGACCTTTGCGCGGGCGGTGGACGCCGGTCCGTCATACGAGGGCCTGCGATCGCATCCATTCCCCACCTGCTTCGCCTGTGGAACCGAGCGGGACCCATCCGACGCACTGTGCCTGCAGACAGGCTTGCTCGCCGGGGAGAGCACGCTGAGGGCAGCCGCGTGGACCCCGCATGAGTCGACCCCCGAGCTGGTCTGGGCGGCCATGGACTGCCCGGGCGCCTGGTCCTGCGGCCTCGCGGGGCGTGAGCTGGTGCTCGGGACGATGACGGCCTCGATCCGGGACCTGCCGGCGGTCGGGGAGCCCCATGTCGTGATGGCCTGGCCACGCGGGCAGGAGGGCCGCAAGTACTACAGCGGGACCTGTCTGTACGCCGCCGACGGGCGCCTTCTGGCCCAGGCCGAAGCGGTGTGGATCTCGGTGGACGCGGCGAAGGTCCGCCCCAGGTGACTTCACCCGGATGAACACATACTCCTACGACATGTCCACAACATGGAAAAACCGTTGCGGGCCACCCCCCGCCGACCTACCGTTGTAGTTGCACATGAAAGGAGGTGGTCCGCTAGTGAACGACCAACGGACGTGTGAGGTGGCTGAGCGCTAGCCCAGCCGTCGTCGACCGCCCTCAGGGGCAGTCGGCGACCGGACCAAGTCTGGTGTCGGCGATCTCGCTAGCACCGCAGCCCGTGAGGATGTGCGACCCGTCCAACGCACCCTGGCACTGCCAGACCTCGCGGGCTGTCACCTGTCTTCCTGAGTGCAGTGACTGTCCGCTCGAACGCCTGATCAGCCGAGCAGGACCCGGGTGAGCAGGTCGACCGCGCCACCTGGCGACCAGTCCATGGTCGCCGGGCCCACGGAGAACTCGGTCCAGGACCAGCCGGGAACGTCCTCGGAGTCCCCCCACCGCCGGGTGACGGCAAGCCGTTCGCATTCCATCACGGTGACGACCCGTTCGGTGACGACATCACCCGGCGCATCGAGGAAGAGGCGAAAGGCGTTGCTGTGCGGGCGCTCCGGGAACGTGCGGATCCCCTTGGCTGCCAGGAGCTCTGCCATCTCGAGTGCCCGCTGGTGATACTCGGCCATCCGCGGCAGCTCCTCGCGCAACCCGCGAAGAGCCGACACCGCATACGGCAACATCGTGAACAGCGTGCCACCGTGACGGCTGCGCCACAGACGCACCTCGGCGATGACCTCCTCGGGTCCCGCGACGACTGCGCCGGCCAGCCCGCGCAGGCCCTTGTAGAACGAGACATAGACCGTATCGGCGAGTGCCGCGATCTCCGCCGGGGTATGCCCCAGATGAGGAGCGGACTCCCAGATCCGCGCGCCATCGAGGTGCAGCGGCACACCGCGGTCGTTGCAGGCGACAGAGAACGCCTCGAGGTCCTCCCATGAGGGCAGCAGATAGCCGGCGTCACGCAACGGCAGCTCGAGCAGCGCGGCACCGAGCACGCCCGGGATCGCCGCCAGGTGGTCGACGGTCGGAAGAGCGCCTCCGGACGTCACGCCGGACGTCAACAGTGCCCACTCGAAGTCGTTGAGCAGTCTGGGACCGTCCTGTTCGTGGTGCAGGAGGTGCGAGAGCCCGGGTATGGCGATGCGCCGGCTCCCCTGCCGATCGCTCCAGACCCGCAGCACCGACTGCTGAGCCATGGTGCCGCTCGGAAACATCACCGCTGCGGGCTTGCCGAGCAGCGCGGCGACCTGGCGCTCCAGCGCGGCGACGGGGCCGCCGTCTCCGTAGCGGTCCCATGTTGCGTCAGCTGCATCTGTCCCGTCACTCGCCTGTGCGGCCCGGTCGAGCTCGGCAACGATGCTGCGAAGCTCATCCTGCGGGGAAACCGGGTGTCGGCCCATCAGACTTCGTTCAAGACCGGGTATCGCCAGCTGAAGGCGCTGGGCCAGAGACACCGCTGCGGTCGTCGCGGGGGTGCTCACGGCTGCCGCCTTTCCACGCGCCAGGCGCTTGCCTCGTCGAGACCGCCGGCGCCGACACGGACAAAGACGAGCCGGTCATGCAGACGGTTGGCCCGGCCGGCCCAGAACTCCACCTCGTCGCAGGTGATCCGGTAGCCGCCCCAGAAGTCGGGGACGGGCACATCGTCGGGACGGCCATTGTCGGGCCACCGGGCGGCATACCGCGCGTAGGCCTCTTCCAGACCTGACCGCCCCCCGATGACCTGCGACTGACGTGAGGCCCAGGCACCTATCCGCGAGCCCCACGGGCGCTCACGGAAGTAGCTTGCGACCTCCCGTCTTCCGAGCGGGTGTGCCGTCCCCCGGAAGCGGATCGCGCGGTACATCGCCGGCCAGACCATTGCTGCGGCCACTGCCGGATTGCCGGCGATCTGTCTGCCCTTGGCCGATTCGAGGCTCGATACAAAGCCCGGCCCGGTGGGGTCGAAGAAGCGCAGCAGGACAGTGCGGACATCCGGTCGCCCGAGCGCGTCGATCGTGGCCAGGGACATGGCCATCGGCTCCGGCACGTCATCGCGTTCAGCTGAGCGGTACACCGCGTCGTCCAGCCAGCTTCGTCCTTGCGTCCACGGGGTGGCCGCCAGCTCCGACTCGGTCAGACCCTCGCCGTGGTACTCCCTGCGCAGCGCATCGCTCATGGCACGAGACTAGATCGAAAGGACGACACCGGAGAGGGATGACCCCAGCGGCCGGCATGACCGTGACCACTCGACCAAGGTCCCCAGAGGTCCCCGACGTCGCGGTGGTCCCCCGGGGCGATACGCCTGCAGCCGGTGACACGAGCCTTCCGAGAGTGAACAATGACGTGCGGAGAGGCGAGCGTCGCCGGCCGGGAAGGGGTCCACGGATGAATGACACGGTCTTCAGGCCAGGGCTCGAGGGTGTCATCGCCTTTGAGTCGACGATTGCCGAGCCCGACAGGGAGGGGGGCGCGCTTCGCTATCGAGGGGTCGACATCAACGAGCTCGTCGGAAAGGTGCCCTATGGCCACGTCTGGGGCCTGCTGGTCGACAACGAGTTCAACCCCGGACTGCCACCCGCTGAGCCGTTCCCCCTCCCGGTGCACACCGGGGATGTACGTGTCGACGTGCAGAGTGCGCTGGCCCAGCTCGCCCCGGTCTGGGGCTTCCGGCCGATGCTCGACATCGACGCCGAGCAGGTGCGCGAGGACCTTGCCCGTGCCTCCGTGATGGCCCTGTCCTTCATCGCCCAGTCGGCCCGCGGGCAGAACCGCCCCATGGTCCCGCAGCGTGAGGTCGACAAGGCGCACTCGATCGTCGAGCGGTTCATGATCCGGTGGCGCGGCGAGCCAGACCCCCGTCACATCGAGGCCGTCGATGCCTACTGGGTGTCCGCCGCCGAACACGGCATGAATGCCTCGACGTTCACGGCGCGGGTCATCGCCTCGACCGGAGCCGACGTCGCAGCCTGCCTGTCCGGCGCGGTGGGCGCGATCAGCGGTCCGCTGCACGGAGGAGCACCCTCAAGAGTCCTGCACATGATCGAGGAGGTCGAGCGGACCGGCGACGCGGCGGCATACGTCAGGGGCGTTCTCGACAAGGGCGAGCGCCTGATGGGGTTCGGCCATCGGGTGTATCGCGCGCAGGATCCACGCGCACGCGTCCTGCGGGCAGCCTGTGAGCGTCTGGACGCACCGCGCTTCGCGGTCGCGGCCGCATTGGAGAAGGCCGCTCTCGATGAGCTCCGGGCCCGTCGCCCCGACCGCGTCCTGGCCACGAACGTCGAGTTCTGGGCCGCCGTTCTGCTCGATTTCGCCGAGGTGCCCGCGGCGATGTTCACGCCGATGTTCACCTGCGCGCGCACGGCAGGCTGGTCTGCCCACATTCTTGAGCAGAAGAACACCGGCCGCCTGATCCGCCCTTCTGCCCGCTATGTGGGCGAGTCATCGCGAGGACCGCAGGATGTGGTGGGCTGGGAAGACGCCATCTCATCGGGTCGCACTCCGTGACCGGTCATCGGTGCTGGCTGGTCAACGATGACCTCTCATCGATGCTGACCGGTCATCGATGCCTATCCGCCGCTCTCTACCCGAGGTGACTTCTCTTGACCGACACCGCCACTGTGACCATCCCCGCCGAGCTCCTGCCCCTGGACGGCCGTTTCGGCTGCGGTCCGAGCAAGGTCCGTCCCGCCCAGGTCGAATATCTCACCTCGATCGGGCGGACGGTTCTGGGCACCTCCCATCGCCAGGCTCCGGTCAGGAACCTGGTCGGTGACGTGCGCAGCGGCCTGGCCGACCTGTTCAGCCTGCCCGAGGGCTACGAGATCATCCTCGGCAACGGCGGATCCACGGCGTTCTGGGACATCGCGGCCTTCGGCCTGGTCCGGGACCGTGCCCAGCACCTTGCGTTTGGCGAGTTCTCTGCCAAGTTCGGCTCGGTCACCCAGAAGGCGCCGTTCCTGGGCGACCCGACGATCATCAGGTCAGAGCCGGGCACTCTGCCGGCGCCCAGCGCCGAAGCCGGGGTCGACGCCTACGCCTGGGCGCAGAACGAGACCTCGACCGGGGTCATGGCGCCCGTTCGGCGGGTCAAGGGTGCGGACGACGGTGCGCTGGTGCTGGTCGATGCCACCTCAGGCGCCGGTGGTCTTCCCGTGGACATCGCGCAGTGCGACGTCTACTATTTCGGGCCCCAGAAGTGCTTCGCGGCCGACGGCGGCCTCTGGCTGGCAGCCTTCTCCCCGGCGGCCCTGGCCCGGGTCGAGGAGATCGCGGCATCCGGCCGGTGGGTTCCCGACTTCTTCAGCCTGCCCACCGCGATCAAGAACTCACGGCTGAACCAGACCTACAACACCCCAGCCGTCTCAACACTTGCCCTTCTGTCCAGCCAGATCGGCTGGATCAACGATCAGGGCGGTCTCGACTGGGCCGTCAAGCGCACGGCGGACAGCTCCGAGCGGCTCTACGCCTGGGCAGAGGAGACGGCGTACACCTCACCCTTCGTCACCGACCCCTCCGCACGTTCACTGGTGGTCGGGACGGTTGACTTCACCGACGAGATCGACGCGGCGGCGGTGGCTGCAGCACTGCGTGCCAACGGTGTCGTCGACGTGGAGCCCTACCGAAAGCTGGGGCGCAACCAGCTGCGGGTGGGCATGTTCCCGGCGGTCGACCCCGAGGACATCTCCAGGCTCACCTCGAGCATCGAGTACGTCGTCGGCCAGGTGGGCTGATCAGGAGGGAGCTCCGGGGCTCACCAAGGCCACGAAGGTCCCTCCACGGGCAAGAAGGAGCGGCTTCCCGGCTGCGTCCTTGAAGGTCGTCCGGGCCGTGATGCCCGGTCGCGACCAGGTGCCGACGATCCGTTTGCCGTTGCGGAACAGGACGACGCGACCGGTTCCTGTCGTGTGGGTGTACTTCGAAGGGTTTCCTTTGACGTCGACGTCAGAGCGGTCCGCAGTGATCTCGCAGTACTGCACGAGCACGTTGGGCTTGGCGACAGGCGCGCCACTGGCCGCCAGAAGAGGCCGACCGTCAACCGTGCGGACGTAGCTGGCCGCCGCGGGGTCCCAGACGAAGCTCACCGTCGTGGATCCCACCCGGGTGCTCACAGTCGGTGCGGCCGTGGCCGTGGCGAGCCGGGGATCCAGGGCGGCCCAGGTGAACCCCACGTCTCGCACTCCCGGTCCCTTGACGGCGGCGCTCACCTTGGCCAGGTCCGACTCCAGGTTGTAGGGAGCCGGTCGTGAGGGGTCACGGTTGAAGCCGACCTGCCCGCGGTCGTTGATGACGCTGAGCAGATCCGAGTGGTCCAACGTCGGCAGGGAGCTGCCCCCACCACCGCTTGCCACAAAGATGATCTTGCCGTACTGACCCAGGAGCTCTGGGTCGCTCGCGCGAACGCTGCGGACCGCCCGGACCTTGGGCTTGGCGCCTGCAAACACGGCCATCATCCGGGAGAGCCCGCCTTCGGCCTCCTCGATATAGATCACATCAGCCTTCTCCAGGCCCAGGGACGGTCGGCCGGCCGCGGTGTCGTCCACCTTGACGGCGATCACGGGACCGGTCGGCAAGGGCGGCAGCCCGGTCAGGGGGTTGACGGCCACGACTGTCGGCGTCGGCTTCGGCGTCGGCGAAGGAGCCACGACAACCTTCTGGCTCGGGCTGCTGCAGCCTGCCAGAACGGTTCCCGAAAGCACACACGCAACGAGGGTCGTTCTCAGACGGGTCTGGGCGGCGCTCACGCCCGGTCCCCCGCTACAACCTCTATCGAATCCACTGATGCTCGTGCCACTCTCTGGTCGTGGAACCCTCGGCTCGGCTCGATCGGTCCGTTCAGGACCTAGGGCGAAGGACCTAGGTCCGCCTAGGACTATTTACCCTAGCGGCGAGGTCGACCCCCCGTAAAATGGTTAGCGCAGGCGAGGCCCTACAAGAGAGGTCGGCGCCTGCAAGGTTCTACAAGGCACGACATAGCCATAGTGAACCTGGTAACCAGATGGGGGATCCAGGTACAAGCTGAATCGATCGGACGTTCTGAAACCTGTACATCGACTACCAGGCAGTAACCGATTTGTACCGAACAGTGGGTAGCGCCCCTTGTTGGACGTACCTAGGTTTGTTCTCAGAGACCGGCTGATGCACCCAGAGGCTGGGATCGGTGCCGCGAAACTGCCGGTGCAGCCAAAGGGTTTGACGTAGGAGGGGCATGTCCAAAAGCAGTCACGTGCACACGATCAGGTTGCCATTGCGCAAGATCGGCTCAGCGATTCCCGCTGTTGCGCTGATCGGTGGCGCCATGATGCTGCCCGCGTCGACCGCCCCGGGCGTCGCGAGCCACATTGGCCTGGTCTCCAGCAGCTCCCCGGCCCTTGTCGTGCCCAACAACGACCTGACGTTTCCAGGTTCTTCGCAGGACACGACAGATCCTGCGCCCGAAGTCTCACCCAGAGCACCTGCATCCCAGCCGCCTGCCTCGCTTCTGCCAGCAGGCACCGTGCCCGATAGCGCCTCGCCCGTGACGCTCGACACGAGCGGGATCCCGGTCCGCGCCCTTGACGGGTACCGCCAGGCAGCCAGGCTGATCAGCGTGGCCGACCCCGCCTGCCACCTCGACTGGCCGCTGCTGGGGGCCATCGGCCGGGTTGAGAGCAACCATGCCCGATTCGGCGGCAATCAGCTGGACTCAGCAGGCGTCGCCCGGCCCGGCATCATCGGCATCCCGCTGGACGGGTCGAACGGAACGGCCAGGATCATGGACACCGACCATGGGTTGCTCGACCGGGACACCACCTACGACCGGGCCGTCGGCCCGATGCAGTTCATCCCCGGCACCTGGAACGTGTCGGGCGTGGACGCCAACGGTGACGGGGTCAAGGATCCGCAGAACATGTCTGACGCCGCCACCGCAGCGGGGGTCTACCTGTGCTCCGGCTCCGGCGACCTCAGGAGCCCGACCAGCCTGCGCTCCGCGATCCTGCGCTACAACGCCTCGGACTCCTACGCCACGATGGTGACGGCCATCGCCGATGCGTACCGGCATGGGGTGAGAGCCCTGCCGGCCTCCGACCTTGCCCCTGCCCAGGCAACACCGGTTGCCTTGCGTACCACTGCGATGGTGAAGAAGGGCGCCAGCCCGGCATCCGGCAAGGCAGCCGCCAGCCGGCCCGCCCCCTCCCCCGCCAAAGCGACCACCCCGAAGCCAGTGGTCACCCCCTGGCCCAGCGTGACCCTCCGACCCACACCAGCACCCACCACGACGACGCCGACGCTGCCACCGCCCACACCGTCCCCGACGTCCACAACGTCAGCACCGCCTTCACAGCCAGCACCGGTGCAGCCCACCCCCACCATCACCTGCGTCCCTGTCCCCTCGGCAACCGGCACGGCTTCGCCCACAGCCACCCCGTCGCCGGACCCTGCGCAAACCTGCCTGCCCCCCTGCGCACCGGACAGTGCCGCTTCGCCCACAGCTACCGCGACGCCGTCGCCGGACCCTGCGCAAACCTGCCTGCCCCCCTGCACACCGGTCAGCACTATTTCGCCCACCGCCCCGGCGGTGGCTGAACAACCCTGCGTGGCTGCGACGGCCGGCCCCTAGTCGACGACCACCCCAGTGACGGCCTCTTCTCGCACCAGATCGGGCCACCCCTCAGCGAACCAGAGCCCCTCCCACGACCGCCAGCAGCATCGCGACGAGAGCAACAAGCACGATCGCCCGGCGAAATCTGGGTGTCATCAGTTGGCCACCTCCGGCACCTGTTCGCTGATCTCACCGCGGATGACCGCGAACCGGGGGCGATGGCGGTGGTCGTAGCTGACATGCATGTCCTCGCTGCGCACGAGATACAGCATGACACCAAGGACGGCCAGACCGGTGCTGATGCTGCCAACCAGGATGGTCCAGCGGGGTCCCCATGCTGCGCCGATCCAGCCGACCAGTGGTGAGCCCAAAGGGGTGCCGCCCATGAATACCGCCATGTACAGGGCCATGACCCGGCCGCGCATGGCAGGGGCGACGCTGAGCTGGACCATCGAGTTCGCCGTGGTCAAGACAGTGAGCGCACTGAGCCCGACAGGGATGAGCAGGACCGCGAACCACTCGAAGGTCGGGGCCAGGGCGAGCGCCGCCCCGGCAACGGCGAACGCCGCATAGGCCGTCAGCAGGACGCGGAGGCGAGGGTTCGGGCGACGAGCCGACATCAGGGCCGCCGACAAGGACCCAACCGCCATGATGGAGCCGAGCAACCCATACGCACCTGCACCCTTGTGGAACACCGCTGTGGCCATGAGCGCCGTGGTCATCTGGAAGTTCATCCCGAAGGTTCCCAGGACGAAGACGAGCACCATGATCAGGATGATGTCGGGACGACCGCGGACATATCGAAGACCCTCGCGGATCTGACCCTTTCCGCGCTGGCGTGGCGTGATGTTCAGCTCGTCCGGCCGCATCTGGTAGAGCGCGAACAGCACCGCCACAAAGCTCAGGGTGTTGAGGAAGAAGGCCGGGCCGGTGCCAACGGCGGCAATGACGAGGCCGGCCACGCCTGGCCCGATGAGTCGTCCGGCGTTGAAGGAGGCGCTGTTGAGGCCCACCGCGTTGCTGAGCGACTCGTGCGGCACCATCTCCGAGACGAAGGTCTGACGGGCGGGGTTGTCCAGAGCTGCGGCCACCCCCTGGACAAACGCCAGCATGAATATCTGCCAGAGCCGGACTGTTCCGGTCACCACCAGGATGCCGGTCAGAAGCGAGGTCAGGGCAAGCGCACTCTGGGTGGCGAACAGGATTCTTCGCTTGGGGAAGCGGTCGGCGATCATCCCCGCGACCGGCGCAAAGAGGGGCAGAGGGGCGAACTGAAGTCCCGTCACGACGCCGAGCGCGACGGCGGAGTGGTCGGTCAGCTGAGTCAGGACCAGCCAGTCCTGCGCCACCCTGCCCATCCATGTCCCCGTGTTGGAGATGAGCGCACCGGCCGCAAAGACGCGGTAGTTGTAGATCGACAGAGAAGCGAATGTGGGACTCATTCGCTGGCCAGCCGGGTGAGGATCTCGGTTGCCCTGACCAGCACCTCGCGCTCATTCGCGCTGATTCCCTTGAGCCTGCTCGCCATCCAGGCATCTCGGTTCCGACGAGTCTCCCTGAGGGTCAGCAACCCCGAAGCGGTCAGCGACAGGAAGACCTGGCGACCGTCCATCGGGTCGTCCTCGCGAGCGACCAGCCCGCGCTCGACCAGCCCCGACACGGTACGGGTCATGCTCGGAGGGCTGACGCACTCGATCGCGGCAAGCTCACGCGGTGTCAGCGCCTTGCTCTCCAGCCGTGCCATGACGCTGAGCTGGTGTGGCGCCACGAGCTGCGTGCTCTCGAATCGAACCCGTCGGCTGATCCGCATGCACGCCAGGCGCAGGTCATTGGCCAGGTGGGGCAGAGACGGCGTGTGCGGGCTCTGGGGTGTCCGTGCCGTTCGGGTTGCTGACTGACTCGCCGGAGTCTCGGTTGCCGGGGCCGCTTCTGTATCGGTTGCCGGAGGTGCTTCGGCTGGCGCTGTCGTTCGGGTTCTAGGTGGCATCTGTTCCTTCCGTCTACTTAGCCTAACTCATTACCCTTGCTAAGTATTCCGGAACGGGCCGATCGCTTTGGAGCACCAGGCAGCCCGGGCCGATCGCTTTGGAG
>JBDTWH010000187.1:0-3514 GCA_040006795.1 Actinomycetota bacterium | reverse complement strand
GCTCTTCCTTGTACCGCACGGCGTCGTTGGCGCGCAGGAAGTCCGAGAGCACCACGGTGTTGCCCTGGCCGTTGACGGCGATGTCGGTGACCAGGTCGCCGATGTACAGGACACCCATCGGGCAGGCGGACACGCACGCGGGCAGCTCACCCTGCGGCAGCCGGTCGGCGCAGAACACGCACTTGCCGACCACGCCCTTCTCGGGCACCGGCATCTGGGGTGAGGTGGGCATCGGCAACCGCTTCTGCGGAAGTGGGTCCTCCCAGTTGAAGAAACGCGCCTCATACGGGCAGGCAGCCATGCAGGCACGGGACCCGATACAGGCCTCCGTGTCCACCAGGACCAGGCCGTCGTCGGTACGCACATTCGCGCCGACCGGGCAGATGTACATGCACGGAGCGTCCTCGCACATCATGCAGGGGCGCGGCATGTGGAACGACCCACCGGTGCTGTCTGGCATCTCGTAGACCTTGATCCAGGTCTGCTCCGGCCGGAGCCCGTGGCGCTGCTGGCAGGCCGTCGTGCAACCTCTACACCCGTCGCAGGTGCGCAGGTCGATGACCATGCACCAGGCATGCCCAGCGGCCTTGGCGTCTTTGGGCGACGCTGCCTTCTTAGGCGTCGTCGCCGCCTGGGCGTCGTCCCGGTAGCTGACCATGGTCAGGACGCCCCCAGCCGCCGCGACTCCCAGCGTTCCGAGCAGGTTGCGCCGGCTCAGTACCTTGCTCACTTCACGGGCCATGTCCGGTGGAAGACCTGGCGGCACCTTGGGGTGCGACGTTGGGGGCTGCATGTCATTCTCCCTCGTGATCACTTTCGGCTCTCTCGGACAAAGCTCTGCTCACGGTTCATGTCGTGTTATCCCCGTCCAGGCGAGCAGCAACGACGACGCCGTCCAGGTCGCGAGAGAGGCGCACACTGCCAGCGCAGCCCACGCCGCGCCGACGGTCTGGTTCAGGTAGGCTCCGAACGGCCCCAGGGTCAGAGCGTCGCCGCCGGACGCCAAGACCATCAGCACGCGCCCTGCCTCGAGCGGATTGACCAGGACACCGACGAACAGTCCCAGTGGGCCTAGATGGACGGCGGCGCCCACCCCGGCCAGGACGAGATCGATGGCGAACGCGAAGAGGAACCACAGCCCCATCGAGAGGCCGAGCGCCTGAAGGCGGCTTCCGGCCAACGCCGAGATGGCGACACCCAGGGCGACTGCGACGATGCCTACACCCAGGGCTGCGGCAACGATGGCGAGCAGACCGCCGATGTCGGCCGTCCCGGCGACACCGGCAAGCAGAAGCGCCGAGGCGCCGAAACCGAAGCCGATGGTGAGCCACACTGCGCCAACCAGTCCGATCACGACGCCGCACACGTGATCGAGACGGGAGAGCGGCTGGACGAGCATGAGCGGCAGCAGGCTTCGTTCGCGTGCCGATGACAGGCTGTTGGCTCCCAGCATCATCCCCATCAGCGGTGGAAAGAGGATGGCAAGGTTGATCAGTGCCCCGGTTCCGGCGCCGACGCCAGCCAGTCCCAGGTCGCTCAACGACCGCAGCCCGAGCAGGGTCGCCAGCACGCAGACAACGGTGAAGGTCACGGCGGTCCCCATGACGAGGCGACCTCGCACCGCCAGGCGGAGCTCCCAGCTGGCGACGGCGCCGACAGCAGCAAGATTCATCGCAGGCTCGCTGACATCGGACGATGCGCGCCTGGGACCGGAACCGGCTGGAGGGTCTGCACCGGACCGTCGTGAACCACCCGCCCGTGGTCGAGCAACACCGCACGATCAGCCACACTGGCGAGGTCGTGGCGCAGCAGGCTGGTGACCAGCAGCGGCATCGCGATGAGCGCGGTTCCACCCGCCTCCCGCAGCACTTTCAGCGTGTCCCACAACGAAGCGCTGTGCCCTGCGTCGAGGCTGGCGGCGGGCTCGTCAAGCAAGATCAGCGGTGGGGAGCCCAGCAGCGCGACAGCCAGTGCTACCCGTCGGCGCATGCCCCCGGAGAGCGCGCCGATGGGGCGCTGCAGGCCAGGCAGGAAACCGTCGGGCAACTGCACTGCTGCCGCCAGATCGGCCGGTGTCCGCACGCTGACTCTCCGCAGGCGGGCGAAGTGGTCGATGACCTCGCCGACGGTGACTGACTCGGGCAGGGCGACAAGCTGCGGCAGGTAGCCGATCAGGCCCCGGCCGACCGCGGACCTGGGGTCGGCGCCGAGGACTCGAACACCGCCCTCGAAGGCGGTCAGCCCGGCGACACAGCGCAGGAGGGTGCTCTTGCCGCATCCGTTGGCCCCCACCAGGAGGGCGATGTCGCCCTTCTTGAGCTGTAAGGAGACATCGTCGAGCACGACATGCTCACCAAATGTTTTCCTTACCCCCTGGATGGACAGCATCTCGGATAGTCCGGCGTCTGCTGACGGTCCTTGTTCTCGTGTGCGCATCACGGCCTCTTCCTTCCAAACGGCAGCGTGCTGCGCCTCGCGAGACGCAGCAGAACGAGCGAGCAGATCAACAGACTTCCGGCGCCAACGAGTCCGATCCCGAGCGCGGCGTGAATGGCTCCCGACGGAAGCGAGGGAGACCTGGGGTCGACGATGGGGAAGCGGTCCACGGTGACGGGATCCTGGCCGGCTGTGCGTTGCTCAATCGTGCGCAACAACGTGAACGCCGGGCTGGAGACAAGGGCCATCAATGTGGGATCGCTGGCCAGCAGGCGACCCGCCGAGGCGCCCACGATGTGGGGGGTCACACCGACGTCACGTCCCGATCCGGCATACCCGCGGTAGTCGCTCCAGTAGTTGCCCACGCCGGCGCGGCTCCACCTCGATCTGCCCCCGCCGCCATCGGCACCCAGGCCAAGCACCTGCACGGTGTTCTCTACAAGGCTGTTCTGCGACAGGACAGCATTCGCCGAGGGGTAGAGACCGACCCCGACCTGGTTCAGGGCGATGGTGTTCAGCTCGACCGCCGTAGGGTCGGGATCCCCCAGCGGACCATCGATCTGCAGGCCGACGCGGTTGCTGACCAAGACGTTGCTGACCAACCGCACCTTGGCCACGTCAAGGAAGAGCACGCCGAAGCCCGTGGCCGCAGACTGCTCGTCGCGGATGACGTTTCGCTCCAGCGTCACCTGACCGCCGTACATCATGACCGGGCCGGACTCGCCCCCTGCGAAGTGGTTGTTGGCCACGGTCACGGACTTGCCATACATGCTGTGGATGGCGTAACGGCCACGGACGACGCTGTTGCACTCGATCCTGGTGCCGCTGCCGTACTCGAAGTAGACGCCATCGCGGGCATCGGTGATGGTGTTCCCCGAGACCACGGGCAGGACCGCGTTGAACAGGGAGATACCGTCACCCCGCCCCGCCCGGGCCGCGCCCTTGTCGGGCTTCATCACCATTCCGGCCATGTCCATGCCAGCGCCCGTCCGGGGCGACTCGCCGGACGCAGCCACCTCTTTGCGTCCCTCGATGAAGTTGCCCACGACCTGCGCGCCCTTGACATCCTCAACCCAGA
>JBDTWH010000186.1:0-4340 GCA_040006795.1 Actinomycetota bacterium | reverse complement strand
CGGCGCCGGCGGGGGTGTGGGCACGGGCTGCGGCGGGGATGTTGGGGTCAATGGCCTGACTCCCGGTGGGAGTGGGGGAGGCCGATGGGGTCGGCGCTGCAGTGGTCGCGGGCAGGGATGCGGTGTTCCCCGAGGACGACGCTTGTGGCTTGCCGTTCCCTCCGCACCCGGCTAGTAACAGGGACGCAGCCAGGGGGAGGGCCATCAGGGCTGCCGAGTTTCGCTTCACGGCGTAGCCCACTTCAGCGTGTCCAACTTCACGGCGTCTCCAACGGTGAGCGAGCCGGGCGCTGGCATCACGACGCCCGGGACTTCTTCGGATAGCCGCTGAGAGGGATCCCTCAGCACGATCCCCACAGGAAGTATGTCGTACCCCGGCAGACCCTCGGTCACGCCATCCACAGGCCCCGCGCTGACAGGGGGAACATCATGCCACCCAATGAGACATCCGGAGGCGTAGACAGGCCGTGAGAGGGACGTCTTAGGGTCCCGAGGAAGGTCGACACGCCGACGCCACGCGGGACACGCGGATCCTGTTGTGTCCGGGGCTGGACCGACGTAAGATCCCTACATATAGTAGTTACAAGCGCGTAACTCATCCACATGTAGTCCCCAGGACGAGTGAAGTTATCCCCAAGTCATCCACACGTTGACCACAGGTTGTCCCCAGACGGCTCACCAGAGAGCTCCCGGACGACCGCCTGCGGCGAGCACCCGAGATACCGCATCTGGCTTCAACATCTAGCCCGTCACCCAAGGAAGGGACCACCTCCATGCACTGTCCTTTCTGCCACTACACGGACAGCCGAGTCATGGACAGCCGCACGGCTGACGACGGCACCGCGATCCGCCGCCGCCGGCAGTGTCCCGAGTGCAACCGGCGCTTCACCACGATCGAGACCGCGAGCCTGTCGGTGGTCAAGCGCAGCGGGGTGACCGAGCCGTTCAGCCGGAGCAAGGTCCTGGTCGGCGTGCGCAAGGCCTGCCAGGGGCGTCCGGTCACCGATGACGACCTGGCCAGGCTCGCCCAGCAGGTTGAAGAGGTGATCCGGGCACGGGGGAGCGCCGAGGTCGACGCCCACGAGGTGGGGCTGGCCGTCCTCGGACCGCTGCGCGAGCTCGACGAGATTGCCTACCTGAGATTTGCCAGCGTCTACCAGGCGTTCGAGAGCCTGGAGGACTTCGAGTCAGCGATCACGTTGCTTCGCGCCGAACGAGAACCAACCGGTCAGGAGCCGGATCCCGCCGAACGTATGGCACCCCCCACCAGCGGGTGACCGGTGGGCAGTTCGCTCAGGCAGGACCCGATCACCCGGCTGTCAAACGCGGTGTCAGTGGTCGAAGTAAGAATTGAAACTACCCAAAGATCAGGGGCAAAGGAGCCATCAATGACTGAGACGACCGGCGCGAGTGCAGGTGCACGACGCAGCAGCGGCAAGAAGGGCGTGAAGGTCGAACGTATCTTCACCACTCCCGGCGTGCATCCCTATGACGAGGTCACCTGGGAGCACCGCGACATCGTTCAGCAGAACTGGAAGACCGGGGTCACGATCTTCGAACAGCGTGACGTCGAGTTCCCGGACTTCTGGTCGGTCAATGCCTCCACGATCGTCACCACCAAGTACTTCCGTGGCGCGGTGGGTACCCCCGAGCGCGAGACGGGGCTCAAGCAGCTCATCGACCGGGTCGTGCTGACCTATGTGAAGGCAGGCAAGGACAACGGGTATTTCACGACGGCAGAGGACGCCGAGCTGTTCGAGCATGAGCTGACCTGGACTCTGCTGCACCAGGTGTTCGCGTTCAACTCGCCGGTCTGGTTCAACGTCGGCACGAACTCGCCTCAGCAGGTCTCAGCCTGTTTCATCCTGGCCGTCGACGACTCCATCGACTCGATCCTCAACTGGTATCGCGAAGAGGGGTTCATCTTCAAGGGCGGCTCCGGCGCCGGAGTGAACCTGTCCCGGATCCGCAGCTCCAAGGAGCTCTTGTCATCGGGCGGTACGGCGAGTGGTCCGGTCAGCTTCATGCGCGGCGCGGACGCGTCTGCGGGCACCATCAAGAGCGGCGGCGCCACCCGGCGTGCGGCCAAGATGGTTGTCCTGGACGTCGACCACCCCAACATCGCGGAGTTCATCGAGACCAAGGCCCACGAGGAGCGCAAGATTCGGGCGCTGCGAGACGCCGGCTTCGACATGGACCTGGACGGCAGGGACATCATCTCCGTGCAGTACCAGAACGCGAACAACTCGGTGCGCGTCACCGACAAGTTCATGCACGCGGTCGAGATGGGCGCAGAGTTCGGTCTGACGGCCCGGGCCACCGGCGAGGTCATCGAGACCGTCGACGCCAAGGAGCTCTTCGGGAAGATGGCCCAGGCCGCGTGGGAGTGCGCCGACCCGGGCATCCAGTACGACGACACGATCAACGACTGGCACACCAACCCCGAGACCGGCCGGATCACCGCCTCTAATCCTTGTTCTGAGTACATGTCGCTGGACAACTCGTCCTGCAACCTGGCCTCGCTCAACCTGATGTCGTTCCTGCGTGATGACGACACCTTCGACGCTGCGGCCTACGAGAAGGTCGTCGGGCTCGTCACTACTGCAATGGACATCTCGATCTGCTTTGCAGACTTCCCGACCGAGTCGATCGCCAAGACCACTCGTGACTACCGTCAGCTGGGCGTCGGCTATGCCAACCTCGGCGCGCTGCTAATGGCAACCGGTCACGGTTACGACTCCGACGGTGGTCGTGCACTTGCCTCCTCGCTGACATCACTGATGACAGGTGCGGCCTACAAGCGTTCCGCCGAGCTGGCCGCAGTGGTGGGTCCGTATGTCGGGTACGCCCGCAACGCTGACGCCCACAAACGGGTGATGCGCAAGCATCAGGCGGCCAATGACGCCCTGCGGACTCTGGACGCGATGGATGGCGACATCCACAGTCTGGCTACCAAGACTTGGGACTCCGTCATCAAGCTGGGCGAGAAGAACGGTTTCAGGAACGCCCAGGCCAGCCTTCTCGCGCCGACGGGGACGATCGGCTTCATGATGGACTGCGACACGACTGGCATCGAGCCGGACTTCTCGCTGGTCAAGTTCAAGAAGCTGGTTGGCGGCGGCTCCATGGAGATCGTCAATCTGACGATCCCGCGTGCGCTCAAGAAGATGGGCTACACCAACGAGACCATCGAGGCGATCGTCGAGTTCATCGCCGACAAGGGTCACGTCGTCGACGCCCCCGGTCTCAGGCCTGAGCACTACGAGGTATTCGATACCGCCATGGGCCAACGGTCCATCTCGGCCATGGGTCACGTCAGGATGATGGCGGCTACCCAGCCGTTCCTGTCTGGTGCGATTTCCAAGACAGTCAACCTGCCTTCGGACGCCACGGTTGAGGAGATCGAAGACGTCTATATGCAGGGCTGGAAGCTCGGCATCAAGGCTTTGGCGGTGTACCGCGACAGCTGCAAAGTTGGCCAGCCGCTGAGTGATGGTGGCTCGACCGCCACGGATGCCGCGGCGGCCAAGGCGGCTGGCAAGGTCGAGAGGATTATCGAGTACCGCCCGGTCCGCAAGCGTCTGCCCAAGCGTCGCCCCAGCCAGACCATCTCGTTCTCGGTGGGTGGCGCCGAGGGTTACCTGACGGCTGGGTCCTATCCCGACGACGGCCTCGGTGAGCTGTTCCTGAAGTTCGGCAAGCAGGGCTCGACGCTGGGCGGCGTCATGGACGCGTTTTCGATCGCCGTCTCGATCGGCCTTCAGTACGGCGTGCCGCTGGAGACCTTCGTCGAGAAGTTCACCAACCTGCGGTTCGAGCCGGCCGGCCTCACCGACGACCCGGACATCAGGATGGCGCAGTCGATCATGGACTACGTGTTCCGCCGGCTGGCGCTGGACTACCTGGACTTCGACACCCGCACGTCCATGGGCATCCACACCGCAGGTGAACGTATGCGTCAGCTCGAGACAGGCTCGTATTCCGCCCCCGCGGTGGACGCAGAGTCCGACGAGACGGTCTCGGACGAGCTCGAGGGTTTCGCCCAGTCCGCCCAGCTAGCCAAGAAGTCTGGGGAGCGGGACTGGACCAAGGCTCAGACTGTCGACAAGTCCGGAACGGGAGCAGCCCTGGCAAAGCCTGTCCAAGGCGTGCACTCCTCGGCAGAGCTGATGGACCGGTTCTCGGGCAAGAATGCTGATGCGCCGATCTGTCTGACCTGCGGAACCAAGATGCGGCCGTCTGGGTCGTGCTACGTCTGCGAGGGATGTGGCAGCACCAGCGGCTGCAGCTGATGACGAGTCTCACTTTCGTGTCACCGTATTCTCACTGATTTGGCACCG
>JBDTWH010000185.1:0-2981 GCA_040006795.1 Actinomycetota bacterium | reverse complement strand
TGCTCAGCTTCGTCTACGTCGGCATCTACTGGAGCAACCACCATCACATGTTCCAAGTTGTCGAGCACGTCAACGGCACCGTTCTCTGGGGCAACCTGCACCTGCTGTTCTGGCTCTCGCTCTTCCCTTTCACGACAGCCTGGGTCGACGAGACGAAGTTCTCTCGAACCCCTGTCATCGTCTATGGCGTCAATCTGCTGCTAGCCGCGGTGGCCTATTACATCCTTCAGATGGCGATTTTCCGCGTCGAGGGTGGTTCAGGCCTAGGTCAGGCTCTCGGCCGGAACCTGAAGGGCAAGATCTCGCCCATCTTGTACCTCTCCGGTATCGGCTTGGCCTTTGTCAATCCGTGGCTGGGCATGCTGGTTTTCACCATTGTGGCCATCATGTGGCTTGTTCCGGACAAACGCGTGGAGAGGTACCTCGCCACGCGGGAGCAGAGCTCCGCAACATGAGCCGAAACGCCGGACCCTGGTCGATCGCGCCGAACTTCTCCTCGAGCCCTGGAGATGCCGCCGGGGAGGTTACCGCGGGTCTCCGACCACGATCTACCGCAGGTGCATGTCGCGGTCAGCACAGAGTCACTTTCATCCCCATGCGACGGTAACGAGCCACGGTGTAGTCGAGCTTCTCCCAGGGGACAAGGACGTGATTCCACGCATCTGAATGAAACTCAATCGGTGAGTTGACCACGATCTCGGATGGACTGGCATAGATGTCGATGAGATTGCGTTCTGCGGCGAAGGCGCCGATGGATTTGGCATCACCTGCGGGGAGGAGCTCGTAGAAGATGATCGGACGGTCGCGGGCGATCATCTGGGTGGCGCCCATCAGCACATCCAGCTCTCGCGACTCCACGTCGATTTTCATCACGCTGATCGGTGGGCTTCCCACCCTTCGCCAATAGCTATCGGCGGTCGTGACCTCGACCTCGACGCTGAGAGCCTCATCGACGATCTCCTTGAAGGTCGGCGACAATGACGCACTTGACTCAACCGCGTGGTCCGAGGTGGGCTCGGGCACATACAAGACAGCACGGCCTTCATGAGCCGCCAAGGCGCTTTCCACAACATGAATGTGGCAGCGGGGGCTGTTGATCGCCAGGTTGCGTCTGAACAGTTCCACGACGGGAGGATAAGGCTCAAAAGCGTGCACTGACTGGGCCCCGCAGGCAGC
Organism: Actinomycetota bacterium; assembly: GCA_040006795.1. GTDB lineage: Bacteria > Actinomycetota > Actinomycetes > Actinomycetales > Dermatophilaceae > UBA4719. The sequence continues at coordinate 1,805 of JBDTWH010000185.1, read as the reverse complement.
GCCCAGCAAGCTGTACAGCCCCGTATTGGCGCCTACGTCGAAGACCGCGCCAGGGTTGTGCCTGACCTCGGTGATGAACAGATCCGGTAGAGGGGACTCGAACATTCGCCAACCCTGATAGAGCAGCGCGGCGATCAAGTCACGGTCTCCGTGTCGCCACATCTTTATTCTCCGGGACCTCAGATCGTTCAAGCCATGGGGTATTCGGACTGTGACGATGTCGCCGGCACCCAGAACATCGTTCGCCTGGTCGGCGAGTGTCTGCAACCCAAGTCGTTCCGCGGAGAATGACACGGTGCGAGCCAGCCCTTTGCTCCGAGTCATCTGATCTCGGAGAAGCTGAACGACGTTCGGTACCGGGCGCATGACGTGAGGTTAGGTCCATGAATCCGTAATTCCAAGCCTGTGGCGGAGTCGAAAGACGGGTTGACAGGTCTCTCGACCAGCGCGATGGCGACCCCCGGCCGACACCGACCCGACCGGCCCGGCCCGATCCGACCCGGGCGGCCGGAGGTTTTTCAACAACGGTGTCAAGCCCATTGCCGATGCCGTGCAGCACATCGCAGAGAACCATGGCGTGCCCATACCGCAGGTCGTTCTTGCTCAGGTGCTCAGGTGCTCAGCGCGGGTGCACCGCAATGGGCTCAGATCGATCCGGCGGGCTCTACCTGCTCCACGGCGGTGTCGTCTCGCTCTCGTAGCTTGATCTCCTGGAGGAACCAGGTCAGCGCGAACGCGATCAGCACAATCGGTACGGCGGACACGAACACCGTGCTCAGTGCCGACACGAACGACGAGACAACGGGCTCGCGGACAGCGTGGGGCAACGCCGCGATCACCTGGGGAGAGCCGGTCAGGTTCGACGGGTCGACCCCTTGAAGCGCTGCCGGGGGCAGTCGCTGAGCCAGCTCAGAGGCGAGCCGGTTGGCCAGCACCGTTCCAAAGAGGGCCGTGCCGAAGGTTCCGCCCAGTGACCGGAAGAAGGTGGCCGATGAGGTTGCCACTCCCATGTCCTTGGGGTCGACGGAGTTCTGCATAGCCAGCACGATGACCTGCATGACCAGGCCGATGCCCACTCCAAGAGTCAGCATGAACAACGCGCTGCGCCAGTAGGGAGTGTCCGCACCAAGGGTAGACAGCAGGCTGAGTCCGACGGCGGTGATGGCGGTCCCGGCGATGGGGAAGCGCTTGTAGCGGCCGGTCGTCGTGATCCGCCGCCCGGAGACGACGGAAGCACAGAGCAGGCCGACCATGAGCGGCAGCAGCTCCAGGCCGGACTGCGTGGGAGAAACCCCCTGGACGATCTGCAGATACACCGGCAGGAACACGATCGCCCCGAACATGGCGAAGCCGATGGAGAAGCCGATCCCGCTGGATACCGAGAAGATCCGGTTGCGGAACAGCCGCAGAGGGAGAATCGGCTCCACGGCGCGTGACTCCCACCAGACGAACGTTGCCGAAAGAACGATGCCGACGCCCAGCCAGCCGATGATCTCCGGAGAGGTCCAGCCGGCCTCCCGACCACGGACCAGCCCGAGCAGCAAGCTGCTCACGCCGGTGACCAGGAGCGCCGCGCCGGTGTAGTCGATGCTGTGCTCGCGCCGGACGTGCTTGAGCCCGTGCAGCGCCCGGTCGGTCACGAGAAGTGCGACCAGACCCAGCGGAATATTGATGAAGAAGATCCAGTGCCACGACAGGTGCTCCACGAAGAAGCCGCCAAGCAGCGGACCGGCGACCGAGGAGATGGCGAACACCGCCCCGAAGTAGCCCTGGTAGCGGCCGCGCTCGCGGGGCGGGATGACGTC
>JBDTWH010000184.1:0-3324 GCA_040006795.1 Actinomycetota bacterium | reverse complement strand
TACACCGAAGGTCTCTCCCTCAGGGACACGAGGCACGGGCACACACACGTCACCATCACCGGGTGGATCACCACCACGCCCATAACTGACGCGCAGATGAGCCAGATGTCCCGGAACTTCACGCGAATAGTCCAGGGCCACCTGCAACGAGCAGTCGACTGGCGCCCCGGCGACCCATTCAAAACAAACCTAATAGCACCCGAGCCAAGAATGTAGGCGGCCGCCCGCGACCACTGCATTGGTGGGACAGCGACTGAAGGCTGCCGGCGGACTCGACCCGGTGCGGGCTGGCGTACTGGTCAACGCCGCTGACGTCCGTCGGACGGGACCTGTGGGCAGCCGATAGATTAGACATGACGACTGAGACCGACCCGAGCCAGGCGCACCTGGCAGCAATCGGTCGGGCGTTGTTGTAGTCGCGAGTCTTGAGTGGCTGGTGATCGAGGTCATCACCCGCTTGGACCCAACCGAGGACATGCCCACGCTCGCCGCCGGAACTACCCACGCCCTCTGCGCGAAATTTCGGGCGAAGGCTGAGCGCAGCGAGATCGCGCAGGAGGTCAAATCATCCTTGATCAAGATCGCCGATGGCTACTCGGCACTGCCGCCCCTGCGGAACGCAATCGCCCACGCTAGACCAGCCACCACACCCGATGGAAAGCAGCGTCTCTACCGGTGGGCGCCCATCAAAGAGAAAGATGCCTTCTGGATCTACGAGACGTTCTTGGCGGAAGTGGAGAGCCGAGCCACTGAGGTCAGTGGAGAGCTATCGCGCATACGGAAGCAACTCCCGGACGGGCCCTTTTAACTGCCCAGCTAGTAGACACCGCCGAGCAAAACGCCTGTGGATAAGTGTCAGCAGGTGTCACTGGTGACAACGGGTGACGCCGGCGGTGACAGTTTCGCGTGACAAACTGCGGTCGTATTCCGGCCGATGTGGAGGCGTCCGACAACGGTCGTCCTTACGTCGGTGCACCTCCGCCGCCTGGCCTGGTGGACCTGCCGAGATCAGGCGGTCCGGAGCAGCGAAAAACGCTTTACGTCTTGGCGCGGTCCGGTAGCACCTCCCACACCAACGCCATCCCCTGCGGCGTCCTGGCCCGTAGGGTCAGCGAACCGCCTCGGGACTCAGCGCGCTGGCGAAGGTTGGCCAGACCGCTGTGCACGGCCCCTGGCGAGAACCCGAACCCGTCGTCCGCAACCTCAATCCGGATAGTGCCGTGGATCGTGAGGCGAACACTCACCATGGACGCATGGGCGTGTCGAACCACATTGGCGAGGCCTTCACGGACAACGGCGACCAGATCGGCTTCGAGCTCAGGGGTCAGCGAGTCGAGTCGTCCTTCGATCGTGAGATCGGGGGCGAACCCGAGGGACTCGGTCGAGACCCGCACCAGTTCTACGATCTCTTCGCGGAGCTCCCGGCTGGGCTTGGCGCGATGAAGTTCAAAGATGGTAAGTCGAACATCTTTGATGGCCGCATCCAGGTTGTCCACGGCTTCATCGAGCCGTGCCCGCACAGTTGGATGCTCCGCCAGCCGCGAGGTCGACTGAAGCGACAAGCCAGTTGCGAAGAGTCGCTGGATAACGTGGTCATGCATGTCGCGAGCGATCCGGTCGCGATCCTCCAGCACGGCAACGAGCGAGCGATAGCTCTGCCCGCGAGCCGCCACCAGAGCGAGCCCCATCTGCTGAGCCAACGCCGACAGATGCGGCACGACGTCATCAACGAACCTCTCGGCTGTTGGAGACCAGGCGACGGCGAGCACTCCAATCTCGTCGTCGCCCACGGTGATGGGAACGAGGGCAGTCGGACCGTCGGGATCAGAGGCGCCCAGCTCCCTCACGTCATTGGAGAGACCGTCAGCCGACTGGTCGCCAGGCCTGGTGACCAGGAGCACGGGCTCGCGCGCTGCTACGAGCTTGTGCCAGTGACGGTTGTGCAGAACTCTTCCGAGTCCATCATTCGACCCCCCGGCGACTTCCTGCGGCTCGGCCGCCTCGGGCTCCCTCGCCTGAACCGCCCTCACCACGAGGTCTCCGACGTCGTCATACAAGGCAACCATGGTCAGCTGGGCCTGGGACAGCTCACAGGTGCGCTCAGCCAGGAAGTGCATTGCCGACCTCTCATCCCCGCCCTCCAGGAATAGATGGGTCACCGCCGCGATGGTTGCCAGCCAGCGCCGCTGGAGCCGGCTCTCCTCATAGTGGCGTGCATTGTCGATGGCGACGCCGGCAGCCGCCGCAAGAGCCACCAGGATCGACTCGTCGTCCGGGGTGAACTCTGCGGAGCCACGCTTCTCCGTCAGGTACAGGTTGCCGAAGACCTCGTCCCGGATCCGAATCGGGGTGCCGAGGAAGCTGCGCATCGCCGGGTGGTTGGGTGGAAAACCATGAGAGCTCGAGTGGTCGGCGATGTCCGGCAGCCGCCGCGGCCGGGCTTCCTGGATGAGCAGACCGAGCACGCCGTGTCCTTGAGGCAGCTGCCCGATCGCCTCTTGCTCCTCCTTGTTGATCCCCTGCGTGACAAACTCGATGAGGTGCTTGCGGTCCGGGCCGAGCACGCCGAGCGCGCCATACTTCGCGTCGACGAGCTCACAGGCGGAATTCACGATCCGGGTGAGGACGTCGGCTAGCTCAAGGTCTGCGGTCACCGCCATCACGGCGTCCAGAAGCGCGGTCAGACGTTGTTGGGCTAGCTTCGCTGCCTGCTCGCGATCCCGTGGCTCATTGACTGGCGTTGCCGGCTTCAGCACGCCAACGACCGTCACTGCTGATGTGGATCCTTGAGGACGGGGGTCGGGCTTCACCTCGCCGAGTGTATGGCTTTAGCCGTCATCCTGACCCGTATTCTCAGGTTAGCCCTGAAGAACACGTACCCGATGATCGCGGGGACGGGTTTGCGGGACTAGAGGAGGACACCTCCGGCGGCGTCGGGAGCGGCGGAGTCCACGCCAGATTCCCCGACGGCCTCACGCGCGAGGTGATCCTCGATCTGGAACCAGTTGTCGCCCGCGCGCACGGAGATCGACAAGAGGGTGTTCACCGTGGCAACTTCCTCGACCTGTTCCTTGAGGAACCACAGCATGAACTGCTCACCCAGAGCGTCGTCCTGAGCCCTGGCAGCCCGGAAGAGGACCTCGATCTGCGCGGTAACGGCCTTTTCCTGCGCGAGAGCCAGCCTGATCGGGTCCACCGGATTCTCGAACGTGTTGCGGACCTCATCGACTCCCGGGATCTGCACGGGCCAGTCGCGGTCCAGGGTGTAACGCACGATCATCATCGCGTGGTTGCGTTCCTCGACCGACTGCCGGTAGAAGTGTC
>JBDTWH010000183.1:0-3808 GCA_040006795.1 Actinomycetota bacterium | reverse complement strand
CCCACACACGCTTTCGAGGCGTGCTCCTTTGGCCGCTCGGACACGCCACCGGGAGCGAGGTTACTAGAGGCGGTGCCCGGCAAAGAAATCGAGCAGGATCTGCGAACACTCCCGCTCCCTGATCCCGCCGATCACCTCGACGCGATGCGTGGCCCGCCGGTCGCGCACGACGTCCCACACCGACCCGCAGGCGCCGGCCTTCGGGTCCCAGGCCCCCAGCACCAGGCGCCCGATCCGGGCCAGCATCAACGCACCAGCGCACATGACGCAGGGCTCGAGGGTGACGACGAGTGTGCAGTCCTGAAGTCTCCAACCGCCAATCGCCGAGGCGGCAGCCCGCAACGCGATGACCTCGGCATGGGCGGTTGGGTCGCCATCCTCCTCACGCCGGTTGTTCGCGACAGCCAGCACCTCCCCCTCCGGCGACAACACGACGGCGCCCACAGGCACGTCACCTGCGGCCAGCGCGCCGGCCGCGGCATCGAGCGCCCGGCCCATCCACGCGGCATACTGCGTGCCGGCGGCCGGGCGGGCGGATTCTGAGGGTGCGTCCACGCGATAAGTTTCACCCATGCGCGTTCACATTGCCGACCATCCGCTTATCGCCCACAAGCTCACGGCGCTACGGGACAAGAACACCGACACCCCCACGTTCCGACGACTGGCCGATGAGCTGGTGACGTTGCTGGCCTACGAGGCGACCCGCGAGGTCCGGGTGGAGCCCTGCGACATCGAGACTCCTGTTGCTCCCAGTCGTGGCATCAGGCTGGCCAGTCCCAAGCCCCTGGTCGTGCCGATCCTGCGCGCCGGGCTGGGCATGCTGGACGGCATGGTCCGACTGCTGCCCACTGCCGAGGTCGGATTCCTGGGCATGGTGCGCAACGAGATCACGCTCGAGGCCACGACCTACGCGAACCGGCTGCCCGACGACCTGTCGGGGCGCCAGTGCTACGTGCTCGACCCGATGCTCGCAACTGGCGGCACCCTCTCAATGGCCATCCGCTACCTGATCGACCTGGGCGCCACCGACATCACCGCGATCACCCTGCTGTCGGCCCCCGAAGGCATCGCGAGGCTAGAGGCCGACACTGCCGACCTGGACGTGCCGATCAGGATCGTCACCGGCGCAATCGACGAGAAGCTCAACGAACAGGGCTACATCGTGCCCGGACTCGGTGATGCCGGAGACCGTCTGTACGGGATCGTGTGAGCACCTCCTCCGGCGAGCCTGACGCGCAACAGGGCGCGGCCTTGGCATCATTACCAAAAGTTGTGACCATCGCAGGACGCCGCACCAGGGAGACATCATGAAGCACGTCAAGAAGATCGTGCTCTGGACTGTGGTGGCCTTCTTCATCTATGCCATCATCAAGTCCCCCGACCAGGCTGCCAACATCGTCCAGGGCGCCTGGAACATCGTGGTGCAGGGCGTCTCGAGCATCGCGGCCTTCTTCGACAACATTCTGAACCGCAACTAGGCCATGGTCCGGGCGCGTGACCTGTTGCGCGCGCGGGCGCAGCCTGGCCTGGATGAACGGCTGGAACGCAGCAAGCTGAAGCAGTACCTGCTTGCCGACGAGATTCCGATCCTTGCCCAGCACCAGCACTGGGCGGCCCTGTGGAAGCTCATCGTCCTCGGAATCGCCGGGCCGATAGTGCTTGTGGTGCTCGCGTTCGCCCTGCCGGCCAGCCTCGACGTCCTGAACCCTCTCCTCCTTCTGGCCTGGATCGTCCTGTTTGGTGGCTGGGCCCTGTCGAAGTGGTACCTGTGGAAGCGGAAGTGGCTCGTCGCCACCGACAAGCGTCTGCTGGTGAACTACGGGCTGATCAGGCAGGGGGTGTCCATGATCTCGTTGGCCCGGGTCGTCGACCTGACCTACACCCGCTCAACCTTCGGACAGCTGCTCGGCTACGGCACCCTGGAGCGAGAGAGCCAGAAGCATCCCCACAGCCTGCACGACGTCAGGTGGGTCAAGGATCCCGACAGGACCTATCTCACCATCTGTGCCGCGATCTTCAACCTGCAGGACCGCATGTTCGGGATGGAGCAGGAAGAGAACGTCAAGGGCCGCGGACACGAAGACCCGGCTCCACCCGGCTCCCGTCCGGTTGAGCCCGCCGAAGGCCCGCGTCCCGGCGACACCGGGCCGATTACCTACTAAGAGTCCTCCGCCGATGAGGGCGAGGGGCCTTGCCTAGAGGGCCTTGAGGATGTCATCGACACGGTCCTTGGCGTCGCCGAAGAGCATCGCGCTGTTCTCCTTGAAGAACAGCGGGTTCTGCACACCGGCATATCCGGTTGCCATCGACCGCTTGAAGATGATGACCTCCTTCGCGTGCCACACCTGGATCACCGGCATCCCGGCGATCGGGCTGTTCGGGTCATCCTCGGCGCTCGGGTTGACGGTGTCGTTGGCACCGATGACGAGCACGACGTCCGTGGTTGACAGGTCCTCGTTGATCTCGTCCATCTCGAGAACGATGTCGTAGGGAACCTTGGCCTCGGCGAGCAGGACGTTCATGTGGCCCGGCAGCCGACCCGCGACCGGGTGGATGCCGAACCGGACGTTCACCCCGAGCTTGCGCAGGCGTTCGGTCAGGTCGGCCACCGGGTACTGAGCCTGCGCGACGGCCATGCCGTAGCCGGGGGTGATCACGACCGATGTGGCGTTCTTGAGCAGCTCGGCGACCTCGGTGGCGTTGGTCTCGCGGAAGTCGCCGTAGTCCTTCTCCTCGGTGGACACGGGGGCTCCGCCGAACCCGCCGGCGATCACGCTGATGAACGAGCGGCCCATGGCGCGGCACATGATGTAGCTCAGGATCGCACCGGAGGAACCCACGAGGGCGCCCACCACGATGAGCAGGTCGTTGTTGAGCATGAAGCCGGCCGCGGCAGCAGCCCACCCGGAGTACGAGTTGAGCATCGAGATGACGACCGGCATGTCGCCGCCGCCGATCGACGCCACGAGGTGCCAGCCCAGCGCCAGGGCGATCACCGTCATGATCAGCAGTGGCACGATGCTGCCCGAGCTCACGAACCAGACCATGAGGCCAGCCGATATGAGCAGGGCCGCGAGGTTCATCTTGTGGCGTTGCGGGAGGGTGAGCGGCTTGGACGAGATGCGCGTGCTCAGCTTGAGGAACGCGACGACTGACCCTGTCAGCGTCACGGCACCGATGAACACGCCGAGGAACACCTCGACCGAGTGGATGGTGGCCAGCGAGCCGGTGAGCTCGAGAGCGCTCTTGACCTCGCGGAGCTGGTCCTCGCTCAGAAACGAGTTGTAGCCGACGAGCACGGCCGCGGCGCCGACGAGGCTGTGCAGGATCGCGATCAGCTCGGGCATCTGGGTCATCTCGACGCTCTTGGCCCGCCAGAGGCCGATGACCGCGCCGATCGCCATCGCGAGGACGATCAGGCCGATGGCGGCCGGGACGCCCAGGGCGCCTTCGACAGAGGCTCCCTTGAGCGCCAGGTACAAGGTCGCGATGATGGCGAGGGTCATGCCGGTGACACCGTAGGCGTTGCCGGTCTTGGCGGTCTCGTGCTTGGACAGGCCGGCCAGGGCCATGATGAACAGCAGGGCGGAGACGATGTATGCCGCCTGGACGATGGTGGTCATCTCGACTCAGCCCTTCCGGAACATCGTGAGCATGCGCTGGGTCACGGTGAAACCACCGAAGACGTTGATGCTGGCGATCGCCAGGGCTATGAAGGACACGACCGTGACGATGCCGCCGTGGCCGATCTGGCTGAGGGCGCCGACCAGGATGATGCCGGAGATGGCGTTCGTCTCGGACATCAGCG
>JBDTWH010000182.1:0-20476 GCA_040006795.1 Actinomycetota bacterium | reverse complement strand
CGGTGGCTAGGCTGCCGTTATGGCGCAGATGCGACTGGCCCTGGCCCAGATCAACCCCACCGTGGGTGACCTCAGTGGCAATGCCCAGGCGATCCGTGAGTGGACGGGCAAGGCGGCCGCTTCCGGCGCCCATCTGGTGGCATTCCCCGAGATGATGCTCACCGGGTATCCCGTGGAAGACCTGGCGCTTCACTCGTCCTTCGTGGAGGCCTCACGGTCTGCGCTGGCCGAGCTGGCCGGCGCGCTCGACTCGGACGGTCACGGCGACCTTCCGGTCGTGGTCGGCTACCTCGACCGGGCGCCGTACAGCCTGGGTGAGACCACCCGACCGCTACCCCAGAACTGCGCCGCTGTCCTGCACAAGGGCCGGATCAGGGCCCGCTACGCCAAGCATCACCTGCCCAACTACGGCGTCTTCGACGAGTTCCGGATCTTCGCCCCGGGCCGGGACCTCACCGTGGTGCGGACCAACGGGGTGGACGTGGCCATCGCGATCTGTGAGGACCTCTGGCAGGAAGGCGGCCCGGTCGCCCAGACCCGTCAGGCAGGGGCACAGCTGCTGCTGGTGATCAACGGGTCGCCCTACGAAGCGGACAAGGACGACGTCCGCTATGAGCTGGTGGCACGGCGCGCCGCGGAGGCCGGATGCACGCTTGCCTACCTGAACCTCGTCGGTGGTCAGGACGAGCTCGTCTTCGACGGTGACTCACTGGTGGTCGATGCCGCCGGCAACGTGCTGGCCCGCGGGCCGCAGTTCGACGAGAACCTGCTCGTCGTCGACCTGGATCTGGAGCCGAGCACCGTCGAGGTGAGCGACTCAACAGGTGAGGGCATCGTGCACGTCACCATCAGTGACACCCCGGTCCCCGCGTATGCCGCAGTGCCGGCGACGCTGGCCGCTCGCCTCGATCCCGTCGCCGAGGTCTACCGCGCAGTGGAACTGGGACTGCGCGACTATGTCCGCAAGAACGGCTTCCGGTCTGTCCTGCTCGGGGTCTCGGGCGGCATCGACTCAACCCTGGTGGCTACCATCGCCGCTGATGCCCTCGGTGGCCAGAACGTCGTGGCGATCAGCAACCCCAGCAAGTACTCCAGCCGCGGCTCCCAGGACGACGCCGCCGAGCTTGCCGAAAACCTCGGCCTGGACTACCGCGTCATCCCCATCGACCCCATGGTCAGCGCCTTTCTGGACTCCGTGAAGCTGACCGGGGTGGCCGAGGAGAACCTCCAGGCCCGGGTGCGCGCGGTCATCTGGATGGGCCTGGGCAATCAGGAGGGACACCTCGTCCTGAACAACAGCAACAAGAGCGAGGTCTCGGTCGGCTACTCGACCCTGTACGGCGACAGTGTCGGCGGGTACTCGCCTCTCAAGGACGTGCCCAAGACGATGGTCTGGAAGCTGGCGCGCTGGCGCAACGCCGAGGCCCTGCGCCGTGGTGAGAAGCCACCGATACCCCTGGCATCTATAGAGAAGCCGCCCTCGGCCGAGCTGCGCCCCGGCCAGGTCGACCAGGACTCGCTGCCGCCATACGAGCTGCTCGACGCGATCCTTCACCGGTATGTCGGAGGGAACCAGGACCGGGCCGAGCTCGTAGCGGCCGGGTTCGAGGCGGCAGTGGTCGATCGGGTGATCGGGCTCGTCGACAGCGCGGAGTGGAAGCGCCGCCAGTTCGCCCCGGGTCCCAAGATCTCGCCCCTGGCATTCGGGCGTGACCGTCGCCTGCCGATCACCAGTCGCTGGCGCGAGCACCACTGAACCCACCCGGCCAGGCAGTCCATCCAAGGAGCTATCTCGATGAGCGAACAACCAGCCCCCTACGGCGTCGGCGCCGGCGACGTGTCCGGACCGGCTAAATCGCCGCTGCGACGCATTCGGATCCCGCACCTGCAAGCCATGAAGGAGCGCGGAGAGCGATGGGCGATGCTGACGGCATACGACCAGTACTCGGCCGAGATCTTCGACGAGGCAGGCATCCCCGTTCTCCTTATCGGCGACTCGGCCGCCAACAACGTCTACGGGTACGAGACGACCGTGCCGGTCACCGTGGACGACCTGATCCCGTTGGTCCGGGCCGTCACCCGCTCCGCCAAGCACGCCCTGGTCGTTGCCGACCTGCCCTTCGGGTCCTACCAGGCGAGTCCGACCCAGGCGCTGGCCACGGCGACCCGATTCATGAAGGAGGGGCTGGCTCATGCTGTCAAGCTCGAGGGCGGACGAGCCATGGTCCCCGAGGTGGAGCTTCTGGTGCGGGCCGGCATCCCGGTGATGGGACACATCGGCTTCACCCCTCAGAGCGAGCACGTCCTCGGCGGCTACCGGATCCAGGGTCGCGGAGACGCTGCTGACGCACTTGTCGAGGACGCGATCGCCCTGGAGAGGGCCGGCGCCTTCTCCGTCGTCATGGAGATGGTGCCCTCATCGGTCGCTGCCCGGGTCACCGAAGTTCTGCACATACCAACGATCGGCATCGGTGCCGGACCAAGCTGTGACGCCCAGGTGCTGGTCTGGCAGGACATGGCCGGGTTGCGTGGCGGAAAGGCGCCCCGGTTCGTCAAACGGTATGCCGACCTGCGCACCAGCCTGAGCGACGCTGCCCGCGCCTACGCCTCCGACGTTGCGGGCGGGTCGTTCCCTGCAGCGGAGCACTCGTTCGAGGACTGACGGCCTCAGTCCCTTGCGGGACCTGCGAGCGCCGGCCCGCAGAGATCTGGCTCTGTCGTGGCCATGAACCACCCCGCCTTTCAGCCCCCCGGCTCAGGCCCTCTTCGCTCAGGGGACGTCACGCGGACCTCGGACGGCGCGGGGCCCGGCTTGGCAGTCGCGGGTGCCGGCGGCGGGTCCGGTCGGAACAGCTGACCGTGCAACGAGATCAGGAGGTACAGGACCGCCGTGCCGGTGAATGCTGTCATGATCGCGAAGACGGCGTGATAGTCGAGCAGGGTCACCAGCAGCGCGCCGACGGCCAGCGAGACTGCCTGCGGTGCTCCCATGACCGTCTCGACGGCGGCGGAGACCCTGCCCATGAGCGCTTGCGGGGTCCGTCTCTGCAACATCGTCATGAAGGCGATGAACGTCAGCGGCAAGGAGTAGCCGAGAACCACCACCCCGGCGAGAGTGACCCACAGGGTTGAGGTGAGTGCCACGATCCCCAGACCGAGCGCGAGCAGGCCCATGCCAACGGTCACCGTTCCGGCCTCACCGAGACGGCGGACCCAGCGAGACGCCATCACTCCCCCGAGGATGGCTCCGACCCCCTGAACAGTGACGACGACGCCGGCGAAGGTGGGCGGTTTCCCGAAGAAGTCCAGCACCGCGTAGATCGACGCCTCACTGAAGCCGATCACGATCAGCATGAGTCCGAAGGCGATCAGGGTGTGCCGCAGGACCGGCTCGCGAACCAGGTGCCTGACACCGCCGGTCATCTCGAGCCACCAGTGCTGTTCACTGCGCTCGGGAGCGTTCTCCTGCAGCGGAATCGACGCGATGATCAGTGCGGCGACGAGGAACGACAGGGAGTCGACGACGGCGACTATGCCGCCTCCGAACAGGCCGAACAGAGCCGCGCCGACCAGGGGACCGATGAGTCGGAAGCCCTCCTTGGTGGTCTGTACCGAGGAGTTTGCCTCCACGAGGAGGTTCCCGGGGATCATCTCCTTGAGCAGCCCGTTCAGACCGGCCGGCAGCACGACGAAGGAGATGCCGTACAGGAACGCGACGGCATAGACGATCCAGACGTCGCCCGCCTCTCGCACCGCCAGCAGCGGGAGAACCATCAGGGCCGAGATGACGTTGCCCCAGACCAGCAGCGGCTTGCGCCGGATGCGGTCTATGTACATCCCGTAAAGCGGCGCGAACAGGGCAGGGACCACCATCCAGAAGAAGGTCAGCCCCGCCGCGCCGTTGGAACCGGTAAGGGTCTTGACCCACATGCTCAGAACCAGCAGCATCACGGAGTCGCCGAACATGCTCGTGGTGAGTCCGGCGAAGAGCCGGGTGAAACCTGGCTGCCGGAACGCCCTACGCATCGCTGCTCAGCTCGTCGCCGGACACGTTCTCCATGTCGTATGCCGGCACTCCCCACGCGAGGAAGGTGCACAGCCGCGCCCCGTCGGGTCTGCGTTCCGGGTGATCGAACCGGTCGACTCTGCTCATCAACAGGTCACGGACCGCCAGGTTGATCTCGTTGAGCTCCCCGGCGGTGACCCACAGCATGGACTGGCTCGAGGTGCTCGCCTCCTGCCATGGCGGGGAGTCGTCACGACGCCTGGCACGTGAGGAGGCGAATCTGGCCACCTCTCGCTCGATCATCAGCTGGCTGAGCTCCTCACCTGCTCGCGCCAGCTCGGGCGACTCACCGGGATCGCCCCAGCGCATGCCCTGGCTGACAGCCTGCCAGGGTCGCTTGCGCCCCGTGCCACCTTCGGCCTCCTCGACGAATCCGTTCTCGGCCAGCTTGCGCAGATGCCACGAGCAGTTTGACGGAGTCTCGTCGAGGCGGTCGGCCAGCTCGGTCGCTGTCATGGCGCCGTGAACCGTCAGCTGCTCCAGGATGCCCAGACGCACCGGATGGGCCACCGCTCTCAGTGTTCGCGGGTCGTTCAGCTTCCGTTCCTTGTACGACATACTATCGAAACTAGCCTTTCGAAAGACTCATTGCAATAGGTGAGGCCCCGGCGGAGCCCAAAGTCACCCCCGTCCGGGGATTGTGCATTCGTCGCCGTCTTGGTGTGCTGGGTGTCTGAAGTTCCCCTAGCCGTCCGAGCCGCCTGGACGGGAATGGATAGAGGTCGCGATGACAGCAGCAACGGAATCCAGCGAGGTTCCAGCCGAAGGCGCTCAGGGCGCCCCCGTCATCGAGGTGAGTCGGGTGGTGCCCTTTCCCATAGACCAGGTCTGGCAGCTCCTGACCACATCTGCCGGTGCCGAGGCCCTGCTCGGCGAGGGTGCGAAGCTCGGCACCAAGGGTGAACCCTGGCACAGCGTGGACGGGAGCTACGGAGTGGTGCGCAGCTACCATCCGATGGAGCAGGTTCGCTTGTCGTGGCACGCCAATGAGCAGGCGAGCGCAACCTTGATCGACCTGCGGCTCACCTCGCAGGGCAGCGACACGAGACTCGACCTGCGGCACGAGAATGTTGACGACACTGCGCTCGGCCAGGTTCTGCCGCAACGCTGGGATGAGGCTCTCGGCCGGATCGGCCAGTCAGCCTCCTGAGGGCTCAGTCTTCCTGAGAGGGCTCAGTCCTTGAGTCCCTTGTCGTCCCAGGCCTTGTCCTCAGCATCCCAACGCTCCGTGTTCTCCTTGGCGTGCGACAACGCCTGCTCGGCCGCCGCGTAGCTGTCGAAGGGCCCCATCAGCCGATCCACGGGACTCTTGTTGGCGTCATCCTCCACCGCTCCGGTACTCACGTTGAACCAGTACGCCATGGCCACCTCTCCTTTGGGTCAGTCGTCGACGTCATCCATGTGACTGCGCTGCGCGCTACTTGCCTAGACTCCAATGTATGTCGATCACCTACGCAAGCGTGGCGCCCGGAACCCTGAGCGGACGTCGCCACGTGCCCGCCTCCATTGCCCGTCCGGAGTATGTGGATCGACCCGCGCCCGCGAAGTACACGGGCCCGGAGGTCAAGGACGCCGGGACGATTGAGAAGATGCGTATCGCCGGACGGATCGCGGCACGTGCCCTGGAGGCTGCTGCCGCGGCGATCGCGCCGGGGGTCACCACCGATGAGCTGGACCGGATCGGACACGAGTACATGCTCGACCATGGCGCCTACCCGTCACCGCTGGGGTACCGCAGGTTCCCGAAGTCGCTGTGCACCAGCGTCAACGAGGTGATCTGCCACGGAATCCCGGACGACCGGCCCCTGCAGGACGGGGACATCGTCAACATCGACATCACCGCATACATCGGAGGGGTCCACGGAGACACCGATGCCACCTACCTGTGCGGCAACGTCGACGAGGAGTCCAGGCTGCTCGTCGAACGCACCCGCGAGGCGATGATGCGTGGCATCAAGGCATCAAAGCCGGGCCGTGAGATCAACGTCATCGGACGGGTGATCCAGAGCTATGCCAAACGGTTCGGCTATGGAGTCGTCCGCGACTTCACCGGCCACGGCATCGGCACTGCCTTTCACTCGGGGCTGGTGGTCCCCCACTACGACGCGGCTCCGCAGTACAACACGGTGATCGAGCCGGGGATGACGTTCACCATCGAGCCGATGCTCAACCTGGGCACGGTGGAATGGGACATGTGGGACGACGACTGGACCGTCGTCACCAAGGATCGCAGACGCTCAGCGCAGTTCGAGCACACACTGCTGATCACCGACACCGGGGCAGAGATCCTGACCCTGCCCTGAATTCCAACGGAAGGAGTCTCATGCCCACCACGCATCACCCGCTCGGCATCGACATCGGCGGCAGTGGCATCAAGGGAGCGCCCGTGGACCTGACCAGCGGTGAGCTGGCCCGGGATCGACTGCGCTATGACAGCCCCAAGCAGTCAACACCGGAGGCGGTGATCGACATCGTCGTGAAAATTGCCGACCACTTTGCCGACGACACCGGGAGCTCGCCTATCGGCGTGACGCTGCCGGCTGTGGTGACCAACGGCGTGGTGCGTACCGCTGCCAATATTGACTCCGCCTGGATTGGGGCGGACGCGCGAAAGCTGATGAGCGAAAAACTCGGCCGACCCGTCACCATCCTCAACGACGCCGACGCCGCCGGGCTCGGCGAGCTCCACTTCGGGGCTGCCCGCAACGCCCGTGGCCTTGTCCTGGTAAGCACCCTGGGCACGGGTATCGGCTCCGCGCTGTTCTACAACGGAGCGCTGATCCCCAACTCCGAGCTGGGGCATCTCGAGATCGACGGCCACGACGCCGAGCATCGCGCGGCCTCAAGCATCAAGGCTGAGAAGAACCTGTCCTGGCAGGAGTGGGCCGAGCGCCTTCAGCGCTACTACTCCCACGTCGAGGATCTCCTCTGGCCTGACCTGATCGTCGTGGGCGGCGGCGTGTCCCGAAAGGCGGAGAAGTTCCTTCCGCTGCTGCATCTGCGCGCACCCATCGTTGCCGCCCAGCTGCAGAACTCGGCCGGCATCATCGGGGCGGCCTGGCTCGCCCGCAACCCCGGCGAACCTCAGCGCGCCAACGGCTGACCCCAGCTCCCTGAGGCGGCAGCACCGCTAGAGGGCGCAGCACACCGGTACGTCGACCCGATTCCGGCGACAGCATCGAGGTCAGGTCACGATTCGAGGACGTAGATGGTACGCAGAACCTCTGTGAGGTTCGTCATGCCGGCCTCGACCAGGTGCATCGCCTCTTCCTGCAAGGTGCGCATGCCCTCGGATCTCGCAAGCTTGCGGACAGCTTCATGTGAGGCGTGTTCGAGGATCAGCTCACGGATCCCATCGGTGACCAGCATCATCTCGTAGACGCCAATCCGTTCGCGATACCCGGTCTGACCACAGAAGTTGCAGCCGGCTCCGCGGACGAACCCGCCCTCGGGAGTCTGCCCGCCCATCGCTGCGAGACAGGCCATCTCCTGCGGCGGCGGGTCGTAGTTCTCCCGGCAGTTGTCACAGACCCGGCGCAGCAGTCGCTGTGAGAGAACCGCAGTGATCGACGAAGCCACCAGGAAGCTCTCGATCCCCATGTCGAGCAGACGGTGCAACGCAGAGACGGTGTCGGTCGCATGGAGCGACGACAGGACAAAGTGGCCGGTCAGCGCCGACTGAACGGCGATTCGCGCAGTCTCAACGTCACGGATCTCGCCCACCAGGATCACGTCCGGGTCTTGCCGCAAGATCGACTTCAAGCCACCGGCAAACGTGACACCCGCCTGTTCGTTGATCTGGATCTGGTTTATGGACGGGATCGTGTACTCGACCGGGTCCTCGATCGTCATGATGTTTCGCTCGGGCGTGTTGATCTCACCCAGCGACCCGTACAGCGTCGTCGTCTTCCCGCTTCCGGTCGGCCCGGAACAGATCACCATCCCGTATGGCGAGTGCAGGAGTGCCGAATATCGTTCTGCCATATCCGGAGCCATCCCGAGCTGGGCCAGGCGGAAGATCGGCCGGCTCTTGTCCAGGAGCCGCATCACGACCTTCTCGCCAGAGACCACCGGCGTCGTGGCGACGCGGATGTCGACGGCGCGGCCCTCGACATCCATGCTGATCTGCCCGTCCTGGGCCCGCCTTCGCTCGGCGATGTTGATGCCGGCCATGATCTTGATGCGGCTGATGGTGGCCGGCCCCATGGAGCCGGGCAGATCGAGGACATCCTGCAGTGCTCCGTCGATGCGATAGCGCACCCGGATATGATCCGCTTGCGGTTCGATGTGGATGTCGGACGCGCGATCCCGCAGCCCCTGGGTGATCACGAGCCGCACCACCTGCACAACGGGCCCCTCCTCGTTCGCGCCGCCCTGCTCGGCGGGTGTCTCCTCCTTGTACCGCACGTCGCGAACCTGGAACGCCTCGATCTGAGAGCCGACTCGGGCCAGGGCGCGGTAGCTGTTGCCGATGGCCATCGTGAGATCCGACTGAGTCGCGACCTTGAGCGTCACCGGCCGGCCGATGACCTCCTGCAAGCTCTTTGCCATGCGTGGTGAGGGATCAGCAACGGCAACCACCACACCGTCATTGTCCGCCGAGAGGGGTATCGCGTTCAGTGCGCGCGCGCTCGACTCGGTAAGGAGTCCGGCTGCCGCTGGGTCAGGGACGATCTGTCTGAGGTCGACGACGTCGACGGCGTGCTGGTGTCCCAGCATCCGTGCAAGGTCGCGCTCCTGGATCGACCCATCGACGAGCAGCTGACTGCCCAGGGTCCTTCCGGAGCCCTCCATCGCCTGCTCGAGTGCTGCCACGACCTGCTCGCGGGTGGCCAGCTTCGCTTCGACCAGCAGCTCACCCAGGCGGGCTCCACCCGGCTTGACGTGGAGGTCCAGGGGCTGAATCGGCTCTTGTGAAACTGGTCGTTCCGGCTGGTTGGTGGCGACGAATGGCGGCGGCGGGGCTTTGGGGCTTGACATCGTGAAACGCTCCCTCTCAGACGCGGACGTGACTGGGCGCCCTTGGGGTGGAGACTGACGGTGATGCGTCCAAGTAGGCAATCTGCCCAGAAGGGACGAGTTTCGACGGAGAACCCCGAAAGGTCACCATACCGTCCTGACGACATACCCGTCCTTGCGACGTCATTTGGCGGATCTTTTGCGCCGTTCGGGTGGATTTCGGCCATTAAGCACCAATCAGCGGGACCGCCCAATAGCGTGCTCATGACTAGCTGAGCATCACCTATGGCTCAGCATCAAACAGATCAATGTCGCCAGCTTGACTGAGATTTCGTCCATACACCGGGCTTCGCCCATGACAGGGGCTTAGCCGCTGGGCCAGTTTGTTCGGCTTTCGAAGGGGATCGTGTGCCGTCACCATGTGGAGCACCTACCGCCGCGGTCGGCACCATGCTGCAACATGTCGCGGACTTCGCGGGCGTCTTCGATGCGGTTCCTTACGCAATGGTGGTCGTGGACCGCTCTGGCGTGATCCGGTTTGCCAATCGTCAGACGGAGTCGCTGTTCGACTATCGGCGGGACGCCCTGGTCGGCCGGCTCATCGAGACGCTGGTGCCGGAGTCGGTCCGGACGATCCACCAGGCGCAGCGAGAGGGATATGTCGCAGATCCGAAAACTCGCGAGCTGGGAATGACCGGGCGGAAAAGAGATGGCACCGAGTTCCCGCTGGACGTCAGCCTGGCCCACGTCGGCGACGGGGAGGACCTGCTGGTGATCGCCGCGGTGCGCGATATGACCGCCCGCCTTGAGGCAGAAAAGGAACGCCGCCAGGCGGACCGGATGTCGGCAGTGGTCGAGTTCAGCGAGGACGCCATCCTCACCGGAACCCTGGACGGTATCATCACGAGCTGGAACCCGGCCGCCGAGAGATTGTTCGGCCACTCCAGCTCGGAGATCATCGGCAAATCCGGCGCACTCCTGAATCCAGCCGGCCTGGTGAACCAGGCCGGACCCTTCATGGCAGCGATACGCGCCGGCCAACACCTCGCGAACATTGAGGTGGAGCTTGCCCGCAGCGACGGATCGAAGTTCCTGGCCTCAGTCACCATCTCACCGATCCGCGACAGTGACGGTGCTGTTGTCGGCGCCTCGGCGATCGTCCGCGACATCACCGATCAGAGACAGGCGTTCGAGGCCGCACAACGGATGGCGGCGATCATCGAGTGCTCAGACGATGCCATCACCTCGAAGTCTCTCGACGGGATCATCTCGACGTGGAACCCGGCCGCAGAGAAGATGTACGGCTACAGCAGCGCGGAGATCATCGGCAGGTCCATCGACCTCCTCACTCCAGCCGATCTAACCGCCGAGGTCGCAGTCCTGACGCAGCAGATCAAGGGCGGAAGCCAGCTGGATCACGTTGAGACCATCCGTGTCCGCAGGGACGGGTCGAGGTTTCCGGTCTCGCTCAGCAACTCACCCATCTACGAGCCCGGCGGCACCATCGTCGGCGTATCCACGATCACTCGCGACCTGACCGAGCAGGTACAGGCAGCCTTGAACGCCCGGAGCCTCATCGCGGCGGAGGACCTCGTCCAGGCCATGATGGGGTCCTCATCGATCGGCATCGCCCTGGCTGACAAGCACGGCGCATACCAGGTTGTGAACGACGCGCTGTGCAATCTTCTCGGGTATGACGCAGCGTGGTTCCTGACACACAGGCTCGCTGACGTGCTTTTCCAGGAGGACGCCAAGAAGCTTCTCCGAAACCGCGCCCGGTTCCTCGCCGGACCACATGGCACGAACGAGACGACGCTACGGCTCCGGCGGGCCGACGGTGCCGCCGTCTGGGTCCGACGCGTGGAGGTGCTGATTGCCGGCGTGCACGGGGAACAGGACCTGCTCATGGTTCAGGTGGAGGACTTCACGGCAGAGCACGCGGCCCAGGAGGCACTGACCCATCAGGCCTTTCATGACGTCTTGACCGGGTTGCACAACCGGGCGTGGATCCTGGACATTCTCAAGGTCGATCTGCGCGCTGCAAGGCGCCTTGGCTCGTCGGTGGGGATCTTGTTTGTCGACCTGGACCACCTGAAGATCGTGAACGACTCCCTCGGTCACTCGGCCGGCGACAAGGTGCTGGCCGAAGTCGCCCGTCGGATCGCCACAGCGGTACGTCCCGGTGACCGGGTCGGACGCTTCGGCGGGGACGAGTTCGTCGTCGTGGTCCAGGACGTGCAGGACGTCGTCGAGCTCGAGCAGTGTGCCGAACGGGTGTCCGCAGCGATCTCGGCGGACCTCAAGGTGGACGGCCACCGGATCGTGCCGAGCGCCTCGATCGGCATCGGGATGTCGACGCCGAGCTCCACGCGAGACAGCCTGCTTCGCGACACGGATCTTGCTCTCTTCCGCGCAAAGGCAACCGGACGAGGTCGCTGGCAGCTGTTCGACGAGGGGATGCACGCGCAGGCCATGGCCCGCCTCACCGTCGAGGACGAGCTACGCCACGCGATCATCAGGGACGAGTTCGTCGTGCACTACCAGCCCATCGTGACGCTCGCCGACGGCCGGGTGGTGGGATATGAGGCACTCCTGCGCTGGATCCACCCCATCCGCGGCCTTCTGTGCCCGGGCGAGTTTCTCGACGTTGCCGAGGACAGCCGGCTCATCACGACCATCGGCGCGCACGTCCTGGACGACGTGTGCGCGATGCTTGCCGACCGCCCAGACCTTCCCGGCCCGATCAGTGTCAACGTCTCTGCTGTCCAGCTGGCCGAGCCAGACTGGTTGACCAGCATCACGGACCCCATCTCCAGGCACGGAGTCGATCCTCATCGGATCGTGCTTGAGATCACCGAGACCTCCGTGCTGAATCTCCTGGACTCCGCCAGGGATGCGTTTGCCGCCCTGCGCGTTCTGGGTCTCGGTATCCACGTCGACGACTTCGGCACCGGATACTCCTCCATCTCACTGCTTCGAGATCTGCCCGTGACCGGGGTCAAGCTCGATCTGCGCTTCGTGCACGACCTCACCCTCGGTGACAGCAGAGCCAACGCCCTCACTCAGGGCCTGAGCGGGCTGGTCAACGGCCTGCGGCTGACAGGCATCGCCGAGGGGATCGAAACAGAGATGCAGGTCGACATCCTGCGCGCCCAGGGATGGCAGTGCGGTCAGGGCAACTACTTCGGCAGACCCGCCGCCATACCGACGTTCGAACAGGAAGCAGTCCTCCTGCAGACGGCTCCCGCCCTGCCGATGTAGTCCGTTCAGCCCTCTCAGGTGAAGTCGGAGGGTTTGCCGTCCGCAAGGTCGCGCACCTCCATGCCCTCTGGCCCGAAAGCTTCCACATGGGACAGATAGAGCTGGCGGCCGACCGCGTTCAGAAGTCCGTCATGGATCGGGATACAGACCCGGGGCGAGATCCGCTGGGCGAAGGCGACGCTGTCGCGACTGGCCGCCCACGGTGCGTTCAGCGGCAGGGCGAGGATGTCGACCTGCCCGGGCTCGCCGTCGTAGGCGTCGCCGGGATGGAACAGGCTCGGCTCCCCCCTGGCGCGCATCACGAAGCCCATGTTGCCGACGCGGGGCAAGGCATCATTGATCAGGGCATGCCGCTCCCCGACAGGCGTGACCTCCAGGGACCCAAGAGTCAGCGTCTTCCCTGAGGTTGTGCGCTCAGCGCCTATCCCCGACTGCTCCATCGCAGCGGCTGCCTGCGGCTCTGCATAGAGCCTGGCCTGCGGGTTGATCTCCGTCAGCACGGGCAGCCGCACCAGGTCCATGTGGTCAGGATGCTGATGGGTGACCATGATGGCATCAAGACCGGTCAGGTCGGCGATGCCTGAGGAGAACACACCGGGGTCAACGAGAATACGCTGGCCGCCGGCTTCGACCAGGAGACAGGAATGTCCGAGATGAGTAATCCGCATACTCGCAACCTATAACCACGGTGTCCCCGTTTCCACGGGTCGCCTGAGGCGGTATTCGTCGGGGAGACAAGGGCTTCGCGGGCGGTGGATCTCGAGGCCGGGTCGTTGACGCAATGCCCCTTCTTGCGCGAAGTTGTAGGGAGCCTTGAACGCATTCCGCAGCCCAAGGTCTCCGCGGCAAGCACGCACTACGTTGGGACACATATGTCAAGCGAACTCTTGAGCGAAGCCTTTGGCCGGATCAGCGGGGTCGTCCACTCCGCGCTCAACGGGGCAAGCATCGAGGTGCTCACCTTCAGGGTGGATCCGGGTGCCAACACGATGGCCTGGCTGATCTGGCACCTCACACGAATCCAGGACGACCACGTCTCCGAGCTCCTGGGCGAGGAGCAGGTGTGGACCGCCGGGGCCTGGATGGACCGCTTCGGGCTGCCCTTCGGATCCGACGCCACCGGGTACCGGCAGAGCGCCCGCGAGGTGGCCACGGTGCGTGTCGAGGCAGAGCTTCTGGCGGGCTACTACGACGCAGTGCATGCCCGCACGATGGCGTACCTGCAGACCTTGACCGACGAGGATCTTCCCCGGATCGTCGACACGTCATGGGATCCACCGGTCACGCTGGCTGTACGCCTGATGAGCATCCTCTCGGACGACCTGCAGCACGCCGGCCAGGCGTCCTACGTCCGCGGGCTCGCTATGCGCGCCGGGCTGTAATTTCGGGAACGGGATGCCATCGATCATCATTGGCAGGTCGGGACCGCCAGTCGCTCCCCGACGCATCCACCTGCTCGTCCGCCGGGAAACCGTCGCGATCGCCCACCTCCACCCCACATGAGGACCACGACATGAGCACGCCAGCCACCGGCCCGACCACCAGGCAGTCCCCGGACCCGGATCGGAAGAGTGCGAGATTCGGCAGGAAGAAGGACACCGACGAATCCGCCAACACGAGGCGCAACGTCGTCAACAGGGAGAAGGATGAGTACGGCGGTGTCAAGGTCGGCCTGGCATTCTTCGGCTGG
The DNA here is from genome assembly GCA_040006795.1 of Actinomycetota bacterium. Classification (GTDB taxonomy): domain Bacteria; phylum Actinomycetota; class Actinomycetes; order Actinomycetales; family Dermatophilaceae; genus UBA4719. The sequence goes on along the minus strand of JBDTWH010000182.1, from coordinate 6,500 downwards.
CTCACGGCAACCGGAACTGCGGTGATGCTGACCTCCTTCGTCGTGGCCGCAGGGACTGCAGTCGGCGTCGCGACGAACACCGACGCCGGCAGCGCGACGACGGAGGCTGCCCGTGACCCCCGGTCCGTTGGCATCATCGGCGCGACGGTGCTCCTCATCGTGCTGTTCGTGTCCTACTACTGCGGCGGGTACGTCGCCGGACGGATGGCCCGGTTCCACGGGCTGAGACAGGGTATGGCCGTGTGGCTGTGGGCAGTGATGATCGCGGCCGTCGTGGCGGTGCTGGCCGCTCTGGCCGGAAGCCAGTACGACGTCCTGAGCAAGCTGAACAGCTTCCCGCGGATCCCGGTCAGCCAGGGGAACCTGACCAGGGGCGGCCTGATCGCCCTGGTCGTCGTCGCAGCCGGCAGTCTGGCCGGTGCGCTGCTGGGCGGACAGGCCGGGATGGTGTTCCACCGCAAGGTCGACAAGGCCGGGCTGGGGAAGTAGCGTCGTCAGGGCGCGCTGACCCCCACGGTTTGCAGCCCTGGTCCAGTCCGAGATGAACCCTGACGTTGCCCAGCTCGTTCCACAGGGAAAGGCAACCGACAGGAGGCATTCCCATGGCCAACGACTCATCCGCCTCAGAAAGCCCACGTACCTCTGGAGCAGGTTTGCTGGCAGAAGAGCAACCGGCAGGGCTCTCACGGTCGACCCGCTGGCTGCTCACCGTGGTCATCGCGGCCGGGCTGGGCGTAGACGCCTTTGTGCACTGGCGTCTGGCCCCGGACTTCGACACGCTCACCGGCGCCGCAAGCCCCCACATCAGCCAGGGACAGCTGTTCCGCCTCGAAGCCGTCCTTGCCTTGATCGCCATGCTGGCCGTCCTGACGAGCCGGCATCGCCTCGTGGTTGCGTTCGCGTTCCTGGTTGCGGCAGGCGGCCTTGGTGCGGTGCTGCTGTACGGCTATTTCGACATTGGCGGATTCGGTCCGCTGCCCGACATGTACGACCCGGTCTGGTCTCGGCAGAAGACGATCAGCGCCATCGCAGAGGCCCTGGCCGCTCTGGCGGCACTGTGTCTGCTCCTGCTGCCGCGCCTGACGGGCAGGGCGCGAACTCCCTGAATCGGCGGCGCGTCTTCTGCTTGATCACACCTAGTAGGGGATACTCTTCCTGTCTTCATGATGAATGAGGCCTGCTTCCTGAAGAACAAGGCCCAAGGAGGAGCATTCGTTGACTGCCAGAGACGACGTTCACGTTCAAGACCCCCCCAGACACCTGCCATCGTCAGAGCGCAGGGTGCAGGGTGCGAGTCGACGTCGTTTCTGGGTACGCCGTCTTGGTGTGGTGCTCGTCGTCGTCATGGTGTGGCTGACCTGGTCTATCGGTGTTGCCCTGACCGCCCCGGGTACCGACACCACGGCTGCGCGCCTAGCCGAGTGGGGCCGGTTCCACGGGCTGGGCTGGGCGGTCACCTCCCTGGAGGAGGTCCAGTACAACGCCAACCCTCCGAAGGTTGGCGGAAAGCTCGCCGGTGGGATCCCGAGCATCGCCCTCGCCCGACCTGCTCCGAGCCACCGCCCGACCCGGCCACCGACCTATCGGCCCCCTCCCGCAACGATCCGCTCGCAGGCCCAGCCATCCCTTAGCGGGGAGGGCACCTGGCAGTCGCTGCTCAGCCTCCACGGCCAGCCGGCGATCGAGGCCGCGTTCCTGCGTCCGGACTCGCAGCACACCAGCTATCTGGTAGGGGTGGCCTGGGTCAACCAGAAGCTGGTCAAGATGGTCCTGCATCCCGGCTACAAGGTGCCTGGTGCGTCGGGTTTGTCCCAGCCCTCTCAGGTCCCGAGCTCGGAAAGAGACCGGTTGCTGGCAACCTTCAACTCGGGGTTCACCATGGTCGATGCCAAGGGCGGCTACTGGCAGGACGGCAGGACGGTCGTGCCGTTGCGCAGCGGGGCAGCCTCGATGGTGTTCTACAAGGATGGCCACATGGACGTGGCCAGGTGGCATGCCGCCCAGCCTGGACCGGACGTGGTTGCCGTACGCCAGAACCTCGGCCTGCTGGTTGACAACGGCGTGATCACTCCCGATGTGGACAGCACGACGACCATGACCTGGGGGGCAACCCTCGGGAACAAGACCTATGTGTGGCGCTCGGCCGTGGGGGTTCGCAAGGACGGCTCCCTGGTGTTCGTGGTCGGCGCGTCGATGTCGGTACGCACGCTCGCCAACATCGTGCACGACGCCGGAGCGGTCCGTGCCATGGAGCTCGACATCAACCCGGACTGGACGAACTTCATGACGTACAGCCACCCGAACAAGGGCGAAGCGGTGCCACACATGCTCAACAAGGACGCGCAGCCCAACCCCTACCGCTACCTGCAGTCATCATCGCGGGACTTCGTTGCCGTGCTCTCTCGTTGATGCGCACGCCCTCCTCTGATGTCTATGACCCGACAACCCATGTGTCAGATCTCAGCGTGAACGTCCGGGAGCGCGAGATTGCCGCGGTGATCACCATCCAGTCGCTGGCCTCGTCGCGCGGGATCCAGCGCGGCGCCCGGACCCTGAGCCACCTCGGTGAGCACGCGATGACCTGGATCGCGCTCGGGCTCGTGGGTGCCGCGCGTTTTCCCGCCGAACGAGGCCCGTGGCTGCGAGCCACCGCCACAGTGGTGGGCGCTCACGGGGTGAGCATCGTCCTCAAGCGCCTGGTGCGCCGGCATCGTCCGGCCGACCCGCGGATACAGGTGCATGTCAGGACGCCCGGCGACTGGAGCTTCCCCAGCTCGCACGCAGCCTCGACGACCGCTGCGGCCGTCGCCTACTCCGGGCTGCTGGGGCGGCGCTACCCCCTGATCTCGATTCCGGTGATGATGACCAGCAGGGTGATCCTCGGAGTGCACTACCCCAGCGACGTCCTGGCCGGCGGTCTGCTGGGCGCCGCGATGGGACACTGGTCAAGCCGGTCCCGAAGCGTGCACCCCTCGTGAGACGGTCCAGGCCCTTTGGTCCGTCTGCTCAGGCGCCGCCTCTGCTTCGGGCGTGCCGCCCACGTCAGTGGGTCAAGAACGTCCTGGTGCTGGCCGCCCCGATAGCCGGTGGCGTCGCCTTCCATCCGCAGGCCGTCATCGAGATGATCGTCGCGGTCATGGCCTTCATCCTGGCCTCGTCCGGGATCTACCTGGTCAACGACGCAGTCGACGTGGAGGCCGACCGGGCACACTCGACCAAGCGACGTCGGCCGATCGCCTCAGGCGAGCTGTCCTTACGGGTGGCCTGGACCACGGCCGCTGTGCTCCTGCCCAGCGCTCTGCTGATCTCAGCGTTGCTGAACTGGCAGACGGTCCTTGTCATCGCGATCTATGAGGCCATCCAGCTCTGGTACTGCCTGGGCATGAAGAACGAGCCTGTCATCGAGCTCACCAGCGTGGCTGCCGGGTTCTTGCTTCGGGCTATAGCAGGCGGAGTTGCGACCCAGGTCGAGCTGTCCATGTGGTTCCTGATCGCTGCCGGCTTCGGGTCGCTGTTCATGGCCGCCGGCAAGCGGTACGCCGAGAAGAGTCTCGTCCGGGAAGTCGGGGTGACGACCCGTCCGGTTCTGGCTCGCTACACGACCAGCTATCTGCGGTTCGTGTGGACGCTGTCTGCCGGGGTGCTGGTGACGACCTACTCGCTCTGGGCCTTCACCTTGCGCGAGACCTCGCTGAGCGAGTGGAGCGTCGTCTCCATCATCCCGTTCGTCATCGGTCTGCTCAGGTACGCCGTGGACGTCGACAGCGGCGCGGCCGGCGAGCCAGAGGAGATTGTCCTTCGCGACCGAATGCTGTTGGTGCTCGGTATTGTCTGGGCAGCCTGCCTGATGGGCGCGGTGTACCTGTAGCCGCCAGACCGCGTGGGGTGGATCGGTCCTAGACCGGCAGGCGCTTGAACACCGCACGGGGAACGTGCCGCAGGGCAGACATGACCCAGCGAAGGTTCGCGGGCGCCCATACGGTATGCCGGCCGGCGGCCAGACCGGAGACGATCACCCGGGCGACCTGCTCAGGGGTCTGGGACAAGGGCGCCGCGGCAAGCCCCGTCGTCATCTTGCTCCGGACGAAACCGGGGCGCACGACCAGGACCTGGACACCGTCCCGGGCTATCGCGTCGCCCAGCCCGGTGTAGAAGGCGTCCATCCCGGCCTTGGTGGACCCGTAGGCGAAGTTGGACTTCCTGGGGCGCTCGCCGGCCACCGAGGACATGGCGATGATGGCACCGTGCCCCTGGGCCCGCATCCTCGCGGCGACCAGGACGCCACAGGCGACGGCTGCCGTGTAGTTGACCTGAACCAGCTCCAGTGCCGCGTCGACGTCCTGCCAGGCCCGCTCCTGGTCACCGAGCAACCCGAAGGCCACCATGACGACGTCGACATCTCCGGGAGCCTCGAACGCCGAGGCGATGGCCTGCTCATACGAGCTCCGGTCGGTGGCTTCGAAGTCCACCTCCGTGACCTGCATGCCGAGGCTCTTCAACGACACTGCGGCGTCGCTACGGCGCTGTCCTGGGCGGGCGGCCAAAGTGACCTCAACGCCGTGGCGCTGGCTGGTCAGCTGCGCAAGCGTTGCCAGCGCGATGTCAGAGGTTCCCCCGAGAACAACGATCCGCTGTACGTTACCGATTGCGTCCTTCACAGTCCGAGCCTCCTGGCAAGATCAGAAGTGAACACCCCGTCGGGGTCCGCCGCCGCCCTGACGCCGCGCCACTCGTCCAGCCGAGGATACATCCGCGCTATCGCGGCAGCGGGCAGCCGGGAGTCCTTGGCGAGATACTCGCGCCCCCCCGCGCCGATCACCTCCTCGTCCAGGCTGTCGAGCAGTCCGCCCAGTGCGTCGGCGCCCACCGGCAGGTCCAGGGCGAGGGTCCAGCCTGGCTCAGGAAAGGACAGATGGCCGGCGCTGGACTCACCGAACCGCTTGAGCACAGCCAGGAACGAGGCCAGCCCGGTGTCGCTGAGCATCTGTATGCACCGGCGCAGCGTGTCCTCGGCGCCGAACGGCACGACGAACTGGTACTGCAGGAATCCCCGGCGCCCATAGACACGGTTCCACCTACCCACGCCGTCCAGCGGGTGGAAGAACGCCCCGATGCTCTGGATCTCACCCCGCCGCTCCTGTGGGGCCTTGCGATACCACGCCTCGTTGAAGGCAGCAACGCTGGCCCGGTTGAGCAGGCCGCTGGGGAAGACCGCCGGCGCGACCGCCAGCTGCTTGGGCCGGAAGTCCAGGGCGTGATCGCGCAGCTTGGGTGGCAGCTGGTCACGGGTCGCCGACCAGCCCCGGGTCAGCACCGACCGGCCGAGGGAGGAACCGCTGGCGAGACAGTCGATCCAGGCCACCGAGTAGGTGTACCGATGGTCGCCCTCCGACATCCGCCCCATGAGATCGTCAAGATCCGCGCACCGCTCGGTATCCACGACACAGTGGGCCGACTCGACCTTCTTCATCTGCAGGGTCGCTCGCACGACCAGGCCGGTCAGTCCCATGCCACCGACCGTGGCCCAGAACAACGCAGACTCGGGGGTGAGCTCGCGGATGGTGCCATCGGCGCAGAGCAGGTCCATGGCAACGACATGCTGGCCAAAGCTACCGTCAACGTGATGGTTCTTCCCGTGGATGTCAGCCGCGATCGCTCCCCCGATCGTCACCTGCCGGGTCCCCGGAGTCACCGGAACGAAGAGCCCCAGAGGCAGCAGGAGCCGCATCAGCTCGTCGAGGCTGGCGCCGGCTTCGACAGTCACCAGGGCCGAAGCCAGGTCCACCGACAGGACCTGGTTGCGTTCGGTCATGTCCACCACGACTCCCCCGCCGTTCTGGGCCGCGTCTCCATAGCTGCGACCCAGACCCCGGGCTAGGACCCCCCGACGACCGGCTTCGGTGACGAGGCGGACCAGGCGGGCATCGTCGCCGGCCGGATAGACCGTAGCGACACTCGGACTGGTCATGCCCCAACCTGCCAGCTGGCGGCGGTCTTCCATGGTGTCCCCTTCGTCGAGCGCTTCAGCCGACTCTACCCAGCGGGCAGGGTCTCGCGAGCCTTGGGGACGTCTGCAGCGGCGCCCTCAGGCAGGTTCGACAGGGCAGGCGAGAAGCTCTTGCCCAGGGGGCCGAGGACGGCCTAACCTCGTTGTTTGTCATGGATGCACGCCGAAGGGGCGGAGCGATGGGCGAAGTCCACTCTCACCAGTTTCGGCCGGTCGGCCAGATCTGGCTGAGGGGCGAGGAAAACGAGCTGTGCTGCGAGTGCGGGGAGAAGCTGTGGGTCATTTTTGATGACTCGTATGCACCCCAACGAGGATTGAGGGGCAGGTTTCGCGAGCGACTGGATCGCTTCGCCCGCATACGTGCCACGTAGAGACAGATCCAACGGAGTGACCACCCTTTAGAGTTCCACCGAAGCGAATGCGAGGTCGTCATGAGCGTGTATCGGGTGATCGATGTGATCGGGACGAGTTCTTCCTCCTGGGAGGAGGCAGC
>JBDTWH010000181.1:0-25653 GCA_040006795.1 Actinomycetota bacterium | reverse complement strand
CTTTCGGACACTGGCACCTGAAGCCAGCGCGTCTGCCATTCCGCCACTCGCGCGCGCTCACACAGTGTGGGGGACGACGGCCCGGAAATCAAAACCGAACCGGTCCGACCACGCAGGGAAGTCGGCATGAGGTCCAACGCATTCGGGCTGACCCAGCCTTGCCCGATACGATCATTGGGCCAACACATGGAAGGAGCGACCGTGGGAGTGTTTGACCGACTTGAGCGAGGACTCGAGCAAGCTGTTCATGGTGTCTTCGCAAAAGCCTTCAAATCCGAGGTCCAGCCGGTGGAGATCGCCTCGGCCATGCGCCGCGCGATGGACGACCGTGCCACCACCATCGGCCATGGACGCACCTTCGTGCCCAACATCTTCACCATCGAGCTGGCACCCACCGACTTCGAACGACTGACAGGCTTCTCCGACATGCTGACCGACGAGCTTGTGGCCTCCGTACAGGAACATGCCGAGTCCCAGCGATACCGGCCCGGGGGGCCGATCCAGGTGCAGTTCGTCTCCAGGGAAGACCTCGACACGGGGGTGTTCCGGGTCCGCCCGGCCACGGCCAAGGCCGCTCCCGCACCGTCAGCCGCACCGCCGTCCCCGACAGGTACGCCGTCCGGGCCGCCGGCAGCCGGCAACGGGGGCCCGGTCTCCGGTGCGGCTCTGCCCCCGTCGCCCATCACCCATCACGAGCCCGTGGCTGCGCGTCCACGCCGCCACCCCGCCCAGCGACCGTGGCTCGAGCTTGACGGGGATCACTACCCCCTGCTGGCTGCCATCACCATCCTCGGACGCGACAACACCGCCGACGTCATCCTCGACGACCCCGGGATCTCCAGGCAGCACACTGAGATCAGGGTGACCAGCGATGGCCCTCACCTGGTCACCAACATCCGCGACCTCGGCTCGACGAATGGCACCTTCGTGAACGGGGAACGCATCACCAGCCAGCGTCTGAGCGACGGGGACCGCGTCAACGTGGGCCGGACTGCCCTGATCTTCCGCGCGGAACGCCGGTGATCCCTGCCCATGAGTGAGCTCACCCTCACGGCTATCCGCCTCGTATTCCTGGCGCTCCTGTGGATCTTCGTGTTCAGCATCGTTGGCGTCCTGCGCGGCGACCTGTACGGCACCAGGGTGCTGACGCGCGGCAAGACCGGCGGGTCACGTAGCCCAGCCGCAAAGCCTGTCGCCAAGGCCCCGCCGACCGCAACCCCTGCCGGCCCCAGGGCCTCGCCCGCGGGGCGTCGCCAGCCAACCTCGCTGACGGTCACCCAGGGCTCTCTGGTGGGAACGACCCTGTCCCTGATCGACAGCGGCGTGCTGCTGGGCCGCAACCCTGAATGCACCCTCGTCCTTGATGACGACTTCGCCTCGGGTCGCCATGCACGCATCTATCGCCGTGACGGCGCCTGGTTCGTGGAGGACCTGGGATCCACCAACGGCACCTACCTTGGGTCTGACAAGCTCACAAAACCTATGCCCCTCGAGGTCGGTTCGAGCCTGAGGATTGGCAAGACGATCTTTGAGCTGCGGAAGTAGGGGCTCTCTTGGCCATCGCGCTTCACTACGCTGCCCGCTCGGATGTCGGCCTGGTACGACAGGAGAACCAGGACTCGGGGTATGCCGGGCCACACCTCCTCGTCGTCGCCGACGGAATGGGCGGCCACGCTGCGGGCGATGTCGCGAGCTCGATCGCGATCGGTGAGATGGTCGGCCTCGACGGCGACAACCCCGGCGCCGATGACGCTCTGGACCGGCTCGCCGGGGCGTTGCGGGCAGCGAACACCGAGCTGCGCGAGGCCATGCAGCGCCAGCCCGAGCTCCAGGGAATGGGCACAACGGTCACTGCGCTACTGCGGACCGGTAACAAGATCGCCCTCGCGCACATCGGCGACTCCCGCGCCTACCTGCTTCGCGACGGTGCCCTGACCCAGATCACCCACGACCACTCGTTCGTGCAGAGCCTCGTCGACGAGGGGCGGATCACCGAGGCAGAGGCCGAGGGCCACCCGCAACGTTCCCTGGTCACCCGGGTCCTCACCGGCCAGGTGGACGATGATCCCGACCTGGCCATGCGAGAGACCCACGTCGGCGACCGCTACCTGATCTGCTCCGACGGCCTCTCCGGTTTCGTTGCCCACGACACCATCCAGGAGATCCTCCTGAAGGCCCAGCCGCCCGGCGCCACGGCGGACCTGCTGGTGGAGCTGGCCCTGCGTGCCGGGGCCCCCGACAATGTGACCTGCATCATCGGCGACATCGTGGACCTCGACAAGGACCAGGCCCCACCCACCGCGCAAGAGGTCGTAGGCGCGGCGGCCGAGCACGGGACCAAGACCCGTGCCATGCCGGTGAGCCCCGCCGCAAAGGCTGCAGCCCTGTCCCGCGAGGCGCTGGGCGGCGACGTGGACGAGGACGAGCAGGCCGAGGCCGGTGGCCTGGCCGACGACGGTCCGCGGCTGCGCCGGCGATGGCTCAAGGTCCCCTTCCTGATCGCGCTGGTCCTGGCCGCCGTGATGGGTGGCAGCTACACGGCATACCGCTGGTCCCAGCAGCAGTACTACGTCGGCGCGGCGAACGGTCACGTCGCCGTATACCAGGGGGTCTCCCAGAAGGTCGGCCCCTGGAAGCTCTCGCACGTGGTCACCGAGAGCGACATCCCGCTGCAGGACCTGCCGGACTTCTACCGCAGCAAGCTCGACTCGACCATGAACATCGCCAGCATCGAAGACGCGCGACGGCTGGTGACCGACCTTCGGGTGCTGGCGATCCAGTGTGAGACGACCAGAGCCACCGGCGGCATCTGCGGGACCGCAGGCTCATGAGCACCGTCACGTCCTTCCGTCCGCGCACCAGGCGCAATGTCGAGCTGGCACTCCTGCTGCTGGCCATCGCCATCGTGCTCATGGCCTACCTCAACGTCGGCCTGGCGATGGATGGCAAGTTCCCGCCCGACCTCATCAGGTACGGGCTTGGACTGCTCGTCCTGTCGGTCGGCTTCCATCTGGTGCTGCGCTGGAGGGCCTCCTATGCCGACCCGCTGATGCTGCCGATCGCGACTCTGCTCAACGGTCTTGGCCTGGTGATGATCCACCGCCTGGACCTCGCCTACGGCCGCACCGGGAGCAAGCTGCTCGAGCCCAAGCAGCTGATCTGGAGCGCGCTGGCCGTCATCCTGGCCGCAGGCGTCGTCATCGTCCTGCGCGATCACCGTCAGCTACGACGTTTCACCTACACCGCGATGGCGTTGGGCCTGGGAATGCTGCTGCTGCCACTGGTGCCCGGAATCGGCCGCAACATCAACGGCTCGCGGATCTGGATCGGCATCGGGCCGATGTCCTTCCAGCCGGGAGAGGTCGCCAAGATCCTGCTGGCCATCTTCTTCGCCGGCTACCTGGTTCAGACTCGTGACGTCCTGTCGTTGGTAGGACGCCGCTTCATGGGCATCGGCCTGCCCAGGGCGCAGGACCTCGGCCCCATCCTGATCGCCTGGCTGGCCAGTGTCGGCGTGCTGGTGTTCGAGAAGGACCTTGGTTCCTCGCTGCTGTTCTTCGGTGTGTTCGTCGTGATGCTCTACGTCGCCACCGAGCGCCGGTCGTGGATCGCGATCGGCATGATCCTGTTCTGCGCCGGCTCCTACATCGCCTACCTCTTGTTCTCACACGTCCAGCTGCGGGTCCGGCTATGGCTGGACCCGTTCAGCCCCGACGTCAGCGACCAGGTGGCCAAGGGCCTGATGGGCATGGCCAAGGGCGGGCTCCTCGGTAGCGGGCTCGGCCGTGGTCACCCGGAGTTCACCTACTTCCCGGAGAGCGACTTCATCTTCCCCAGCTTCGGCGAGGAGATCGGTCTGATCGGGCTCTTCGCGCTGCTGCTGCTCTACGTGCTCCTGGTCGAACGAGGCCTGCGCACCGCCCTCGGCGTCCGGGACGGCTTCGGCAAGCTGCTGGCGGTCGGACTGTCCTTCTCCATGGCACTGCAGTGCTTCGTGGTCGTCGGAGGTGTCACGCGGGTCATCCCGCTGACCGGTCTGACGATGCCCTTCCTCTCCTACGGAGGGTCCTCCCTGCTGGCCAACTGGTCCCTGGTGGCCATCCTGCTGCGGATCAGCGACCAGGCCAGAAGACCGCTGCCGGACTCCGAGGAGCTGGCCGCAGCGGCCTCGGCCCACACCCAGGTGGTGAGGATTCAGTGAACAAGCCGATCCGCAGGGTGTCCTTCATCGTGGCCGTTCTCTTCTGCACCCTGCTCTTCTCCACGACCTGGATCCAGTTCGTCACGGCCAAGAGTCTCGACAACCGTCCGGGCAACCGGCGCACACTGCTCGACAGCTACTCCCGCGAGCGCGGAGCCATCCTGGTCGCAGGCTCACCCATCGCAAGGTCCGTCCCGACCAAGGACGACCTCAAGTGGGTGCGCACCTACCCCAAGGCGAAGCTCTACTCGCAGGTCACCGGCTACTACTCCTTCATCTACGGCGCCGGGGGCGGCATCGAGGGTGCCGCTGACTCGCTGCTGTCGGGGCAGTCGGACAAGCTCTTCTACCGGCGGGTGCTGGACCTGCTGACCGGCAAGCCACCTGCTGGCGCGAACCTCGATCTCACGATCAACCCGAAGGCCCAGGAGGCTGCTGACAAGGCCCTGGGCGACCAGCGCGGAGCAGTGGTGGCGCTGAACCCCAAGACCGGCGCCATCCTCGCGATGGTCAGCCACCCGCAGTACGACCCGTCGACCTTGTCCGACCACAACCTCAAGTCCGTCGAAAAGGCGTGGAAGAACCTGATTGCCGATACCGGACGCCCTGCCGTCAACCGTGCGATCGCCGGTGACCTCTACCCGCCGGGCTCCACCTTCAAGCTGGTCACGGCCGCCACCGCCCTGTCCTCCGGCAAGTTCACCGAGGAGTCACAGATCCCCGGACCGGCGACACTCGATCTTCCCCAGACGAGCACCAACCTGCCCACCGACGACCACAGGCCCTGCGGCCCGGGCGACAAGACGACACTGACCCATGCTCTCGAGATCTCGTGCAACACCGCATTCGGCTGGCTGGGCATGGATCTCGGCGGTGACACCCTCCGGGCGCAGGCGGCAAAGTTTGGTTTCGGTGACGCCCTCCGGGTGCCGATCCGGGTGGAGCCCAGCACATTCCCGGCGAAGATGAGCCAGGCACAGACGGCGCAGTCCGCCATCGGGCAGTTCGACGTACGGGTCACTCCGCTGCAGATGGCGATGGTCAGCGCTGCCATCGCCAACAAGGGAACAGTGATGAGCCCCTACCTGATCCAGGACACCCGCAACAGCAGTCTGGACATCATTGACCAGACCCGGCCCGAACAGCTCTCGCAGGCGGTCACACCTGATGTTGCGGCTGCGCTGACCCGGATGATGATCACCGTCGTCCAGTCAGGCACCGGTACCCCGGCCCAGATCCCCGGCATTCAGGTGGCGGGCAAGACCGGAACCGCCCAGAACGTCAAGGGCGGCAACCCTCACGCCTGGTTCACGGCATTTGCCCCGGCCAACGATCCCACGATTGCCGTCGCCGTCGTCGTGGAGCACGGCGGACACGCGGGCAGTGAGGCTTTTGGCGGCACGGTCGCCGCGCCGATCGCCCGCGCCGTCATCGAGGCGGTGCTGAAACCGTGAACGCCGCCACCGGTACGGTCCTGAGCCAGCGGTACACGTTGACCGAGCCCATTGCCGCCGGCGGCATGGGCCAGGTATGGAAGGCCACCGACACCGTTCTCGACCGCACGGTTGCGGTCAAGATCCTGAACCCCGCACTCAGCCAGCAGAGCGGATTCCTTGAGCGTTTCCGGGCGGAGGCCCGTAACTCCGCCTCTTTGCATCACCGCAACATCACCGCCGTGTTCGACTACGGTGAGGACGAGGGCTCGGCCTACCTCGTCATGGAGCTTGTCCCCGGCCAGCCACTGAGCCGGCTCATCACCGAACAGGCGCCGCTGTCGGCGCAGGCGGCGACGTCAATCCTGATCCAGACCGCGAGCGCCCTCGAGGCTGCCCATCGGGCCGGCGTGGTCCATCGGGACGTCAAGCCGGCGAACATCCTGGTCACTCCCGACGGCACGGCAAAGCTTACGGACTTCGGCATCTCACGCCTGGTCAACAGCGCACCACTGACCCAGACCGGCGAGGTCCTCGGAACCGCGCAGTACCTCTCACCCGAGCAGGTCGTCGGCCAGAGTGCGACCGCGTCCAGCGACATCTATGCGCTGGGGGTTGTCGGACACGAGATGCTCACCGGTCAGCGCCCGTTTGAGGGCGACACGGTCATGGCTACCGCTCTGGCCCACATGAACCAGCCACCACCGCCGCTGCCCGACTCAGTCCCGGTCGGGATCCGCAACGTGATCAGTGCGGCGCTTGCCAAGGAACCGGCAGATCGCCCGCGAACCGCAGCCGAAATGGCTCATGCCCTCGGTATGTCGGATGCCGCCATCGCCTCGGGCACCACGATGGTGGCGCCGCAGGCCGATCGGACCCGAGCCATGCCGGCACCGGGTCTCATGGCACCCAGTCTCATGGCACCGGGTCTCATGGCACCGGGTGTTGCGGCGCCAACTCAGGTCATGCCGACCCAGACCGCGGCGGACGCGCCGCGCGGCATACCGGAACGTCGATCCAGGCTTCTGCCCGGCTGGCTCCTGGCAGCGACCGCCGTGGGTGCCTTGCTGGGTCTTGCCGCCTACGTCCTGCCGGGCGGCAGCGACAGCACCCAGACACCTGCGGTCACCACCACCTCACAGACGTCCAACCAGAACGCGACCCCAAGCTCGAGCGCGACGATGATCGCGCCTCCTGCTGAAGCCACGCTCACGCCCGACCCGCTCACCAGGGCCAGGGGTCGAGACAAGGGTCACGACAACGAGAAGGATGGCAAGAAGTGAACAGTGCAACGCGTCTGCTGGGCGGGCGCTACCAGGTCGGCGCACTCATCGGACGCGGCGGTATGGCCGAGGTCCACGCAGGTCACGACACCCGGCTCGGCCGCACGGTCGCCATCAAGATGCTCCGCTCCGACCTGGCCCGCGACCAGACCTTCCTGGCACGCTTCCGCCGCGAGGCTCAGTCCGCGGCGGGTCTCAACCACCCCGCCATCGTCGCGGTCTACGACTCGGGGGAGGACCAGGAGACCGAGAGCGGTGGCGCCACGGTCGCCCTCCCGTACATCGTCATGGAGTACGTCGAGGGACGCACGCTGCGTGAGATCCTCAACGAGACCATGGTCATGGACCCCGACGAGGCGGCCAGAGTTACCGAGGGCGTCCTGGATGCGCTGTCATACAGCCACCGGATGGGCATCGTTCACCGGGACATCAAGCCGGCGAACGTCATGCTGACCCCGGCCGGCGCCGTCAAGGTGATGGACTTCGGGATTGCCCGCGCCATGGCTGACACAGCCGCCACGATGACCCAGACACAGTCCGTCATCGGTACCGCCCAGTACCTGTCGCCCGAGCAGGCTCAGGGCAATCCCGTCGATGCGCGCTCGGACCTCTACTCGGCGGGCTGTCTGCTGTACGAGCTGCTCACGGGCCGTACGCCGTTCGTCGGGGACTCGCCGGTCTCCATCGCCTACCAGCACGTGGGCCAGGCCCCCCAGCCTCCGTCGGTCTACCAGCCGGCGCTGAGCAGCGATCTCGACGCCGTGGTGCTGCACTCCCTGGTCAAGGACAGGGATGGGCGGTATCAGGACGCGGGCCAGTTCCGCTCCGACCTGGCAGCAGCCCGCGCCGGACGGCCGATCAGCTCAGAGGCCCGGGGGAGCGCGGCCGGTGCGATGCTCGGCGCGGCGGCGGTGGGCGGCGATCTCACGATGGCCATGGCTCAGGCGGATGCGACCCAGGTCGTCCAGACCGGGGGCGAGCTGCAGCACAACACCGCGAGCTTGCCGGCGATCGGCCACGACCCCGCCGGGGACCCGCCCAAACGCCACAAGGCCACCTATGCGCTGCTCGCCATCGGCGTTATCGCCGTCCTGGTCCTGCTCGGGCTGGCCGGCAAGTCTCTGTTCGGCGGTGCCGCGGCTGTTCCCCTCGTGACCGTGCCGAAGGTGACCAGCCTCACCCAGGACATAGCCGAGGCCAGGTTGCAGACCGCGGGATTCGTGCCCCGGGTCTCCAATGAGACAAGTACCGAGACCAAGGGCAAAGTCATCGATCAGAGCCCCACCGCCGGTGAGCGCCACCCGAGGAACTCCGTGGTGACCATCACCGTCTCAAGTGGTCCGGGCGAGGCGGTCGTGCCAGACGTCAGCGGTTTCAACCAGGACTCGGCTGAGGCGGCGATCAAGACAGCTGGCCTGACCGTCGGGAAGGTCGACACGGTCGACGACCCCAAGGTCGACAAAGGGAAGGTGATCGACACCGACCCCGCGGCAAACACGACGGTGCCGAACGGATCGGCAGTCACCTTGCGCGTCGCCAGCGGCAAGGTCAAGGTGCCGAATGTCGTTGGCCTCGCGCAAGCCGATGCGCAGCAGGCGCTCAACGACTTGCAGCTGAAGTACACCACAAAGCTCGCGGACAGCACCCAGCCGGAAGGCACTGTGGTGGCGGAGACGCACACTGGCGAGACCGTCGACATCGGCACCCAGATCGTGCTCACCATCGCACGGAAACCCAAGCCCCCACCGACCACGACGCCGCCAGTCACCACGACGGCCCCGCCCGTCACCACGACGGCCCCGCCCATAACGCCGGGCGGGTGACCTCAGCGCCTTCCGTACTGAGGTCGGCGGGAGAAACCTGACCCAGATCACGGCTCAGCCGCCCCCACCTCTCTAGGTTGCCGCGACCATCCGGGCCACCCCTGCCGCGTCATGAACCAAGGGGCTCAGGCCTTCCGACCTCGCTACTGCGTCCTCGAGCCCGCAGCTCTGCAACCAGTTGGCGAAGAGCCTGTGCCCACCCTGGGTCAGAACGCTCTCAGGGTGGAACTGCACTCCTTCCAGCGGGAGGGTGGGGTGACGGATGGCCATGATCACGCCTGATTCGGTCCGCGCCGTCGTGATCAGGTCGTCAGTGACCGTGGCCGGGTCGATGGTCAGCGAGTGGTAGCGCGTGGCGGTGAACGGCGACGGCAGGCCCCTGAGCACGCCGGTGCCGTCATGGTGCACCTTCGAGGTCTTGCCGTGCAGGAGCTCGGGCGCCCGGTTGACCGTGGCGCCGAAGACGACGCCGAGTGCCTGATGCCCCAGGCACACACCGAGCATGGGCTGGCCGCGTTCCGCACAGGCCGAGATCATCGCCGTCGAGACTCCGGCGTCTGCAGGAGCGCCCGGGCCGGGTGAGATCAGGACGCCGTCGAAATCGGCGCCATCGGCCGGTGACACAGCGTCGTTGCGAGCGACAACACAGTCGGCACCGAGCTGCTGCAGATAGCCAACGATCGTGAAGACGAAGCTGTCGTAGTTGTCGACCACCAGTATGTGAGGGCCGCCGTGGTCTGTCGCGGTCATGGGGTCCTCGTTGCTGCGCGGTTCTTCATCGCCCGACCCCGAGATGACACTTTCACGGCGCTGTCCTCATGTGACGGTGATATTGGACGCGGTGGTCAGAAACAGCATTCCGCGCTGGACCGAGTTGTCGCTGAACGGCATGTACGGCGCGATCGCGGGAAACAGCCACAGGAAGCAGGCCGCAACCACGGCGGCAACCAGAAGCAGTGAGAGCACGACCTTGACCGGCCGGGGTCCCGGAAGCAGCCGCCACAGGGGTCCGTACATCTCAACCGACCGTTCCGGCCGGAACAGCCATGTACGACGCCGCAAGGCCGCCGGCCCGGGGGAGGGTCTTCATGAGCCTGGCGAACACGACATACCTCTTGCTGGCACTGTATCTGGGATGACAGGCGGTCATCGTCAGCCAGGCCTGGCTCGGGCTGGCACCCGGGTCCTGGGGCAC
Source organism: Actinomycetota bacterium (assembly GCA_040006795.1). GTDB lineage: Bacteria > Actinomycetota > Actinomycetes > Actinomycetales > Dermatophilaceae > UBA4719. Next base: position 15,718 of record JBDTWH010000181.1, on the reverse strand, counting down.
CGGGGCAATCACCTGGACCTGGTCCGGGGTCACGATCACATGCCGGTCCACGCCATAGACCAGGTAGCTGGCCTTGGTCTCGACCACGATGACGTCTCCCTTCTGCAGCAGCTCAATGTCTGAGAACGGCTTGCCGTAGGTCGTCCGGTGCCCGGCCATGGAGAAGTTGCCGACCTTCCCGGGGGATGCGGTACCCGGATAGTGCCCGATGCCCTGTGTCAGGGTGTCATGGTCAGTGCCCTGCAGGACCGGTTTGGCATAGTCGGCACCAAAACGGGGGATGCGCAGGATCGCGAAGGCTTCACCAAAGGGCACCTTCGACAGGTCGGCCAGTGCTGCGGCAGGCTGACCCGCCGGAACCTGACCTGGCGTACCGAAGTCCTTCTCCAGGACATGGATGGTGACGGCCTGCTCACGGTTGGCGGAGACGTCGGTCCACCACAGCTCCCAGGCTATGAAGAGGAACAGCAGGAGGCTGACGGTGATGAGCACCTCGCCGAGGGTGCGGACACCCCAGCGGACCCCCTTCATCTGGCTCCCCTCATCGCTGAACCTTCGCCTTGAGCAAGCTGAGGCTTCCCGCGTAGGCGGGGAACGTCGCGCTCTGCGCGGTCTCGACGTCATAACCCAGCCCGTACACATCCACATACTGCTTGTAGGTCGCGACCTGGCGGTTGTTGTCCAGCGCGGCGCGCATCGCGGCGATGTCGCCGATCGCCTGGATGACGTAGGGGGGCGAGTAAACGCGACCCTGCAGGATCAGGGTGTTGCCAACGCACCGCACCGCACTGGTGGAGATGACGCGCTGGTCCTGCAACATCATCGCCTCCGCTCCCCCGGCCCACAGCGCATTGACCACGTTCTCGACGTCCTGCTGGTGCACGACGATGTCGTCAGCGGTGGCACCCTTGGGCAGGCTGACTGCTGTGCGCTTCGCGTCGTCGAGACTGACCGAGATCGCCGGGCCTCGGACGGCCTGTGTGCCGACGATGGGCGCAAGGGCGCCTGACTCGGCCCGCAGGCGCGCCACCGTATTGTTGCCAGGGGCCGCTTGAACGGTCAACGCGTCAACCTCAGCCTGCAGTCGCTGCACGGCCGCGGCACGTTCGCGCACGGTGCGGTCCTGGGCGCTGACGACATCAACCAGGTCCGAACGCCCGGACGAGCGGAGGTCGGTGCCCTGGGAGATCTGCGCGCTGGTTGCGAACAACAGACCTGCCGCGGCAGCAACGAGCGGCACGATGACCGCCCAGCGAACGGGCTTCTTGCGCACGCCAAAGAAGCGTCGCAGTTCCAAGGGGACCTCCTGCCTGCAAGTCGGGGTTCAGAGCATCTACGCTAGAGCCTCTACGCTAGGGCAAAGACCTGCAGCATGTTGAACCATCGATCGAAGGAGCCAGCGGTGCCCGAGTCCAAGGGACGCGCTAAGCCGAAGTACACCCCCCCGGCCCAGAACCGACCCAAGAAGACCACGATGGCCAACCCGCCATGGTTCGTGCCGGTGATGCTCGGCTTGATGCTGGTTGGCCTGATCTGGGTCGTCACGTTCTACATCGTTGAGGGAAAAGCCCCGATCCCCGGAATCGGCTACTGGAACCTCATCATCGGCTTCAGCCTGATGATCAGCGGCTTCATGATGACCACCCGCTGGCGCTGACCGGTCTCATTCAGTCCAACCCCAGGCCGGGGCCGCTCGAGCAGTCGACGGTCGCCGGCCCTCTGAGGCTCCGGTTTTTGCCGGCCCTCTGAAGGCCCGGCTTTGTGGGCTCGAGGCGTTCCCCTGGTGGCGTGCTACTCCGCGCGGGGGAGCGTTTTCGCCGGTGCCTCCACAACCGAAGCGCGCAGGTCTGTCGACTTATCCACAGGCATTGTCCCCAATGGGGATAATGACAACGGTGTAATTCGGGCGAGGGGCAGGCAGGAAGCCCGGACCTAGGCGTTATGGCTCAGGACCGACAGCAGCTGGGACTGGTCGACGGTGGCGTACTTTACGGTGACAGCCGCTGCCAGCAGCACCAGGACAACGACCAGCGCGGGCAGCTGGTACCGGCGCCGGCTCTGGGCGGCGGTTGCGGTGATCACCGCAGCCACGGCCGCGCCAGTGACGAAACCGCCCACGTGGGCCTGCCAGGCGATGCCTGGCACAAAACCGATCACAGCGTTGATGACCAGCAACACGTACAGCTGGCGTGATGAGCGGCCCAGGTGACGGTTGAGCACGATCAGAGCCCCGAACAAGCCGAAGACGGCGCCCGAGGCCCCCACCACCGCGGTCACCCAGCTGGGGTTGGGCAGGCCGGCCGCGGTCAGGGGCCAGGCCAGCAACAGAAAGCTGACAGATCCGCCCAGGGCGCTGACGAGATAGAGGGCCGCGAACCTGACCCGGCCGAGCATGGGCTCGAGATACTGCCCGAGAATCCAGAGCGCGTACATGTTGAACAAGATGTGCAACAGGTTGCCGGGTGAGTGGGCAAAGGCCGCGGTCAGGAAGCGCCATGGCTCGCTGGCACCTAGCGCAGGCACGAACGCCAGCTGAGCCGTTACCTGACCTGACGACTTCTGCAGCAGCCATACGGCCACGCAGATGGCGATGATCGTCAGCGTGACAACCGGCCGCCCATCCTGGGAGACCCTGGCGCCGAACTGGGTGCGCGGCATGCGCATGCTCTTCTGACCCTCGCGGACACAGTCGATGCACTGGACCCCGACGGCGGCAGGCCGCTGACACTCGGGGCACGTTGGTCGAGCGCAGCGCTGGCAGCGCACATACGACACCCGGTCGGGGTGCCGCGGGCAGACCGGTTCCGCCTCGACCGGCGCGGGCTCACTCATGTTGGGCGCTCACCTTCAGCCGAGAAACGGTAGGAGCAACGAGGAGTCTCAGCCCTCGTCGACCGTCACTGAGTTGATAACGACGGGCTCCGCCGGTTTGTCCCCGCCGCCGGTGCGGACGGCGCTGATCTTGTCCACCACGTCGCGGCTGGACTGGTCGGCGACCTCACCGAAGATGGTGTGCTTGCCCTGCAGGTGCGGGGTCGGGCCCGTGGTGATGAAGAACTGTGAGCCGTTGGTGCCCTTCCCGCCGCGCACGCCCGCGTTGGCCATGGCCAGGATGTAGGGCTTGCTGAAGTTCTTGTCAGGGCTGATCTCGTCATTGAACGCGAACCCGGGACCGCCCATGCCACTGCCCTGGGGGCAGCCTCCCTGAATCATGAATCCGGGGATGACACGGTGGAAGGTGAGTCCGTCGTAGTAGGGCGTCGGGCTCTTACGCCCGGCGTCGTCCCGGTAGTCCAGGGTTCCTTTGGCGAGTCCGACGAAGTTGGCAACCGTCTTGGGGGCGTAGTCGGGGAACATCTCGATATTGATGTCGCCGAGGGTCGTGTGAAGGGTGACGTTCATGCCGTCATCCTCGCACGCGAGTGAGGGTCGCGGGGGTCTGGGCAGGAGATGCCGCGGTTCCCGACATGGGGCGGGTGGTCAGGCTGGTCGTCACGGTGCAGGATGGAGCCAAGACGCCGTCTCACCTGTGGAGGACCCCATGTTCCGTACCAAGAGCAGGACAGAGGAACTGACCGAGAAGTATCAGAGCCAGTCGGAGTCCCTCGCGGACGCCGCCGCGACAGTCGCCGAGCAGTTGCGTGAGCGAGTTAGGCCGGCCGTCGGCCAGGCAACCGAGAATGCCATCGACTGGGCCCGGCCACGCTTTGAGCGAGGCGTCGAGGTGGCAGCCCCGAGGCTGGAGTCTGCGGTCAGCGGCCTCGCACCCAAGGTGGACACGGCCAGGGACAAGATCGTCGACGAGCTGATACCGCGGCTGGCCGAGGCCATCGGCGCCTGGGCGGCCGTGACCGCCACAGCCAGGGACGAGGCGGTGTCCCGCGGGCAGGGCGCTGCCGCGGTCATGTCCGGCGGCGCAGTCGCGAAGCGCAAGGGCGGCCGCAAGAGGCGGGTACTTCTCGTCTTTGGTCTGCTCGCCGGCGGGGCCGCCGCCGCCATGGCGGTCATGAAGAAGTCAGCTCCGAAGGACGACCCCTGGACGACCCCGCTCGCGGACCGGTATGGCGAGGCGCCGGGCGGCCGGCACTCCTCCACCTCGCAGCCCGAAGGGGCAACCGACATGGCCGCCGGCGCGACGACCTCAACGGCGGCGACCTCAACGAAGTCCGAGATCATCGATGTTCCTCAAGAGACCGATGGCCACAACCCGACGGGCGAGGCCAAAGACGTTGATCTCACCGACAAGGAAAAGTCGAGCACGGTCACCGCGAAGAAGAGCACTGCCAACAAGAACGGTTCTGACGGCACCCCGCCCAAGTAGAACGCTTCTGGGGAAAGCCACGACGGCATACCAGCGGCACCGGAACATCGCTCATCAGCGATGCGCCGGTGCCGTTGGTATGTGCTCTGTCCCGCCTCGGTGACATGGGTTCTGTCCCGATCGGGGCTGCCCTCGATGTGAGGTGAGGGGCTACCTGTCGCCTCGCGTACAGTTTCTGGGTGCCCACCGACGACGACAAGCCTGCAACGAGCGCGGCGGGGCCCACCGGTCGGCGGGACCCCACCGGCCAACCCGGCAGTCCGGCCTCCGGTCGCGCGCAACCGGGGGCAGGGACGCAGCAGATACCAGCCGCCGACCTCGAGCTCTGCCTTCGGGTCCTTGCCCAGGCTGACGCGCTGCCGAGCGAGCACCCCGACGCCGTGGCGATCAGGCGGGCGACCGCGCGGGTGTTCAAGGGTGTCAAGGAAAAGCGGCGTGCCGAGCGCCGCACCAAGGTACTGGCCAATGACCGCGCCGTCACGGCCTTGACTGCGACCGGCGCCCCTGAGCGGATCGACGACGAGACCCAGGGCCTGAAGCTCGTGTCAAGCTCCACCGGCGCTCTCGCCGGGAGGCTCCTGCAACCCCGGTCCTGCTACATCTGCAAGTCAAGATACGTAGACGTCGATGCGTTCTACCACCAGCTCTGCCCCCCTTGTGCCTCCCTCAACCGCGGCAAGCGCAACGCTCGCACCGACCTGACGGGCCGCCGGGCCCTTCTCACCGGCGGCCGGGCAAAGATCGGGATGTATATCGCGCTGCGGCTGTTGCGTGACGGGGCCCACACGACGATCACCACTCGCTTTCCGGCCGACGCGATTCGCAGGTTCACCGCGATGGAGGACAGCGACGACTGGATAAGCCGCCTGCGGATCGTCGGGATCGACCTGCGTGACCCGGCTCAGGTCGTTGCGCTGGCAGATTCCGTGGCCGCACAAGGGCCACTGGACATCCTGATCAACAACGCAGCCCAGACCGTACGACGGTCGCCAGGCTCCTACGCGCCTCTGGTCAGGGCCGAGGCTGATCCGCTGCCCCACGGCCCGCTTCCCGAGATGATCAGCTTCGACCATGTCAGCGACGCCCATCCGACGTCCCTGGCCGGAGCGTTACAGACCCCGGCGACGGCCCGGGCAACGGCTCCGCATGCGTTGACCGCTCTGGCACTGCGCGCGGGCTCCGCTGCCCCGGCAAGGGTGGCTGCCGGCACCGCGATCGACGCCGGCGGACTGGTTCCCGACCTGCACGACGTGAACAGCTGGACCCAGCCGGTGCAGGAGGTGGATCCACTGGAGCTGCTCGAGGTGCAGCTGTGCAACTCCACAGCCCCGTTCATCCTGATCAGCCGCCTTCGCGCCTCGATGGCAGCCTCCGCAGCCCGGCGCAAGTACGTCGTCAACGTCTCGGCGATGGAAGGCCAGTTCAGCCGCAACTACAAGGGCCCGGGCCATCCGCACACCAACATGGCCAAGGCAGCGCTCAACATGCTCACCCGGACCAGCGCCCAGGAGATGCTCGAGACCGACGCCATCCTGATGACCGCGGTCGACACCGGCTGGATCACCGACGAGCGCCCGCACCCGACCAAGACACGGCTGGCCGAGGAGGGTTTCCACGCCCCGCTGGATCTCGTCGACGGGGCAGCCCGCGTCTATGACCCGATCGTGCAGGGCGAGCTGGGCCGGGATATCTACGGCTGCTTCGTGAAGGACTACGAGCCGTCCGACTGGTAGGGGGGCTCCGGGGTGGTCTGGGGCGGCAAGGAGGGATGCGGGCCGCTCGCCCTGCTCGCAGGCTCCCTTGATGGGCTCCGCGGCCCACATCCCTCCTTGCCTTGCTTCGTCGTTCGCTCGCTGGGGCCTTAATGGCTCGCTCAGCCGATGTCTCGGCGCTGGAATCCCCGGATTCCGGCGGCCGTCAGAATGATGGCAATCAGGGTCAGGACCACCAGTGGCATGATCTCGAAGTCGGCCCGGGGCAGTGCCGGGACATTCGCGAACGGCGAGATCCGCAATACCCTGTCGGGGAGCTGCAGGATCGGGCCCAGCTGACCCAGCACGCCACAGGCGGCGAGCACTGCCCAGGCCAGGACGCTGCGGTCGGGCGCGAGCCCGATCAGGGCCATGGTGACACCGGTGAAGACCCACATCGCCGGGACGAGGACGAACGCACCGCCGAGCACCGCCCAGACCTTGCCTGCGTCATGGGCGGACATGGCATACGCACCGCCGGCTGACAGCCCGATGATCGTCATCAGGATCGGTGGACTGGCCACCGCGTGCACCAGGTGGCTTCCCATCAGCCGTGTCCGGGTCACCGCCGTGCCCAGGACCTGTTCGGCACGGATCTCGGTCTCCTCCGTGCGCAGCCGCAGCATCGCCTGCACTGTGTGGATGGTGGCCGCCGTCGCCATCAGCGGCAGTATCGCGGCGAAGAACTCGTCGATCAGCGACTGCCCGCCACCGATCCGCCTGAATATCTCCTCGAGCTGCGGACTGCCCGTGAGGATGTCCAGCACCCCGTTGGCCACCGATCCGATGGCTCCGGCGAAGATGGCCACACCGATGGTCCAGGCGAGCCAGGAGCCGCTGTGAAGTCGCCAGGCCAGTCCGGCCGCGCTCGACAGCCCGTTGGCTGCGCGCTCCGGACCCAGGCGCGCCGGGCGCAGTCCGGCACCGAAGTCGCGCCGACCCTCCAGCGCCACCCCGAGCGCAATCAGGGAACTTCCCACGGCCAACGGTATGACCAGCACCCACCACCGTTCGAAGGCGAAGGGACGCACCTGCTGGCTCCAGCCGATGGGGGAGAGCCAGCTCAGCCAGGGGGCGGTGCCAGAGCCGTCCCCGACCGCCCTGAGCAGGAAGGCCACGCCGAGGACAGCGGCCGCCATCCCTCGTGCCGGGCGGGCGTTCTCGCTGATCTGGGCAGTGACGGCACCGAGCCCGGCGAACACGATGCCGCACCCCAGGAATCCCAGGCCCAGGGCGACCGCGCCAGCGACGGGAAGCTTCTGGCTGACCAGGCCGACCATGACGATCACGGCCAGGACGACGTTCGCGGCGATGGTGACGAGCAGGGCGGCTGCCAGGGGCGCGTGCCGGCCGACGACTCCTGAACGCAACAGCTCGAGGCGGCCCGCCTCCTCCTCCGCCCGGGTGTGCCGGATGACCGCCAGCAGGCTCATCAACGAGATGAACACGGCCACGAAACCACCCATCCGCCAGGCGGTGAACCCGCCGGCGCTGGAGAGGTCGAACGCAGGTCCGTACATCGCTCTCAGAGAGGTGTTGCGACCCATGGTGGGGCCGAGCTGGAGCCGCGACTGGGCTGTCGGAAAAAGCGACTCATAGGCTCCCGCCGTCGCCACGACCTGGGTGGCGAGAACCAGGATCCACGCCGGCCACCAGATGCGGTCACGGCGCAGGGCCAGCCGGATCATCGGCCCCAGCCCCGTCAGCGTGCCGGTCGACCCGACCTCAGCGGCTTCCCGGGACCCCGTATCGCGTGGTGCCGTCCGGGTGCTCACGCGGGCTTCCCGACGTTCGGGGGACTCAACGACGGAACTGCCGTGGCGTAGTGACGCAGGAACAGCTCCTCGAGCGTGGGCGGGGCGCTCAGCAACGTACTCACCCCGATGGCCGTGAGGCGTTCCAGAAGCACGCCGAGATGGCCGGCGTCGACCTCACAGGTCACCTTCGGGCCGATGGCGACCACGTCGTGCACCCCGCTCAACCCGACGAGATCAGCGGGGACCGGTCCCAGCAGCTCTGCCTCGACGTGGGTTCGGGTCAGGTGTCGGAGCTCGGCCAGCGTCCCGGTCTCGACAACGCGACCGTCCTTGATGATGGTCACCCGATCACACAAGTGCTCGACCTCGGAGAGTATGTGGCTGGATAACAGCAGGGTCCGGCCACGCGGCCGCTCCTCCTGGATGCAGTCACGAAACACGCTCTCCATCAACGGATCCAGCCCCGCGGTGGGTTCGTCCAGGATCAGCAGCTCAACATCAGAGGCCAGAGCTGCCACCAGGGCCACCTTCTGCCGGTTGCCCTTTGAGTAGGCCCGGCCCTTCTTGCGGGGGTCGAGGTCAAAGCGGTCGAGCAGGCTCTTGAGGCGGCGTTCATCCAATCCTCCGCGGAGCCGGCCCAGCAGGTCGATGACCTCACCGCCGGACAGGCTCGGCCACAGGTTGACGTCACCGGGGACATACGCCAGCCGGCGGTGCAGACTCGCGGCGTCTCGCCAGGGATCACCCCCCAGGAGGGTGGCCTCACCGGAGTCTGGGCGCAGCAGCCCGAGCAGGACCCTGAACGTGGTGGACTTCCCTGCGCCGTTCGGACCAAGGAACCCATACACCTCGCCGGTGGCGACGCTCAGGTCAAGACCGTCGAGCGCCTTCGTGGTGCCGAACGACTTTGTCAGCCCTGAAGTCGTGATCGCCGCTGTCATCTTGTGACCGTATTCCTGCCTCCCCCCATCTGTGAATCTCCCGCTTCGGGTCTTGAGGGTTTGTTAACGCCAGCCTGAGGCGGACTTGCAGTCCGTGGCCGCACGCTGGCGGCTCATGATCTCCTGGAGGACCCTGGTGCCCCGACCCGCCACGCATCGCGACTCGACCCCGATCTCCTGACTGCCCTGACGTCGCTGCTCTCTCGTGACGCCGTGAAAGCACCCGCGTCGCCCTCGAGCGTGCGCGGAGCCCGGCGCGCAGACATCGAGGGCCTGCGCGCGGTGGCGATACTCGCTGTCCTCGCCTTTCACGCCGGTGTGCCGTACCTGACCGGCGGGTTCATCGGGGTGGACGTGTTCTTCGTCATCTCGGGGTACCTCATCACCCAGCAGCTGCTCCGGCCGTTGCTGGAGGGCCGCCGGCTGTCACTGAAGGACTTCTACGCGCGGCGGGCCCGGCGCATCCTTCCCGCTGCCGGTGTGGTCCTGCTATCGGTGCTGGCCCTGGGGTGGTTGGTCCTGACCCCGCTGCGGCAGGTCGATCTCATGCACGACGTCCTGGCCTGCGCCATCTATGTGCCGAACTGGTGGTTCATCTCCGGCCAGGTCGACTACTCCCGGGCCGGGCTGGCGGTCAGCCCCGTGCTGCACTTCTGGTCGCTTGGGGTTGAGGAGCAGTTCTACCTCATCTGGCCGGGGCTGGTTCTGGCTGCGTCCGCGATCGCCCGGCGGCGGCGCCTCTCTCTGCCCCGGGTGGTCGCGACCGTTCTGGTTGTCGTGATCACCGCATCCTTCGCGCTCTCGATCGTGCTGACCCCAGTCGACCCGCCCCTGGCCTTTCTCGGCTCGCCCACCCGGGCCTGGCAGTTCGGGGTGGGGGCACTCCTGGCGGTCTGGCTGCCCTCAGGTAGAGCCACGCCGGTTGCCGGAGGGCGGGGTCACGAAACGCGGGGCCCTGGCTCGCCTCACGCCGGCTGGTTCCGGATCCCGGCTCCACCCGGGTGGAGCGGGTGGATCGGGCTGGCCGCGATCGCCGGGGCCGTCGTCGCCTTCGATGGCCTGACTGCGTATCCCGGAGTGGCGGCTCTGCTGCCCACTCTGGGCACCGCGGCCGTCATTGCTGCCGGTGCCCATCCCAGACACGGCCTCACCGAGAGCTGGCTCAGTCCCACCCCCTGGCTCGGCACCGTCACCATGCGCAGGCTGGGGCGGCTGTCCTTCACCTGGTACCTGTGGCACTGGCCCGTGCTCGTGCTGGCTGAGGCGGTCACCGGGCCCCTGGCCTGGCCGGTAAAGCTCGCCCTCGTGCTCGGTGCGGGATTCCCCGCCTGGGCGACCATGACCCTCGTCGAGAACCGGATCCGTTTCGCTGGACTCTTGGTCAAGCGCCCGGGCCTGAGCCTGACCACAGGGGCGGTGGCCATGTGCGTGCCACTGCTGGCAGCCACGGCCGTGGGCGCTTCGGCCGCAGATCTGGCCGGGGCAGAGGCGAGCCCCGGCGTCGCATCGGTGCCCGCCACGGTGGGCGACCCGTTCGGCGCCTCCGGTCAGTCGCACTCCGGGCCGGTATCGCCTTCACCGGCGAACGCCCGCGCCGATCTCCCGACATACCCGAAGGCGTGCCAGCTGGACGCGCATACCGTCGTCAGCCCGCCGTGCATGATCGGGCCCGCCGGGTCTCAGGGACATGTGGTGCTGCTTGGGGACTCCCATGCTGTGCAGTGGTTCAGCGGCGTTCAACACGTTGCCGGTGCCAGGGGCTGGGACGTTGAGATGCTCGCCAAGGGTGGGTGCCCGCTGCCGGCGTTCGTGACGGTGCCGAAAGAGCTGGGCCGACCGTACACAGAATGCACGACCTGGCGAAAGAGTGTCCTGGACCGGCTGGCCACAGAACCCAGGCCTGCCGTGATATTCGTGTCGTCCCTGAACCACTACCTCGGCGACCAGAACGTGGTGATGGCCGGCTGGCGGGCGTCTCTGGCCCGACTGGCCCGCCTCGGTGTGCCGATCGTGTATCTGCGGGACAACCCGTATCCCGGAGAGGACGTGCCCGCCTGCATCTCGGGAGCGGCCTCAGCCTGGGCCCGATGCGCTTTCCCCCGGGCCACAGGGCTGCCCGAAGACCCGCTGGCCGCTGCGATCACCTCGGGGACAGTCCCCGGGGTGACGATGGTTGACCTCACCGGGCTGCTCTGCCCGCCGGGGCCGGCGACCTGCCCTGCCGTGCTCGGGAACACGCTGCTCTACAAGGACATCTCGCATCTGACAAACACCGCTGTTGTCCGGCTGACGCCAGCCCTGGATGCCGATCTTGTCAGCCAGCATGTGGTCGCCGCCACGCACTGAGGCAAGAGGTGACGCCGATGGGCGATCGGGCGTGATCCTCTTCCGTGATGTCGGACGGGGGTTCACTCCTCTTCGGTGGGCCTGGGGCTGGGTGCTCCCGGATCGGGATACGCCTCGGTCTCGGTGGCTTTGGCTGAGAGCCAGACAACGGTGCCGGGTCGAAGGGCGAGGTCGGCCACTGCGGCTGCGGAGATGTCGACGAGCGCCGCCGGGGTGGCGTCGACCTGGACGCGGACTCGGTCGGCCAGCAGCTCGAGCCCGCCGATCGTCCCTTTCCAGACGTTGCGGGGGCTGGCATGGGCAGGTTGCGCGGTGTGGATGGTGATGGCAGACGGGCGCAACCCGACCAGCACGCGGTCGGCCGGCGGCCGGGCCGCGTCCGGTGCCGGGAAGCCACCGTCGCCCATGGTGACGGTGAAGGTCCCGCCTTCGTCGAGGTGGACGCGGTTGGTAGCCGCCTCAAGGGTGCCGGCGTAGAGGTTCAGGCCGACCAGGCGTGCCACGTACTGGGTGGCCGGCTGGCGGGCGACCTGGGCGGGGCTGCCCTGTTGGACAACTCGGCCGTTCTCGATGACCACGAGCCGGTCGGCCATGATCATCGCCTCCAGGGGGTCGTGGGTGATGATCAGGGCCGGTCCGGTGAACTGCTTGAGGTGGGTGCGGAGCTGGGCGCGCACGTCAAGGCGGGTCCTGGCGTCCAGCGCCGACAGTGGTTCGTCCAGGAGTAGGAGCCCGGGGTCGGCCGCCAGGGCTCGGGCCAGGGCGACCTGCTGTGCCTGCCCGCCGGAGATCTGGTGCGGGCGCCGGGTGGCCAGGGCGCTCAGGTCGAACCGTTCCAGCCAGGTGTCGGCGGTTGCGCGTGCCTGGCGGCGGGCTGCCCCCTGGACGCGGGGAGCGTAGGCGACGTTGTCCCTCACGTTCAGATGGGGGAACAGACGGTAGTTCTGAAAGACCAGGGCGACCGGTCGGTGCTCGGTGGGCACGAAAGTGTCGGTCGCCGCATCGTCCAGGGTCAGCGCCCCGAGGCGGATGGAGCCGCTGGTGAGCGCGTCGAGCCCGGAGAGTGCCCGCAGCAGCGTGGTCTTGCCGGCTCCGTTCGGCCCGAGGACGCCGAGGACCTCGCCGGGGGCGGCGGTGAGGTCGACCTCAAGCCGGAAGGTGCCGCGTTCGACAGCTCCGGTCATGACCAGGCCGTCGCGGGAGTTGTCCGACAACGCCGACCGGTCATGACCGGTCGGGCCGACCTGGTCGACCGGCGAGGCCATCGCGCGGCTGAGGTGCGGTCTCATGCGGCGGTGCCGAAGTTCGCCCACTGGCCGCGCAGCCCAGCCAGGACGGCAATGGACACGACGAGCAGAACCAACGACAGGGCGATGGCCGCGTCGGGGTCACTCTCCAGGGCGATGTACACGGCAAGGGGCATGGTCTGAGTGCGACCGGGGAAGTTGCCCGCGAAGGTGATCGTGGCGCCGAACTCCCCCAGGGCGCGGGCCCAGCACAGCACCGCCCCGGCAAGCAGAGACGGCGAGATCAGAGGGATGGTGACCGTCCGGAATACGGTCAGGCGTGAGGCGCCGAGAGTGGCGGCCGCCTCCTCGAAGCCTCGGTCGGCAGCCCGAAAGGCCCCCTCGACGGTGAGGACCAGGAACGGCATCGCAACGAAGGTCTCGGCGACGATGACGCCGGCGGTGGTGAACGGCAACGTGATACCGGTCCACTGGTCCAGCAGTCGGCCCAGGACGCCCTGCCGACCGAACGCCAGCAGCAGGGCCACCCCACCGACGACCGGCGGCAACACCAGCGGCAGGGTCACCAGCGCCCGCAGGACCGACATCCCCCGCAGCTGTGACCGGGCCAGCACCCAGGCCAGGGGCACACCGAGGATCACGGACACTGCCGTGGCGGCACTGGCGCACACCAGGGACAACCGGAGGGCGTCCAGAACCTGGCGGTCGGCCAGGATGCCGCCCAGCCCGCGCCACGGCGCACGCACCAGGAGCCCGGCCAGCGGCACGAGAAGAAACAGCGCGGCCAGCAGGGCCGGAATGCCGAGCGGCCACGGGGTCGCGCCTCTGGCTTGAACCGTGCGGACCGCATGCCGAGACCTCCGGGCAGGCGCCTGCCCGGCCGGTGGCCGGTCGTTGGATGTCACGATCGCTCTCGAGACGGCGTCATACGGTGGCCCCGGTCAGGGCTTGGTGAACCCGGCAGCGGCCAGGACCCTCGCGCCGTCGGCGGACAGGACGTAGTCGGTGAACGCCTGGGCGGTGACCTTGTTCGGCGCTTTGGTCAAGGTGGCGATCGGGTACTTGGTGGAGGCGTTGACGTCGGCGGGGATCACGACGCCCTTGACCTTGGTCCCGGCGGCCCGTACGTCGGTGACGTAGACGACCCCGGCGTCGACCTCACCGAGGGTGACCTTGGCGAGGACCGACTTGACGTCAACCTCCTGGGTCACCGGGGTCACGGTGAGGTTGGCGTTGCTGAGCGCCCTGGCGGCGCTCACCCCACACGGAACCGCCTTCTGGCACAGGGCCACCTTGACCGTGGACCTGGCCAGGTCCGAAAGCTGGCTGATACCGGCCGGGTTCGCGGGCGGGACCGCGATCTCCATGACGTTGCCGGCGAAGTCTGTCGGGGACGTTGCCACTCCGGCCGCGACGACCTGGTCCATGTTCCTGGTGCTGGCCGAGGCGAACACGTCCGCGGGCGCGCCCTGGTTGATCTGGGTCGCCAGGCCTGAGCTCGGACCGAAGTTGAGCACAACCCTGGTGCCCGGGTGAGCCGCCTCGAACTGCTTGCCCAAAGTGGTAAACCCCTCCTTCAGGGACGCCGCCGCAAAGACGTTGATCGTCCCGGAAAGACCCGGCGCGCTCGACGCGGCGGTCGAAGGTGTGCCGGGAGCGGTGGGGGTGCTGGACGAGCCGCACCCCGCCAGCAGGAGCCCGGCGGTGGCCACGACGGTGACTCTGAGGGCGGTTCGACGCATCTGCCACGCTCCAAGGGTCAGGTTAGGCGGCCTGGGCTCCGGCGCCCGATGCGCCGCCAGGTCGGTGGGTTCAGGGATGGGCGGGTACCTCGACCACCACGTTGGTGGACTTCACGACTGCGACGGCCAGGACGCCCGGCTCCAGCTGGAGCTCGTCTGCCGCCTCACGACTCATCAGGGACACGATCCGGTGCGGGCCGGCCTGGATCTCGACCTGGGCCATCACCGTGTCGCGGACCACCCGGGTGACCAGTCCGACGAAGCGGTTTCGGGCCGACTCGGAGACCGCGGGCCGCGGTTCGGGTCGATCGGAAGACGCCGCAAGCTCAATGGCAAATCGGGCCAGGGCCGCGCCGTCGATGCTCATGCGGCCGGCATGGTCGGTGATCGTCGGGACCCGCCCCCCGTCGGCCCATCGGCGCACGGTGTCATCGCTCACCCCGAGCAGGTCGGCAGCCTCACGGATACGGAAGATGGGCACGTCTTGAAGCCTATCCCGCATTTGCGCCTCAGAGATAGCCCTTCATCAGCATTCACGGAAGAAAAGGGCACGCAGGTCAGATTTTACGTGAGGCGATGGGCGCCGGTCCATCCCACGTCACCGATCGGGTGGGCAGCTTCAAACCAGAATCATCCCGCTGGACACCTCGGTAGCTAGAGACGGGCCAGTCGGCCACAAACCCGTCGGCCGTCTTGTGGCAGGTGCTGTCCGGGGTGCCGGCCCCGCCGGGAATGTATCCGGCCCGGACCGCATCGGCCCATCCGCCGTCGGTGGTGGCCAAGAGGGTCAGGATCGGGCCCTCCTGGTTCGCGCCGTTGGCTGACTGGTAGCAGTAGGAGATCTGGATGTGGCGCGCGGTCTCGGTGAAAGGGTTCCCCACGCCGAGGCGTCCGAGGGGGTGGCACGGTCGGAGATCTCGGGGATGTACATCGTCACGCCGATGGCGCTCAGCCTGTCCTGGTGCTGTTGCCTGGCGACCCGCTCGCCGACTGCATGCCCCGCCAGGCTCAGCAGAGGGATCAGCGCGACAACCCCCAGCCGAACCCGGTTGGACAGAAGCCCTCTCCAGACCATCGCCACCGTGGCCACGGCCAGCAGGAAGGGGCGCGGGATCCGGCACCCTTCCAGACCAGCCAGGCGGTGACAGGCATCACGACGACCGAGAAGGCGCCGGCGACCGGAAGGTTCAGCAGGCATTCCAACCCGCCGCCGCAGGTCGTGACGCTCTGCCAAAGGACGTAGCCGGGCAGTGCCAGCGCGCCGCTCGTCGCGGCGATGACGGCAGCTTGCCACCATTTCGGTAGACGGATTGGGCCGGTGGGGTCATTGGTCCCTGCGGGGCCGGGGTCGGCAACTGACATTTCATGTCGATGATGGTCCTCGCACGACAAAGTAGTCAGCAATAGCTTGTCCTGGGCCGTCGACCTCACGTCGGGAGAGGCGCGCATCGCATGGCTGCAACAGAGGATCAAAGACCAAATCCGGCGTCAGGTCTGGTCCTCACGACCGGAGAGGGGGGCCTGTATGTCGTTCTTTGCTGGAGTGCGGGCATGAAAGAGGCCCTTCCCGTCGAGCGGAAAGGGCCTCTGACCTGGGTGGAGACACGGGGAAT
>JBDTWH010000180.1:0-12497 GCA_040006795.1 Actinomycetota bacterium | reverse complement strand
GTGATCCGCTGCGCCATCGTGGTCTCGGGCACGAGGAACGCCTGCGCGATCTCAGCCACAGTCAACCCGCCCAGGAGGCGGAGCGTCAGCGCGATCCGCGCCTGCGGTGCGAGCGCCGGGTGGCAGCAGGTGAACAGCAGCCGCAGCCGGTCGTCCTCGACCGGTCCGGTCTGCTCGTGGGGCGTGTCGTCGTGGTGCATGAAGGCCGCCTGGTGCTTCGCGTCGCGCTGCTTCTCGCGGCGGATCCGGTCGATCGCGCGGTTGCCCGCGGTGGTGGTGAGCCAGCCGCCGGGGTTGGGAGGTACGCCGGACTCCGGCCACTTCTCCAACGCGGCCACGAGCGCCTCGCCCGCCGCCTCCTCGGCGATGTCGATGTCACCGAAGCGGCGGACGAGCGAGGCGATCAGGCGGCCGTACTCCTCGCGGAAGACCCGCTCGACGGCCGCCGTTCCGCTCTGCATCGATCAGGCGTCGTTCGGGCCGGCTCAGGCGAGGCCGTCGAACGGACGGACCTCGACCTTGCCCCGGCACGCCTTGGACCCCTCGGCCGCGAGCCTGAGCGCCACGTCGAGGTCGGGCGCGTCGATGACCCAGAAACCCCCGATGACCTCCTTGGTCTCGAGGTAAGGGCCGTCGGTCATCACCGGCGTCTCACCCTGACCGTCGACGACGGTAGCGGTCGATGCCGACTGAAGCCCACCGGCGAAGACCCAGTAGCCATCGGACTGGAGCTTGTCATTGAAGGCGCCGGTCGCGGCGAACGCCTCCTCCATCGCCTCCTTGGAGCCGTAGTTGCCAAACTCAGCCATTTCGGCGGGGCCGTGAACGGCCAACAGGTAGTGCGTCATCCCACTTCTCCTCAGTTCCGGGCGGTCCCGATGACCGCCTTCTACTCCCACCACGAACGACATCCCGCCGATACGACAACCTCCCATACGACAACCTGCCACAGAAGGCTTTGCGACCGGGTCCGCACAGGCAACTGCCCGTTTCACGCGCATGGAGCGGCAGCACCGGGTCGCAAAAGCACCGGACGCTGTGTGCAGGCGCAGCCGAGCCCACGTCCAGCGCGTCGCCGACGGGACTGGCTGCGCCTGCGTCACGGACCGGACTCGCGCCCGAGTGGCGGAGCTGCGTCACCGGGCATCGACCCGAAGGACACTTCTTCTCGCGACTTCTCCGATCCTTGCCCGGCCGTTCGTGGAGGGGCTATGAGCGGGTCGCGCCGGGCGCCCGGCGCGCTGGTTCCCGCGGTGGCCGCCAACGTGGTGTACGAACGGCGCGTCGGGCGCCACCCGCCGGTGGACGTCGGTGGGTGCGTCGCCACCACGGGCGGTGGGCAGCCGTGACATCAGGGTCTTGTCGCCTACCGAGCTGGTGCGCCCGGAGCCGGTGAATACTTGGTCCGTGTCCGCAGGGCCGCGACCATGAGGATGATCGCCAGGGCAAGCAGAAATAGTGCGATCGCGAGCAGAATCCCTACGGCCAGGCCAATGCCCGGGAAGGTTGCCCCAACGGCGACGTCCGCGGAGATGGGGCGTCTGCCGTCCACATTCATCACGACCACCGCCCAGTCGCCGGACTCGGCCGTCCAGACCACAGACTGTGTGCCGGTACCGGAGGCTCGGGCCGCCCAGATGTTGGCCTGTCCAGGCGCCAGATCAGGAGGGCCGCCCGCCTCCTGCCAGTAGACCGGATCGCCGACTCGGCCAGGACGCGAGGGGAAGTCGAGAACCACCGAGTGTTCCACCCCGGCCAGGTAGCGGGCGGCGTCAGCGGATGTGATGCCGACGAAGACCGGTGCGTCGCCGCTGGGGGTGACGGTGACCTTCAGGTCTCCGACGACCCTGTCGGCCGCGAACGTGCCGGCGCCCCCCAGGTTCAGCTCAACCCGCTCCGAAGCGATCGCGTAGCCAGTGCTGGACAATGGCTGAGGACCGCGCGTGAAGTAGCCCTGGTCGTCGCGCAGCCCTTTGTCAGCCAGTGCGAGGACACCACCAGCTGCCCGGATTCGCAAGGCAACAACCAGCAGCAGGCTGCCCACGACCAGGGTGGTGATCCGTCCGGCCGACCACGGCCTTCGCCCGCTGGGCTCCTTGCTTCGTTGGGTCCGGCCGAAGGCATCCCGCCACCCGCGGCCGAACCGGCGTTGTTGTTGCTCACGCTTAACCCTCCTCCACGCTCAGCGTCTCGTTGACGACACCCGCACCCGAGGCTTGAGCCCGGGCCTGTGGACGGCGGCTCGAGTCGTCGCCCCTTGGACTCGAGTCGGCGCCCCTTTGATTGAACCTCTCGAGCGCTTTGGGCACCAGACCATGACGGGTCAGCGCAACGCACTCACTCGCCGCGATTCGCTCGTTGTCACACCGGCCACAGTCTTCATCTGGTGAACGGCCCGGACGACATGCGTCATGCCACCGCGGGCCGCACGCCCGTCATGTGCACATCCTCCGCCGTGGAGCGCATCTCGCGTCCCCCTCGCGATTGGCGAGCAAGGGTTGCCCCGGTCCGGGAGGCGGGGAGCCTCCCGCGTCCCTTCGCCGCGTTTCGGCGATGCGGACGACCGGATTCGATGAGCGGATGCGGGCTAAACGACAACCCGGATCCGCGCCTGTCCAAGTTCATGGTCGTCTGTGGCAATATTGCGTCGTGGGTGCCACAGGCACGGTGAGGGACGTGTTGTGCAACACCTTAGGCGACAGTCGCTGGGAGACGTACTCTCGGCACAGGGGAAGGAACAGCAATGCCACTCGGTCGGCGGGCCGGACCGGGGCCAGGGACGGATGCCCGCGGGCGCCAAAGTTTCCGACCGCTGCTAATAGTTCTGGCGCTCTTCGTGATTGTCTTTGGCGCCATCTACGGCCCACTCTTCCTCGCTGCCTCACAGACTAGGAACGATGTGCGGCGCGTCGTTCAGGAGCAGTGCGGGGTGAGTAGCACCGCTGTCGCAGGCAAATTGACCATCTACGGCGGAACTGCCGAAGTCCCCTACGTTGACAAGACCGGCGCGCACACCGCGATCGTTTACATGGGGCTGCGCAGGACATACTTCCTGCATACATGCGGCCGCTGAACCGCCCCGCCAGGATGGCGAGTGTTACCGGATCTGCCGTTGGGCGCGCAAGTAGCCGATGAGCGGTAGAAGGCGCCGTGGCCAAAGCTGAGGCGACCGATCGCATGGTGACGGTGGCCAGTCCGTCCGCGTCGGCCAGCGCGATGGCAGCTGCTGCGACCCCCGAGCGAGTGAGGCGTGGTGTGGGGCCACGGGAGCCGTGCTCCGGCCGCAGCCAGATGCTTGGGGACCCCTTCCGTGTCACCGCACGGCACGGGCTCGACCAAGCCGGACGTGGCCGTCATCCTCGCCTTGGCGCTTGCAGCGGTCCTGGCGTGGCGACGCTCCTCGATGCTGCGCGTGGTCGCTGTGGGTGCGGCTGCATACCTGGTACTGGTCGGCGTGAAGCTCGTCGTCTGAGGGTGGACAGATCGGGAGGTTCCGGCTATTCGCTAGAAGGGCTGCTGCGACAGGCGAGCTCCGCCATGACCGCCCAGGTCGAGTTCCTGCCTCTCTCTGCCCGACGGTTGCGCCGCGGTTGGCTGCTGACCTGGTGGTTACGCCGGCTGCGAACTGCGTAGTTATCGCGGGTGGCGTTTGGTTGACTGCACGGCATGGAGCTGCTGGTGCTTGGCGGGACGGGGTGGCTGGGACGCGAACTTGCTCGCCAGGGTGTGGGACGTGGTCATCACGTGACCTGCCTGGCCCGCGGCCGCAGCGGGTCTGTCGCCGGCGGCGCGGTCCTGGTTGCTGCGGATAGACGTGCCCCAAAGGCATACGGCGCGCTGACCAACCGGAGCTGGGACGCCGTGGTTGAGGTGTCGTGGCAGCCCGGTTTGGTCCGCGGCGCGCTCAGCGCGCTTCACCGGCAGGCCAGGCACTGGACCTATGTCTCGTCCGGCAAGATGTACGCCTCCCACGACACGCCAGGAGCCGACGAAACCGCACAGGTGCTCCCTGCGAGCGATCGCGACGAGGTCGATCTCGAACAGTACGGCGCAGCCAAGGTCGCCTGCGAGCAGGCGTCCCGCGACGCCGTCGGCGACCGGCTGCTGGTGGCCAGACCCGGCCTTATCGGCGGGCCGGGGGATCACACCGGACGATCCGGCTACTGGGTTGCCCGCGCCGCGCGTGACCGCCGCGGACCGATGCTCGTCCCCGACACCCCGCACGCGATGACGCAGGTCGTCGACGTCCGGGACCTTTCTTCGTGGCTGCTGGATGCTGCGCAGGAAGGTACCACCGGCACCTTCAACGCCGTCGGACCTATTCTGCCCCTCGGGCGGTGGATCGAGCTTTCACGCGTGGTGGGCGGACATACGGGGCCAGTGGTCATGGCCCCCGCCGACTGGCTGCTGGCGCAGGGTGTGGGGGAGTACATGGGGCCGGACTCGTTGGCGATGTGGCTGATCGAGCCGGGCTCGGAGGGCTGGTGCTGGCAGCCCTGTCTGAGACAGCTCAATAGGATGGCAAACGGCTTGGCTGATACTCCATGCACCGCAGGCAGGTCGTGGTCATCATGCCGGTGCCCTCGAACACCCAGGCGCGGGGTCTTCCCAGCACGCGTAAGGCGAAAGACAATTGAGGGGATATGACCAACGACGTCTACACCCTGTACCGCCTAGCCCAGCGGCTGCTGGCCGACCGGGATGGCGCCGCGGCGATTCCGTTGCTGGAAAACGCCGCCGAACAGCTCCCCGGTGACCAGGCGATCCTGCGCCTGCTGGCCCTGGCCTACAACGACGCCGGAGCGCTCAGCGCGGCCGAGTCGACCTTGCGCATTCTCGTCCGGCAGGACCCGCTGGACGCGGACGCCCTGCACATGTTGGGCAAGGCGCTCGAACGTACCGGTCGCACGGCCGAAGCCGGCGGCTACCTCAGCCTGGCCGCCAGCCTCGACCCTGCTTATTCGGCGAGCTGCTCCGTCTGGGGGGCGACACCGAGAAGGTGACCCCAACGACCGTGACACTGCGCGAGATCACGGCCGCCAACCGGGACGACATACTGCGTCTGGCGGTCACCCCCGAGCAGGTCGACCTCGTGGACAGCGTCGCTCTCTCGCTGGAGGAGGCCGCAAGAAAACCCGATGCCTGCCCGTGGTTCCGGGCGATCTATGCCGGCCAGACCCCTGTCGGGTTCGTCATGATCACCGACGGAGTGCCGGCCGGCAACCCGGAGTTCAGCGACCCCTACTACCTGTGGCGGCTGCTGATCGATGCCGGTCAGCAGAGGCGCGGATACGGCACAGCGGCCCTGGGACTCGTGGTGGAGTACGTCCGCGGGCGGCCCGGCGCGGTCGAGCTCGTCACCAGCGCGGTGCCCGGCGAAGGGTCCCCCATGCCGTTTTACGAGCGCTTCGGGTTCCACCCCACCGGCGCCATGCATAACCGCGAGCACGTCTTCGCCCTGCCGCTGCACTGACCCGGCAGGGTCGGGCCGCCGGGCCGTCCGCCGAACCCATCGAAGGCTGGCACCGGGGCCATCATGGCGGCATGACCCTGAGGCGTGGTCTTCCGATGGG
This sequence comes from Actinomycetota bacterium, assembly GCA_040006795.1. Classification (GTDB taxonomy): domain Bacteria; phylum Actinomycetota; class Actinomycetes; order Actinomycetales; family Dermatophilaceae; genus UBA4719. The sequence continues at coordinate 6,924 of JBDTWH010000180.1, read as the reverse complement.
CCGAACGAGCCCTTCACGGGTCGCTGGAGCCAACAAAGAACAGTCGATTCGCTGCGCCAGGTACCTATGAAAGGGTTCGAGTCCTGCCCTCGTCACGAGTTATGGGGCGACTGACCGGATTCCCCTTGTCAGATCACTTGTGGGCAGCCACGACGCGCGTCACAATTTACTGTCATCCCAGAAGGCGGAAGCGAGGTTTCGCTTTCGGGGGATGGAGATGTGCCACCTGATGGGGAGGGGGGAGCACGTGACCTTTGTCAAGGCTGCCTTCTTGATACCAAGCGCCATCTGCGTCATCTCGTTGGTGTGGTTGCTGGCCTACCTGCCGCTGATTTTCAGACAGCGTCGGATGAGTCCGGTGACAGGCCTTGACGACCTGGATGATCTTGGGTGGAAGGTCTGGACCTTCCCGAAGGGCTGGCCGTCATGGACGTGTTGGTCTGGGTGTGCAGGTCTTCACCGTGATGACTGGTGGAGCGCGTACCTGTACCGGACATGTTGGCATGGGTGTACGGATCTTCACCGTGATGACTGGTGGAGGGCGTACGTGGATCAGGTCGACTAGTACCGCCGAAATCGTTCTTCGCCCGCCTGATGGGTTGTCGCCCGGACGAGGGCCAGCACCGATCAGCTACTGATCGCTCAACCCGGTGCTGGCCCTGTGACTTCAGTCAGCTGCCTGGACGGTCAGTACGTTGGCCAGAACCTCTTGCCCGACCTCGTCGACCTCGTCGACCTCCTGCCCGACTTCACCCATTGCCTGACTCTGGTCGAGAGCAGGTTCTGCCAGGCCCATCGGGTTGGCCCTGCTGGCGCCACCGAGCAAAGAGAGGTCGTGGCGAACGTTGTAAATCTGCGCATTGACGCTGTCAAGACGTTGCGTAGCGGAAGCGAGCTCGCGATCGGAGCTCTCCCGGATGCGCTCAGCCTTGGTCTTGGCCTCGGCCACCACAGCCTGAGCGCGCGACGTCGCCTGCTCCAGCTGCCGGGCGATCTTCGACGCGGCTTCCTGCTGCGCTTGCTCTGAGTCGCTGCGAACCTGCTCCGAACGAAGCCGGACGGCGGCCAGATGTTGCTCGGCTGCGGTGACCTGTGCAGTGAACTCCAGGGCTGACGCTTCGCGCCGCGCGGCGAGAGTCGTCTCGAAGTCGACCGCCGCGGCCGCGGACTTGGCACGTGCCTGCTCGTAGAGGGCTTCGGCCTCTTCCCGCCGGGCCATTGCCTGGCGGTCTGCGTCCTGTCGGGCCATTGCCTGGCGGTCTGCTTCGTCTCTCAGGCTGTCCGCCTCCTGTCTGGCGTCCTCTCGAATGCCTTCCCCCTGCTGGATGGCGTCATCCACAAGGCTGTCTGCGTTCTGTCGGGCCTCGTCCAGGATCCGGGCCACCTCGTCTTCGGCTGCGCTGATGGTCTCCCTCGCATACTTGTCGGCGTCCTGGCGGGTCGCGAGAGCGTTCTCCTCAGCGAGCGCGAGGATGTTCTCCGCGCCCGCATGAGCGCGCGTCCGCAGCTCACTGACTTCGTTGTCTACCAGTGTCAGGACTGAGCCGATGCGTTCGCCAAGACCGGTGTAGGTGGGTTCTGCGGACTCCAGCTGTGCTCGTTCGAGCTCCCGCGCCCGTTGGGCATGAGCTGCCACCTCGTTCTTGAGCATGCTGTTGGCTGCCCTGAGATCCTCGATCTGGCGGGTGCGCTCGTTTGCCTCCTGCCAGGCTGACGCCGCCGCCTGCGCCAGCTCATTCATATGGTGGTCCACCTGGTCCTGGTTGTACCCACGAAGCGCGCTGCGGAAACTGACGCTGTAGCCGGACATTTGGCTTCCTCTCGTCGCTGAGATGGTTAGGTGAAACTGCTGAGCGCACGGACCAGTTCGACATACCCGAAGTACGTGCAGGAGAGGGCTCGATTCCCCCTTCCCCCAAAACAGAGTTTCTGAAGAACGCGATGACGCCTATCGCTGTACGGGAGCGTGGACTGTCGTTGGCGGGTGGGCGGCCCATCCCTGAACGGCGAGGGAGACGCCCAGAACGGACGCCCCTGCGACGGCAAAGACGAGAAGAGCAAGGACAACCGTGGCGATCACACTCATCACGAATCGCGGAGCTCTCTTCACGGCATTGACGAACATGCGGATACGTTAGGGCGTTGGAATCGCCAGCACCAGACCTTCTCCGGATAAACGTTGGCTGAGCTTGGAGCAGGCTCTGGCCGCCCGGCCGGGAGGGGGTAGGTAGGCTAGCCTTCGTGACCGACGCCCACCCCGTTCCCAGCCCGCCCGCCAAACCACCTACCGCCGCGCACAAGGTCCGCATTCTTGTTGCGGAGGACGAGGCGCTGATCCGCCTGGACCTGGCAGAGATGCTGGTCGAGTCCGGCTATGACGTCGTGGGCCAGGCCAGCAATGGTGAGCAGGCGGTTACCCTCGCCCGTGAGCTCAAGCCGGATCTGGTGCTGATGGACGTCAAGATGCCGGTGCTCGACGGCATCAGTGCGGCCGAGCAGATCGGCGGTGAGCGGATCGCACCGGTCGTCATGCTCACGGCGTTCAGTCAGATGGAGCTGGTGGAACGTGCCCGCGATGCCGGAGTCATGGCCTACATCATCAAGCCGTTCACCGCTGCAGACCTGGTCCCGGCCATCGGGATCGCGCGCTCGCGGTGGGTCGAGATGCACGCCCTGGAGGCAGAGATCGCGGATCTGGGGGAGCGCTTCGAGACCCGCAAGATCGTGGACCGGGCCAAGGGCGTGCTGATGGCTCAGCTGATGATCACCGAGCCGGAGGCGTTCACCTGGATTCAGAAGACCGCGATGGACCGACGCATGGGGATGCGTGAGGTGGCCACATCGGTCGTCTCAGGTATGGCGGCCGGGTCGCCGAGCTCCTGACCCGTTCCTGACCGGATGCCCCCGCCTGTCGCCTGGCGGCGGCGATGATGAAGTCGGCGAGCTAGCCGCTATCGCAACATCACCACAAGCTGGGTGAGTAGTGGTGCCATGATCAGCGCTGGCAGCAGATCGCCAACCGGGATCTCACGAATCCGTAGCAGCCGCAAAGAGATCCCTATGAGCAGCAGCCCGCCGGTGGCCGTCAGCGCGGCGATCTGCGCGTCCGGCAGCATCGAACCCAGGACGACCCCCAGCAAGGTCAGCAGACCCTGAACGACCGCCACCGAGACCGCCGAGAGCAGGACGCCAACTCCGAAGGATGACGCGAATGCGACGGCTGCGAATCCGTCCAGCACCGCCTTGAGCGTTAGCTGGTCGATGCCCTTCCCCAGACCGTCCGACAGGGAGCCCAGGATGGTCAGCGGTCCGACACAGAACAGCAGGGAGGCGCTCAGCCAGCCTTCGATGAAGCGCTCGCGGGCCTCGTGGCCCTGACCTGCCTCCTGGGCCCCGACCAGGTGCGGACGTCGCGCGAGCCGTGCCTGGATGATGCCGGCAAGGTCCTCAAGGCGACCCTCGATCCGAAGCATCGACCCGGTGATGCCGCCGAGCAGCAGGCTGCCGAGCACGATGAGGATGGGAGCGCCCACGCCTACTGCGGACTTCAGGGACGTGTCGGTCACGGAGAACGCCATCAGACCAGCCATCAGCAGGGTCGTCAGCCCGAGACAGTCGGTGACCACCCGACGGGTGCGGTCAGGGAGCCGGTGACCCACCGCCATACCGAGCAGGGACCCGATGACGATGGCGACCACATTGATGACGGTTCCGAGTCCGGGAAAGGTCGTCATCTGCCGGACCTGTCGTCAGTGGGCGTCACGCGCTGTCACGCACCCGGAGGGGTCGGACGGATCAGGCAGGTGATCCGGGAGGTGCACAGACGGTTGCCGTCGTCGTCGGTGATCAGGACGTCGTAGGTCGCCAGGGTCCTGCCCAGCGAGAGCGCTGTCGCGGTGCCGGTGACGAACCCGGCCCGCGCCGCCCGGTGGTGGGTGGCGTTGATCTCGATGCCAACCGCGATCTTCCCCTCGCCGGCGTGCATCATGGCTGCGAGGGTGCCCAGGGTCTCTGCGAGCACCACGCTCGCGCCCCCGTGCAGCAGCCCGTACGGCTGGGTATTTCCGGCGACCGGCATCCGTCCGACGACCCGCTCTGAGCTCACCTCGACGAACTCGATCCCCATCTTCTCCCCGAGGGTGCCGCCGTTCATGGCGCTGAGGGTGCCTAGAACCTTCTCCTGCTTCTCGCTCATCAACCTGCCCGTCTGTGGTCGGTCATCTGCGTGTCGGTCTTCGGGCCTAGGCTGCCATGTGTGAGCCGACTCCTTCTTATCGACGGTCATTCGATGGCCTACCGTGCCTTCTTCGCGCTTCCCAAGGAGAACTTTTCCACGAGCACCGGCCAGCACACCAATGCGGTCTACGGCTTCACGTCCATGCTGATCAACGTCCTGCGCGACGAGGCACCAACCCATGTCGGCGTCGCTTTCGACATCAGCCGGCAGACGTTCAGGATGGCCGAGTACGCAGAGTACAAGGCTGGCCGGTCGGCGACGCCCGAGGAGTTCAAGGGGCAGATCTCGCTGGTGCACGAGGTGCTCGACGCATTGCGGATCCCGTACATCGAGGTTGATGGTTTCGAGGCCGACGATGTGCTGGCGACCCTGACCACCGCGGCCATCGAGACTGCCGGCATCGACGAGGTGCTTATCTGTTCTGGCGACCGTGACGCGTTTCAGCTGGTCAGCGACAAGGTGACCGTCCTCTACCCGGTCAAGGGGGTCTCCGAGCTGGCCCGGATGACACCGGCGGCTGTTGAGGCCAAGTACGGCCTTCCTCCCGGTCTGTACAGCGACCTCGCGGCGCTGGTCGGTGAGTCCTCCGACAACCTGCCGGGTGTGCCAGGGGTGGGTCCCAAGACGGCGGCCAAGTGGATCCAGCAGTATGGCGACCTCACCGGTGTCGTCGCCCACGTCAGCGAGATCAAGGGCAAAGCGGGTGAGTCGCTGCGCGAGCACCTCGACGGCGTTCTGCGCAACCGCCACCTGAATCAGCTCATCCACGACGTGGCGATGGATGTCACGGTGGACGACCTCGAGCGCCAGTCCTGGGACCGCGAGGAGGTGCACAAGGTATTCGACGGCCTGGAGTTCCGGGTGCTGCGTGATCGCCTCTTCGCGACACTGGAGGCCGTTGAGGTCGAAGCAGACTCGGGCTTCGAGCTGGACGGTTCTGTGTTGTCATCCGAGCAGGTGCCGGCCTGGCTGACCGAGCACACAGTGCCTGGTTCCCGAGTCGGGTTCCACGTCGACGGCAGCTGGGCGCGGGGGACCGGCGACGCCCGGGCGCTGGCCATCGCGACCGGAACCGGCGTCGCCGCCTACATCGACCTGGTCAGCCTCGACCCCACCGCAGAGGGCGCCGTCGCCGCCTGGCTGGGGGACGCCGCCCGGCCCAAGGCCATGCATGATGCCAAGGGGCCGATGCAGGCTCTCGCCGCGCGCGGTCTGCCGCTGGCCGGGCTGACCAGCGATACGGCGCTGTCGGCCTATCTGGTCCGGCCGGACCAGCGGTCCTACGACCTGGCCGACCTGGTCCTGCGCCACCTCACCCGTGAGCTTCGCAACGACACCGAGTCCGGCGGTCAGGGTCTGCTGGACTTCAGCGCCGACGGCGAGGCCGAGTCGCAGACGGCGATGGTGCGGGCGCGGGCCATCCTGGACCTGGCAACAGCCCTGGACATCCAGCTGGAAGACACCGGGGGAGCCGCGCTCCTCGCGCAGATCGAGCTGCCGCTGGTTGACGTGCTGGCCGCGATGGAGCGGGTCGGGATCGCCGCAGACGTGCCGGCGATGGAACAGCTCGAAGCCCATTTCGCCGAGAAGGTCCGTGAGGCGCAGGGGGATGCCTACAACGCGATCGGCGGCGAGCAGATCAACCTCGGCTCGCCCAAGCAGCTGCAGGTCGTGCTCTTCGACACGCTCGGCATGCCCAAGACGAAGAAGACCAAGACCGGTTACACGACCGATGCCGATGCCCTGACGGATCTCTTCGCCAAGACGGAGCACCCCTTTCTTGAGGCACTACTGCGTCACCGAGACGCCTCACGGCTGCGGCAGACCATCGAGGGCCTGCTGAAGTCGGTGGCCGAGGACGGGCGCATCCACACGACCTACCAGCAGACGATCGCCGCAACGGGACGCCTGTCGTCAACGGACCCGAACCTGCAGAACATCCCGATCCGCACAGAGGAGGGACGCCGGATCCGCGAGGTCTTCGTGGTGGGGCAGGGGTATGAGTCGCTGATGTCCGCCGACTACAGCCAGATCGAGATGCGGATCATGGCGCATCTGTCCGGCGACGAGGGTCTGATCCAGGCATTCAGGTCGGGGGAGGACCTGCACCGGTTCGTCGGCTCGCGCGTGTTCGGGGTCCCGCCCGAAGATGTGACCTCGGCGATGCGCTCAAAGATCAAGGCGATGTCGTACGGCCTGGCGTACGGGCTGTCGGCGTTCGGGCTCTCAAAACAGCTGCTGATCCCCAGCGGTGAGGCCGCGACCCTGATGGAAGAGTATTTCACCCGGTTCGGCGGCGTACGCGACTATCTGCAGAACGTGGTCGCCCAGGCGCGGGGGACCGGCTACACCGAGACGATGCTGGGCCGCCGGCGCTACCTGCCTGACCTGACCTCGGACAACCGCCAGCGGCGCGAGGCCGCCGAACGGATGGCGCTGAACGCTCCCATCCAGGGCTCGGCGGCCGACATCATCAAGCTGGCCATGCTGCGGGTCGACAAGGCTCTGCGCGACACGGGTGCCACGTCCAGGGTGCTGCTCCAGGTGCACGACGAGCTCGTCCTGGAGATCGCGCCGGGCGAGCGGGAGCCGGTCGAGGCGCTGGTACGCAAGGAGATGGGCGCGGCTATCGAGATGGATGTCCCGCTCGAGGTCAGTGTCGGGGTCGGCGGGTCCTGGCACGACGC
>JBDTWH010000179.1:0-9024 GCA_040006795.1 Actinomycetota bacterium | reverse complement strand
CGTGGCGAGCTGGTTCCCGGGAGCGTGACATCACGCCCAGCACAGCTGGTTTAGCCGCAGCGCGAGAGGGTACTCGGTCGAAATCGTTGACCAACCAGAGAAAGGAGATCTGTCGTGGCCGTCTCTGTGGCAGAGGTCAGGAACACTCACACGGAGGATCGCGGCGTCAGGACACAAACGGATAGGCCCCAACACCGAAATGAAGGGAAACGATGATGGGCTGGGACGACAAGCTCGACAATGCGAAAGACGATGCCGTCGGCGGCGCAAAGGAGCGGATCGGTGAGGCCACCGACGACGCGGAGATGGAGCGCAAAGGCCGGAAGCAACGGGCCAAAGGCAACATCAAGCAGGCTGGCGAGAAGATCAAGGACGCCGTTCGCGATACCTGAGCCCAGGAGACATCTGAGCCCGGGACCTGCCAGGCGCCGGCACAGGTGCTGGCCGGTGATGAGCGATCACGGGAAGCCCCGATTCGTCTGTGCGGATCGGGGCTTGCCCCGTCAACGGCGATACCCCCCCCGCCGCCGACTTCGCGTTCGGACGTTTTGCCGCCATGCGAATGGGTAAGTACGAGGACGGCAGTACAAGGCTTCGGGAAGGGGTTTGAAAATGAGCAAGAACCAGCTGATTGTCTTCGGAGGAGCTATCGCGATCGTTGTCCTCCTGCTTCTCATCGGTGTGGTTGTCCAGATGGGGCGCCGTCGCAAGGTCGAGGCCAACCGCGCCAAGGCCAGCGAGCTGCGTGAAGAAGGCCATCGCGCAAGGCTGCAGGCACACGAGCAGGCGGCGAACGCTGCCAGCGCTGACGCCCGCGCCCGCCAGGCCCGTGTTGAGGCGGAGAAGCTTGAGCAGGAAGCAACGGTGAGCGCCCAGGACGCGCAGGAGGCTCGCGAACATGCTCAGGAACACCACCGGCGGGCGATGGAGCTCGACCCTGATCGGGACAGTGAAGGCGAGTTGGACGGCCAGCGTCCCCAGCAGTCGATTTCCGCCGACGACCAGCGCTACTGACTGACACTCCCCGCAGGGCCAGAGCCGTCGGCAGCTCTCGGGAAAGTGGGAGGCTCGCCGGAACATCGCCGCTGAACACGGTTGTCAAGTCCTCGGTCCATCACCTCCGTCCGATTCCGACCCACCCTGTCGCACACGAGCCAGCTTTGGCCTGGGCGCGGGGTGGGTTGCGGTCATGCCGGCGGCGTTCACAACGACGAGGCGGGAGCGTCCCTACTTCTTGGGTGAATCGATGCGGGAGCCGTAGTCGACCACATCGATGTTGGACGCGCCGAACAATGCCGTACCTACGAACAGCGCCGAACCGCTCATCCCAAGCCACAGGAGCCCGTTGACGTTGAACCCGACAATCACGACGACGAGCCAGAAGAGCAACAAACCAACGACATAACCCATGAGACGTGCACCCACTTCCATTGGGGAGGCCATGGGACCTCGACCGGTCCTGGTGAATGCGGTACCTCATACCCACAAATTTGCTGATCACACACACAGCCCCCCGCGCCCCGCCAGCTCTTCAGCTGTGGTCGCGCTCATCGCCAGGTGGGTGCGTTCAGATGACGCGTGGCTTGGGACGCCCGGTGGTAAAGCAGTACGGAGAAAGTCTATTCTCAAGTATCTTGACATCAAGATACTTGAGAGGCGGCAGTCTTGGCTGACACATGGGATCCCGAGCAGTATGAGAAGTTCAGCGACCACCGGCAGCGCCCGTTCGCGGAGCTGATGTCGAGGGTGGGTGCGAGCACCCCTGAGACCGTGGTGGACCTGGGCTGTGGGCCAGGCTCCCTGACCCTCTCGCTGGCGCAGCGGTGGCCGCACGCTCGGATCATCGGGGTCGACTCCTCCGCCGAGATGCTCGATCAGGCCCGACGCAACGATCGCTTTGGACGGGTTGAGTGGGTGCGCTCCGACGCCGAGTCCTGGGACCCGGTGCACGTGGGATCTCCGATAGATGTCATCACCACCAACGCGTTGCTTCAGTGGGTTCCTTCCCACCGGCAGCTGATCCCGAACTGGATGGCAGCACTGGCCCCGGGCGGCTGGTTCGCCATGCAGGTGCCAGGCAATTTCAACGCGCCGTCACACACACTGCTGCGCATGGTCGCCGCCCTTTCGCCCCGCGCGGAGGAGCTCCTGCCGCGTCTGCGCGGAGGTGAGGCGGTTAGCGAGCCGTCGGCATACCTCGCCTTGTTCGCCGGTCTTGGCTGTGACGTCGATACCTGGGAGACGACCTATCAGCACGTTCTGGATCCTGGCGGTGACCAGAACGAGCCTGTGCTGGAATGGACCAAGGGCACCGCCTTGCTGCCGGTCTTTGAGCTGCTCAAGGATGAGGGCGAGCGAGCCGACTTCGTTGCGGCATACGGCAGTGCGCTGTTGCAGGCCTATCCGCGACAGTCGTTCGGCACGGTCCTTGCGTTCCGTCGGATCTTCGCGGTGGCCCACAAGAAGGCGAGGCACTGATGACCGCAATCCCCCTTGGGGAGAGGGAGGGGAGGTGTGACTCACCGGCATATCGTTAACACATGAAAATCGGACTGCAGGTCGCGGACTTCACCTGGCCCGGTGCTCCCGCCAGCATCGGCCCCACCTTCGCCCGGATCGCCCACGACGCCGACGAGGCCGGCATGGCAAGCCTGTGGGTCATGGACCACTTCTTCCAGATTTCGTTGATCGGCCCGCCGGAGCACGAGATGCTCGAGGGCTACGCGGCGCTCGCGTATGCCGCGGGCGTCACCAAGACCATCACGCTCGGCACCATGGTCACCGGCGTGACCTACCGCCATCCCGGGCTGCTCATCAAGACCGTGACGACCCTGGACGTCCTGTCGGGCGGCCGCGCCTGGCTCGGGATCGGCGCCGCGTGGAACGAGGAGGAGCACCGAGGGCTCGGCGTGCCCTACCCGGGCACGTCCGAGCGCTTCGAGCGGCTCGAGGAGACACTCCAGCTCGCCCGCCAGATGTGGTCCGGTGACGACAGCCCCTTCGAGGGCGAGCACTACCGGCTGGAGCGGCCGCTCAACTCCCCGGCTGCCCTTTCCAGGCCCCACCCGCCGATCCTCATCGGTGGCGGCGGGGAGAAGAAGACGCTGCGGATGGTGGCGCAGTACGCCGACGCCTGCAACATCTTCGACATGGGCCCGGACGGGGTGAAGGCGAAGTACGACGTGATCCGCGGGCACTGCGAGACGGTGGGCAGGGACTATGCCGACATCGAGAAGACGGTGCTCAGCAGGGTGAATCTCACCGACGAGAGCGTCGAGCAGGTCGTGGACCGGTTCGGTCAGCTGGGCGCCATCGGCACCGAGCACGTCATCGTCGGCCTGGCCGGGGTCCACGAGGAGGGTGCCTTCGAGAAGGTCCCCGACCTGGTCGCTCAGCTGAACGCCCTGTCATGACGGGGTGCCCCGACAGCGGCTGAATGAGTGGGTTCACGTTCGGGTCGGCGATGCCGCCGCGTTTCGCTGCTCTCAGCGGAAGGAGTTCGTGAAGGCGGTCAGGGCGGACATGTAGTTCGCCCGTTCGAAGGCGGCCGGGTCCGAGACATGACGCTGGCTGACGCTGCCCTTGAGCTGCGCCACCGAGTCGAAGCCTGACTCCTGCGCCCACGCGACGACCTCGCGCTCGACCGTGGCCACATGTTCCGCGCCGTTCAGCAGCAGCGCTGAGGTCATCATGGCCACATCGGCACCGGCCAGCAGACAGCGCGCGACGTCGGCGCCGGTGTGCACGCCGGTCGTCACGGCCAGCGAGGACTCGATCCGCCCGGACAGGATGGCGGTCCAGCGCAACGGCAGACGCAGCTCCGAGGACGAGGACAGCTCAAGCGCCGGGGTGACCTTCCGGGTCCGGGGGTCGATGTCGGGCTGGTAGAAGCGGTTGAACAGCACCAGTCCGTCAGCCCCCGCATCGATGAACCGGGTGGCCTGATGGCCCAACGCGCTGTAGTGCGGGCCGATCTTGACCGCGAGCGGGATCGACAGTGATGCCTTCACCAGCGCGACGAGCTCCACCTGCTCGTCCTCGACCTCGCGCCCGGTCACGTCGAGGTCTGCGGCGAGCCCATACAGGTTGAGCTCGATCGCGTCGGCGCCCGCGAGCTCGAGCAGCCGCGCGTACCGCACCCAGCCGCCCGACGTCTCCCCGTTCAGGCTGGCCACGACCGGGATCGACAGCGCCTTCTTGGCCTCTTCCAGGTGTCGCACGTAGCGGTCGGCGACCGACTCATAGTCCGCCATGTCGGGAAAGTAGCTGGTTGCCTCCGGGTTGCTGTCCGAGCCGAGATCGCCCAGGCGGGCGGCCTGGATGTCCTCGTGCTCGATCTGCTCCTCGAACAGCGAGGGCAGGACGACCGCCGCGATGCCGGCCTGTTCCAGGGCGCGTAGTGAGTCGATGCGGGCGGTCAGCGGTCCGGACGAGGCAACCAGCGGGGTGCGCAGAGGCAGCCCCAGATACGTGGTGGACAGGTCGAAGGCCGGCAGGACTGTCGCTTCGGCGGTCATTCGGGTACCTCCTCTTGGGCTACACCTTCGGGGTCGACGACCGCTCCGGGCTCATGCGGCACGCTGCGTTCGACCCCGGCAAGCTGCTCGTAGTAGTGCCAGCGCTCGTCGACGTCAGACTGGGCCAGGGCCAGGAGGTGCTGTGAACGCTCAGGGTCGGATCGTTCCAGCATGGCGAAACGGGCCTCTGCCCGCGCGAACTCGCTGAAGGGCAGCGCCGGCTTGCGCGAGTCGAGCCTGAACGGCTTGGTGTGCTCCTCAGCGCCCGGGGCGAACCGGTAGAGGGGCCAGTGGCCGCTCTTGACCGCGTCGCGCATGTGCGTCATGGAGTACTTCATGTCGATGCCGTGGGCGATGCAGGTGGAGTACGCCAGCACCAGCGACGGCCCGGGCCACGCGGCAGCCTCATGCAGTGCCCGCACCGTCTGAACCTCGTTGGCCCCCAGCGCGATCTGGGCGACGTACACGTTGCCGTACTGCATCGCCAGGGCGCCGAGGTCCTTCTTCGGGGTGGACTTGCCACCACTGGCGAACTTTGCCACCGCACCTCGCGGGGTGGCCTTGGACGCCTGACCGCCGGTGTTGGAGTAGACCTCGGTGTCGAGCACCAGGACGTTGATGTTCTCCCCTGAGGCGAGCACATGGTCGAGCCCGCCATAGCCGATGTCGTAGGCCCAGCCGTCACCACCGATGATCCACAGGTCGCTGCGCACCAGGTCGTCGGCCAGACTTGTCAGGTGCCGGGCGTCGGAGTCTGCCCCGAGCGTGCTCAGCCGTTCGCGTAGACGCACTACCCGCTCCCGCTGGGCTCTGACCCCTGCCTCCTCCGACTGGTCAGCGCCCAGGAGCTCACGGGCCAGGTCGGGGCCGATGGCGTCGGCGAGGGTGCCCACCAGTGCCCGCGCGGTCGTCGCGGCGTGGTCCTTGCCCAGGCGCATGCCCAGACCGAACTCGGCGTTGTCCTCGAAGAGGCTGTTGGACCAGGCAGGTCCTCTCCCGTCGGCATTGCGGCTCCACGGGGTGGTCGGCAGGTTCCCTCCGTAGATCGAGGAGCAACCGGTCGCGTTCGCCACGATCATCCGGTCTCCGAAGAGCTGGGTGAGAAGCCGCAGGTATGGCGTCTCGCCGCACCCCTCGCAGGCGCTGGAGAACTCGAACAGCGGCTGCAGCACCTGTGAGCCCTTGATGGTGTCGTGCGGAAGCAGCCCCCGGTCCAGTGGCGGGATGGACTCGAAGAACGCGTAGTTCTCCCGTTCCCGGTCCCGGTGCTCGGCGATCGGCTCCATGTTGATCGCCTTGTGCCCGACCACGCTCTTGCTGATCGCCGGGCACTGCTCCACGCAGACACCGCAGCCGGTGCAGTCGTCGGGGGCAACCTGGATGCTCAACAGGTGCGGGGTCGGCAGGTCCCGCGAGGTGAACGACTTGGTCGTGAAGACGTCCGGCGCCCCGCTGATCTCCTCAGGGGAGAACACCTTCATCCCCATCGCGTTGTGCGGGCACACGATCGCGCACTTGCCGCAGTCGATGCAGATGTCGGCGTCCCAGATCGGGATCTCCTGGGCCAGCGCCCGCTTCTCGTATTTCGTGGTGCCTGTCGGGAACGTTCCGTCCACCGGCAGCGCGCTCACCGGAAGCAGGTCGCCCTCGCCGGCGAGGATGCGCGCGGTGACCCGGGTGACGAAGTCCGGTGCCCCGGGCGGGACCACCTCTCGGAGGGGGATGGTCGAGGTCGCAGCGGCTGGCACCGTGAGCTCGTGGAGCTCGGCCAGGGCGGCGTCGACGGCGGCGAGGTTTAGCTCGACGACCTTTGGCCCGCGCTTGCCGTAGGTCTTCTCCACCGCAGCCTTGACCGCATTGATGGCCTCGTCCTGGGGCAGGATCCCGGAGAGGGCGAAGAAACAGGGTTGCATGACGGTGTTGATGCGCCCGCGAAGGCCGAGGTCGCCGGCCACCCGGTGCGCGTCGATGACGTGGACCTTGAGCTTCTTGTCGACGATGGCTCGCTGGACCTTCTCGGGGAGCGCGTCCCATACCTCGTCGGCGGGGTATGGCGCGTTGAGCAGGATGGTCGCACCGGGCCTGGCCACCGCAAGGACGTCCTGGGTGAACAGGAAGTTGAACTGGTGGCAGGCGACGATATCTGCCCGGGCGATGAGGTAGGTGGAGCGGATCGGCTCGCTGGAGAACCGGAGGTGGGAAACGGTGATGCCGCCGGCTTTCTTCGAGTCGTAGACGAAGTAGCCCTGGGCGTGCAGATCGCTCTGCTCGCTCACAATCTTGACCGTGTTCTTGTTGGCCCCGACAGTGCCGTCAGCGCCCAGACCATAGAAGACCGCGTTGACGTCCCCCTCGGGCAGGGGCAGGACGAAGTCAGGGTCGGGTCGCACCGACAGACGGGTCACGTCATCGACGATGCCGACCGTGAAACGGGGTCGCGGCTCCTCCGAGCTGAGCTCGTCGAACACCCCCTTGACCATGGCCGGGGTGAACTCCTTGGACGAGAGACCGTAGCGACCGCCGGTCACCCGCGGCGTGGCAGCCGCGTCGCGCAGCCCGCTGGTGGCGGCTTCGGCCAGCGTTGCGATGACGTCGAGGAACAGCGGCTCACCGAACGAGCCCGGTTCCTTGGTGCGATCCATGACCGCGACCCGGCGTACGGACAGGGGCAGCGCGGCCACCAGCTCTTCGGCCGGGAACGGCCGGTACAGCCGCACAACGACCACCCCCACGCGCTCTCCGCGGCGGTTGAGCTCCTCGACGGTCTCCTGGACCGCACCCGTGCCGGAACCCATGATCACCATGACCCGGTCAGCCTGCGGATGTCCGTGGTACTCCACCAGCTTGTATGCGCGACCGGTGCGCTCGGCGAACCGGTCCATCGCGTCCTGCACCGCGGCCGGCACCGCGTCGTAGAACGGGTTGGCCGCCTCGCGGGACTGGAAGAACACGTCCGGGTTCTGCGCAGAACCCCGCAGCACCGGGTGCTGGGGGGTGAGCCCGCGCTCGCGGTGGGCCATCACGCCGTCGTCGTCGACCAGGGCCCGCAGGTCGTCCTGCTCGAGCATCGTCACCCGGTTCATCTCGTGCGAGGTGCGGAAACCGTCGAAGAAGTGGAGGAAGGGCACCCGGGTCGCCATCGTGGCGAGGTGGGCGACGACGGCCAGGTCATGGGCCTCCTGCACGGAGCTGGAGGCCAGCATGGCGAAGCCGGTGGTGCGGGCCGCCATCACGTCGGAGTGGTCTCCGAAGATCGAGAGGGCATGGGTGGCCAGCGAGCGGGCCGCGACGTGGATGACCGCCGAGGTGAGCTCTCCGGCGATCTTGAACATGTTGGGCAGCATCAGCAACAGGCCCTGGGACGAGGTGAAGGTGGTGGCCAGCGCCCCTGTCTGCAGTGCCCCGTGCAGTGCTCCGGCGGCGCCACCCTCGCTCTGCATCTCGACCACCCGGGGGACCGTGCCCCACACGTTGGTCCGGCCAGCCGAAGCCCAGGCATCGGCGAACTCCCCCATCGGGGACGAGGGGGTAATCGGATAGAGCGTCACCAGCTCGCTCAGGCCATAGGCGGCCGAGGCCGCAGCCTGGTTCCCGTCGACGCATTCATGCCGCATGTCATCTCTTCCCTGCAGTCTTGGCCCTGAGGTGCCACGGTAACGTGCCGCGGGTCTGTTGTCGGCGGTGACGTACTCCGACCTTTCGGTCTGGGTCAAGACGCTGTCATCGAGTCACCCGCCGGTGGCCTGCTCGTCGAGGTTGCTAGATCGTCAGGATCATGCAGGTGGTGGTGGCGTGCCCGTGGAGCTTGCCGTCCAGATCGGTGATGCGCGCCTGCGCAGTTGCTGATCGGCGACCCAGGCTGAGTACCTCTCCCTCACATCGAATCGGCCCGGTCTCCTCGATGACCGGCCGCACGAAGTTCAGCTTCACTTCCAGAGTCGCGTAGCCGACACCAACCGGCAGCTGGCTGTGCACCGCACAGCCCATCGCGGTGTCGGCAAGAGTGGTGAGAACCCCGCCGTGCACCAGACCCAGAGGGCTGTAGTGCCAACGCTGAGGGACCATCTCAAAGGTGACACGTCCCTGCTCCACAGACAGCAGGTCGAACCCGAACGTGTCCATGAACGGAGGTCGGGGCAGCATGCCCGCGCGGACCTCCCTGAGCATTTCGAGCCCACCCAGCCTTTTCGTTGCGGCGACGAGCAGGTCCGGGTCCATCCACTCGTACTCCCGGATGCGGGTGGTCGGGGTTGCCGCGCCCAGCCCGTCCTTGGCGGGAAGCTGTTCTGCTGCGTCTGCCATGGCTGATTTCCAGTCAATTGTGACTGAGGGTTGCCTAACCAAGCCATTCTCTGCGTGCTCTCAGGACCCTGTCAACGCATCCTTTCCGGGGGTGTAGCCATGAGATCAACGTTCCCCCACTGGAACCCCGGCCCATGGGCGCCCATGGCGCTCATGGGCCGGGCCCTGCGCATTGCTTGTCTATGGCAGCTTGGGTGCGATCTGA
>JBDTWH010000178.1:0-10716 GCA_040006795.1 Actinomycetota bacterium | reverse complement strand
CGGGATGGCCCCGGTTCACACTGCGATCCGTCCCACAGCAGAGGTGCGGATCGGACGGTCGCGTTCTCGCCCTCGACCTCGATGACGACCCCGACCCGGATCCTGCACTGGTCGAGCACGGACAGGGCGAGCGGGCTGCCGCCGGAGGCGAGGAGGCGGGCCCACGGGTACACCTCGAAGACCTGAAAGCTTGAACTCCAGGTAGCACCAGGCGCCCTCGAACTGACGCGCCCGCCGCCCGATCTCGAGGGTTGCGTCCCTCTCGAGCAGTGCCCCCGAGCCCTCGGGGCCGCAGGAGCCGAGCTCGTTCGGCGGGTAGGCGTACCTGGCGAACAGCAGTGCTCCCTGAGCGCTCACTCAGCAGATCCTCGGCAGCTGCTCCCCGATGGGCAGATCCACCACCCGGGTCCCGCCCATCCCGGTCGCAGGCCGCACGCGTCACGCACCATCTGCGGCACGGGGATGTCCTGCTCGACCAGCTCGATGCCCACCTTCGAGGCACGGGCGATCTCGTTCAGGGACGCCGCTAGCCCGCCCCGGGTCGGGTCGCGCAGGACGTGGAGGTCGCCGCAGGCGGCGAGCATCGCCGCCACGAGTCCGTGCAGCGCGACGGTGTCACTCTCGATGGTGGTGCCGAACTCGAGCCCCTCCCGGCAGCTCATCACCGCCACCCCGTGCACTCCGAGGTCCCCGCTGACAAGCACGGTATCCCCGAGGCCGGCGCGGCGCGGGTTGATGTCCACCCCGTGGGGGATGACGCCGATTCCGGCGGTGTTGATGTACACGCCGTCGCCGCTGCCGCGGTCGACGACCCTTCGTGTCCCCGGTGACCAGCTTGACGCCTGCGACCAGGGCGGCCGCCCCGACCTGCTGGGCGATCCGGCCAAGCTCTTCAAGCCCGGTGCCCTCCTGCAGGATGTATGCCGTCGACATGAACAGCGGGACCGCACCTGACATGGCCAGGTCGTTGACCGTCCCGTTCACGGCGAGGTCCCCGATCGACCCTCCGGGGAAGATGAAGGGGGTGTCGCGCAACGGAACCGGGCAGACCCAGCCCTCGATGTCGAGGTCGTTCGCATGCCCGATGGGCCAGCGCATCCCGGGCGCCGGTGAGGGCGTCCTCGCCTCGAGAGGTGATCCCGGGCTTCTTGCGGACCAGCTCGAGCACCGGACCACAGTCGGGGCAGGCGATCGGCTGGGCGTGGAAACGGCGATCGGCCGGATCCTCGTACTCCTGCCGGCACGCGTCGCACAGGTCGTAGGACGCCATCGTGGTGGCGGCCCGGTCGTAGGGCAGGTCGAGGATGATCGTGAAGCGGGGTCCGCAGCTGGTGCAGGTGATGAAGGGATGCCGGTGCCGGCGGTTGGCGGGATCGCACATCTCACCCAGGCACTCGTCACAGGTCGCCACATCCGGTGAGGCCAGCGTCCGCGACTCGGTATGGCCCTGGGTGGACTCCTCGATGGTGAAGTCGGTGCCGCCGCGCGGCGGCATCTCGGTCTGGCGGATGCTCTCGATGACCGCCAGCGGGGGAGCGCCGGTGAGCAGGCGCCGGCTCAGCTCCTCCACGGCATCCGGGCTGCCCTCGACCTCGATGAGCACCCCCGCGCTGCTGTTCCCGACGAAACCGGACAGTGCCAGCTCTGATGCGGTGACATAGACGAACGGGCGGAACCCGACCCCCTGCACCACTCCCGAGACCTCAAAACGGCGCCGGTGTCGCTGCCCCGCGCTGCCCGCCTTCAGCGCCTTCAGCCCTTGCAGGACGGCTGGGCCGGTCATGACTGCGCGGAAGGTTGACGGCGCATGTTCACCTTCCCTGGCTTTCACGGGCGGAGGCAAAAGGCGTTTTGATCCGCGTCCGCCTGTTCCTCGCCGGGTCTGCACCCCCGTTCCACGACCTGTCAACGATCAACGGGAGGAGGAGCTTGGGGCGCTAGGAGACTGGCGTCAGGCGAAGCAGGGGGAGCTCGCGATCGGTCTTGGTGGTGTACCCCTCGAATCGCGGGACGAGCTCGATCACCCGGGCCCAGGCTTCCGCTCGTTCCCCTCCCTTGAGCTGCTCGACCAGGACGCGGTGCTCTGTTCCCGCGACCTCCACCCGTACCTGGTCGGGGTGGGCAGCGATGTTGTGATACCAGGCCGGGTGCTGCGCCGCGCCCCCTGCTGACGCCACGATGATCCAGCCTCCGCCACCGTCATCGAACCGGGCGACCGGAGTGGTCCGGTGTACGCCCGAACGCGCCCCCACGGTCGTGAGGTACAGCAGGTCCATCCCAGCGAACCGGTCACCCTTGCGCCGGTGGATCCAGATCATCAGAGGGGTCGTGATCTTGCTGAGCAGGGACGGCGGCGTGCGCGATCCCCGCGTACCCCCGGGCGGTTTCTCTATCGCCATGACCTGACCTCCTCGCCCGGCCCTTCCCACCGCCAGTACCGCCTGGCGTCTTCTCATCCTCTCCCTGGTTGCGGGGCCTGTCCATGCCTCAGTAGCCGAGCTCGTCCAGGTGCCACCCAGAGGGACAGGCAGTTGAGGTCGGCGGGACCCAGAGATGCCAGTACTCCGGCCCGAGGTTCCGCGCCTCTATGCGGCCCCCGCGGCAGCGCACGATCCCGCCCGGGCCTGTATCCGGGCAGGTGCCCATAACGGTCGGCCCAAGACAGTGAGTGACGACCTCATCGGTGACCGGGTCCAAAATGTCTACTATCCCAATTTCGTTCATAACGTTGCCACCTAAGGCGAGATTTTGACTTCGACACATGACTCGTGCTCCGGAAGGGCGGATACCGCGCAGCGTCCAGAACACCCAGACCATCTGGCAGTCGCCCTCATCGGTGTTGAGGGCTACTCCCCACGCAACGCTGCTCTCTAGTCGACCCTGGGACTAGGGACTTAGGTCCCGTCGGCAGTATTGGTCACGACAGCACACGCAACCGCACGGTCTCCGGCATACCCGCCAGGGCCTGCACGACATCTGGGGCGTAGTCGGTGCCGACGTCGGTCAGGAGATAGCCCAGATGGTCCCGCGTCGACAGCGACTGACCTTCGATGTTGACGTCGTGCGCTGCCAGGACGCTGTTGACCTTGGCCAGCACCCCCGGGGTGTTCGCGTGAAGATGCGCGAGCCGGTGTGAGCCGGCTCCTCCCTCGAGGCGGGTCTGGGGCAGGTTGACGCTGAGCGAGGCGCTGCCCGTGGTGAGGTAGTCGCACAGCTTCTCCGCGACGAACCGTCCGATGTGCTGCTGCGCCTCCTCGGTGGCCCCGCCCACATGCGGGGTGAGGATGACGTTGGGCAGGCCGGTCAGCTCGGACGCGAACGGGTCTCCCTGGGCCTTCGGCTCGTCGGGGAACACGTCGATGGCTGCGCCCGCGATGTGGCCGCTGCGGATGTTTTCCGCCAGGCCACCATGCTCGACGACGAACCCTCGTGAGAGGTTGAGGAAGACCGATCCGGGCTGCATGGACGCGAACTGCTCCGACCCGAAGAGCCCCGCGTTGCCGACCCGCCCGTCCACATGCAGCGTGACGACATCGGCGACCGCCAGGACCTCGGCGACGCTGCCCATGCTGTGGGCGTTGCCCCGGGCCAGACGATCGGCCGTATCGAAGAACACGACCCGCATGCCCAGAGCCTCTGCCAGGACCGAGAGCTGGCTGCCGATGTTCCCGTAGCCGATGATCCCCAGGGTTCGGCCCCTCATCTCGTGAGAACCCTTGGCCGACTTGTCCCAGACTCCGCTGTGCAGGGCGTGGCTCTTGGCCGTCAACCCCCGGGTCAGGCAGATCATCTCGGCGAGGGCCAGCTCGACCACGCTTCGGGTGTTGGAGAAGGGTGCGTTGAAGACGGCGACCCCCTGCCCGGAGGCTGCGGCGAGATCGATCTGGTTGGTGCCGATGCAGAACGCCCCGACCGCGATCAGGTCGGTGGCGTCTGCCAGGACCGCCGCACTCACCCTGGTCCCCGAGCGGATGCCGAGCAGCTGCACGCCCGCCAACGCCTCGCTCAGCTCGCGCTCACCGAGCGCGCCGGAGCGGGTTGTCACCGTGATCCCGGCCGCCTGCAAAGATGCCGTGGCGTCGGGGTGGATGTTTTCCGTGAGGAGGGCCTTCATCAGGTAATTGCATCAGGTTGGTGACCCAGTGTCGCGATCAGGTCGCCTGATGGACAGGACACGAACCGGCCCGGCAGGTGCGGCAGCGGCGTACTCCTGCGGGCACGCGGTTCCTCTGTTGCTGCTGGTTGACGCGGCGTAATGTCGGCCGGATCGAGTGCGACAACGTCGTCGCACCTGACAGGAGGAGGAGCGATGACGCCACCCATCACAGCGGCCCTCACCGACGAGAATCGGCGGGACCTACTGAGCACGATGGTCCTGATCAGAACGTATGAAGAGGCGATCCGGGCCGTTTACTACGCTGACAAGAAGCCGGCCTTCGACATCGGCGCGGGACTGGTGCCCGGAGAGATGCACCTCTCGGCAGGCCAGGAGCCGGTGGCCGCCGGGATCTGCGCCCATCTGACAACTGACGACGCACTCACCGCCAGCCACCGGCCGCACCACCTGGCGATTGCGCACGGCGTTGCTCTGCGCCCGATGACGGCGGAGATCTTCGGCCGTGAGACCGGGCTCGGCCACGGCCGCGGCGGGCACATGCACCTCTTCGATCCGAGCACGCACTTCTCCTGCTCCGGAATCATCGCCGAGGGCTTCCCGCCGGCGCTGGGTCAGGCGTTCGCCTTCCAGCGTCAGAAGGGAAGCCGGGTGGCGGTTGCGGTCACTGGCGAGGGCGCGGCCAACCAGGGCGCTTTCCACGAGTCGCTGAACCTGGCTGCGCTGTGGGAGCTGCCTGTGGTCTTCGTCGTGGAGGACAACGACTGGGGTATCTCGGTGCCGCGGTCGGCCTCCACCTCGGTCGCCTCCAACGCCGACAGGGCGGCCGCCTACGGGATGCCGGGAGTGCGGGTGGAGGACAACTCGGTCGAGGGTGTCTACGCCGCTGCGGGCGAGGCCATCGAAAGGGCACGCTCTGGAGGAGGTCCGACGCTTATCGAAGTGCACACCCTGCGCCTGTGGGGTCACTTCGAGGGGGATGCCGAGGGTTACCGGCCCGAGCTCAAGAGCGTTCCTGAGCAGGACCCGATCCCCATCTACCGCGATCGGCTGCTGGCGAGCGGCGCGCTCGCCGATGGTCAGTATGCGGCCATGCAGGCTTCGGCGGCCGAGCGCGTCGAAGACGCCATCGACTTCGCCAGGAGCTCCCCAACCCCCGATCCCCTGGATCATCTCAGCTATGTCTTCTCCGAAGGAGTGCACTCATGAGCTTCCCGTTGCCAGGCGACAAGCAGTCACTCGCGATGGCGGTAGAACCCGGTTCAGGCAAGCGCAAGCTCTCCACCGCGAAGGCGATGCAGGAGGCGATCACCCAGCGCATGGAGCACGACGACTCCGTCTTCGTGATGGGTGAGGACGTCGGTGCCTACGGTGGCATCTTCTCCTCCACCACAGGGCTGCTTGACCGCTTCGGCCCAGAGCGGGTGCGCGACACACCCATCTCGGAGTCGGCATTCATCGGACTGGGCATCGGCGCGGCCGTGGAGGGTATGCGACCCATTGTCGAGCTGATGTTCGCCGACTTCTTCGGCGTCTGCATGGACCAGATCTACAACCACATGGCCAAGATCCACTATGAGTCCGGTGGCAATGTGCGGGTGCCGATGGTGCTCATGATGGCAGCCGGGGGTGGGTACTCCGACGGGGCGCAGCATTCCCAGTGCCTGTGGGGCACCTTCGCGCACCTGCCGGGGATGAAGGTCGTGGTCCCGTCGAATCCCTACGACGCGAAGGGTCTGATGACCGCCGCGATCGACAGCGACGACCCGGTGGTCTTCATCTTCCACAAGGGCGTGATGGGGCTGGGCTGGATGGCCAAGAACGACCGCTCGATCGGCGCAGTGCCCGAGGAGGAGTATGTCGTCCCGATCGGTAAGGCGCGGGTGGCGCGGGAAGGCACCGATGTCACGATCGTGACGATCTCGCTGTCGGTGCACCACAGCCTGGATGTCGCCGAGAAGCTGGCGCCGGAGGGCATCAGCGTCGAGGTGATCGACCTCCGAAGCCTGGTTCCGCTGGATCGGGAGGCGATCGTGCGCTCCGTCTCGAAGACGGGTCGTCTCATCGTGGTCGACGAGGACTACCAGTCGTTCGGGCTCTCCGGCGAGGTGATCGCGGTGGTCGCCGAGCACGATCCGGGTGTGCTCAAGCGGGTTTCACGGGTTTGTGTGCCGGATGTCCCCATCCCGTATGCGCGTGAGCTCGAGTACGCGGTGCTGCCCACGGCGTCACGCATCGAAGCGGCTGTACGCGACGCAGTGGCGAAATGACCGATGTGCTGTTTCCGCCCATGTCGGGAGCCGAAGGCGCCACCGGCGTCATCGTCACCTGGTTCGTTGAGTCCGGCGACGAGGTGACCCCGGAGACACTCATCGCCGAGGTGGCCGTGGACAAGGTGGACGCAGAGGTCTACCCCCCGACATCCGGGGTCATCGCCCTGCTCATCGAGGAGAACACGGAGATTCTGCAGGGCGCGGTGATCGCGCAGGTCACCTGAACCCGACGCAGGGGGCCGCGTCCGGCGAGCTCGATCTTCCGTCCTCGCCGGTCAGCGGCCATCTCTGCAACGGGGACCGTGCGATCGCCTCCCACCGTCACCCGTGACGAGGCGCGCTGTCCGCAACGCCCCGGCGATCGATCGCCGGGGCGTTGCCATACACAGTGGAGCGCGCGGGTCATCCCGGGGAGGGAGACCCCGGCGCTACTTCTGCAGGGACTCGAGCTGTTCTCCGTCGATGGCCCGGGCCGGACCATGCGAGGTCAGGGAGGAGCCCTCGTGGCGGCCGGCACCGACCATGTTGAACCAGATGTTCAGGATCACGGCCATGAGCGCGCAGGCGCTGATGCCCGAGTCCGCGATAACGCTGAACCACGACGGGAACAGATGCCAGAAGTTCGTCACGACGCTCGGCAGCAGGCCCATGCCCAGGGACACCGCGACGATGATGAGGTTGTTGTTGGCGTCGTAGCTGACCTTGGACAGGGTGCGGATGCCGCTGGCTGCAACGGAGCCGAAGAGCGCGATACCGGCCCCGCCGAGGACTGGCAGCGGGATCACGTTGACCACGGCGGCAAGAAACGGGGACAGGCCGAAGAGCGCCAGCATGCCGCCGCCGGCCGCCACCACATAGCGGCTCTTGATACGGGACAGGGCGACGAGACCGACGTTCTGCGCGAAGGCGGTCGCCGGGAAGGTGTTGAAGATGGGCGCCACCATGGAGCTCAGCATGTCGGCACGGAGGCCGTTGGCGACCCGCTTGGCGGGCACGTCCGTACCGACGACCTCTCCGACCGCCAGGATGTCGGCAGTCGTCTCGACCATGATGACGAGCATGACGATGAGCATGCTGACGATGGCCCCGATGGCGAAGATCGGCATCCCGAACTTGAAAGGCTGCGGGAAGGCCAGGATCTGCTGGTTCGCGAAGCTGAACTCCGTCATACCCAGGATCAGCGCGGCCACGGTGCCGATCACCAGCGAGAGGAGGATCGCCATCCGGGCGAACATCTTGAACTTGCTGAGGATCAGGACGACGAGCAGCGTGAACATGCCAAGGGCGATGTTTCCGGTATCGCCGAAGTCCGGGTTGGGGACCGGGGCGCCCTTCACGAAGAAGCTGGGCTGCCCGGTGATCCACTTCCCCGCGACGGGCAGGAGCGACAAGCCGATGACCGTGATGATCGACCCGGTGACGACCGGCGGGAAGAAGCGCACGATGCTCGCGAAGAACGGGACGATCAGGAACGCGATGAGCCCTGCGACGATGATCGCGCCGTATGCCGTGCGGAGGCCCTCCTGGCCGTGTCCGGCGACGATCGCGGTGAGAGTGGACACCGAGGCGAAGGAGATTCCCTGCACAAGGGGCAGCTGCGCGCCGAGGTAGGGCACGCCCAGCGTCTGCAGCACTGTGGCCACGCCGCTGACGAACAACGAACAGGAGATCAGGAAGGCGATGTCAGCGCCCTTCAGCCCGGCCGCGCCGCCGACGATGATGGGAACGGCGATGACGCCACCGAACATCGACAGGATGTGCTGCATCCCGTAGCCGAGAGTGGCAAGGATCGGCAGGCGCTCATCTTCAGGCCGCCGAACCGGGCCGGCGGCCGTCCCGGCAACCTCTGGGTGAGTGGACATGTGCACTCCTTCGCGACGCGGATGCCAGGGCGAGTAAGTTTTCGCCATGTCTGGCTTACGCGGGCGAGTGTAGCAGCGTCTCTGGGCTATGTTTATATACTTTCGGTAAAGTTGTTTCAAGATGTATGATTGTCTTATGAACATCGTGAGGTCGCAGGCAAACGACGATGCGGTTGCCATCCTGTCGAGCTCCCCATCCATGCTGGGCAAGATCGCCGGCTTCGTTCATGACGGCCCGGATGGTCCCCAGGTGGAGTGGACCAAGGTGGCCGACCTCGCCCACCAGCAGGTGCTTCCCCGCACCGACCGCGCCTTTCTCGGGATCTGCGCCGAGATCGCCGGCTTTGTCACCTGCAACGATGATCTGGAAGAGACCTTCGGCGCGAGGTGGGACACGCTCGACGGGCAGCACCAGGCGATGATCGCGAGCGTGCTCACCGCCTCCGCGCAGACGAAGAAGGCCGAGGAGCTCGCGGTCTACGAACGGCTCGGTGTCTCCACGCATGACCCGCTGACGGACGGCGCCCGCGCTGTTCGAGTGCGGCTCGGTCCCGACATCCCGGCGGTCGCCAACGACGCTCTCGGGCGCGAACGCGTCGGGTTCCGCGAGCGGCTCTCCAGCCACGAGGTGTGGTTGCGGGGTCGTGGCGTATGGCGGATGCAGCCGGATCGAGTTCTCACCTCGCAGCTGCTCATCATCGCCAACTCTGGCATCGTTCGCATGGTGGGCACCATCGACGGGGTGACTATCCACGGGGATCGGGTGGCCATCATCGGCCGCCCCCTTCCCCATCACCCGTTGATCGGCAAGCCCGACCCACTGGACAACACCAGCCAGAACCCGGTTGCCTATGGAGACCTGGCCAACTGAGCTGACCGGCTGCGGCCACCCGCCCGACGAACCTGAACCTACCGGCGGCCAGGACGAGCACAGGCAACGGGAGCAGCCAGCGCCTTGAGCTGAACGAGGAGGGCACAGGATGGCCGAGCTACGACCCGTCGTCGGCATCCTGCTCGCGGCCGGCGCGGGCACCCGGATGGGCGGCCCCAAAGCTCTCGTCGGACCCCTCGCCGGCAAGGAGTCCCCGGTCTCGCAGGTGGCCGGCTGGATGCACGAGGGGGGATGCCAGGAGGTCGTTGTGGTTATCGGCGCCCGCGCCGCCGAGGTCCGTGCACGTCTTGCGGACCGCCCCTGGCTGAGCGTCGTGGAGGCGCCCGACTGGTCCCGCGGCATGGGAGCATCCCTGAGGGCGGGCCTCACATACGCCAGGGCCGGTGTCGCCGCCGCAGCCCTGGTGTCGCTTGTCGATCTGCCCGACGTGCGCACCCCGGTGTTCGAGAGGCTGCATGCCCTCGCCGACCAGAGCGAGTCGGTCCTCGCCCGTGCGGTCTACGAGGGCCGCCCCGGACACCCCGTTCTGATCGGCCGTACGTGGTGGGCGACCGCCGCCGAGCTGGCGAAGGGCGACATGGGGGCACGAGAGCTCTTCGCGACCCAACCCCATCGTCTGATCGAGTGCGGCGACCTGGCGTCGGGCGAGGATGTCGACCTGCCGCCCGACACGACCACTCCCAGTCCGGGCGTGTAGGAATCTCGCGACGAGGCCTGTCCATGCGCCGGGCTGCACCGCGGGAGGCCTGGACCGCACCTGCGACCAGCCCTCGTCCGCGCACTGACCTCGTCCGATCAGCTGTCGGTGCCGACGATGTCCCGGTACGCGACCGGGTCGGTGATCCCCTCGGTGACCAGGACGATGACGTCGTCCTCCGGGCCGAGGCCCAGAGAGTCGGCGTGGGCGAGCAGCCCGGCCAGCCCCGCTGCACCGCTCTCGCCGGCTACGATCCCGTCGTCGTGAAGGAGCCGCATGGCGTCCCGGGCGTCGTCGTCGGTGACCGTGACGAAGACGTCATACCCGTGAAGGACGTCGTCCCACGCGACGATCGAGGGGGTGCCGCAGTTCAGGCCCGCCATGATCGAGTCCTGGGGCTCGGGGATCGTCAGGATCTTGCCTGCCTCGGCGCTGGTGATGATGCAGTCGGCCCTGGTCGGCTCGACACCGACGAGCAGCCGGGCCGGACGTGAGGCGAACTGGCGCGTCACCGCGGCAGCGAAGGCCCCGACCCCCATCTGCGCGGCCACGACGGTCGGCTCGTTGACGTGCCCGGCCTCGATCTCGTCAACGATCTCCGCGAGCATCGTGGAGTAGCCGTCGATGACCCAGCCGGGAGTGTCCGTGTAGCCCTCCCAGGACGTGTCCGAGATGACGACGTGCTTGTCGTCGCTGAGCGCTGCGCTCGCTGCGATCGCCTGGTCGTACCCGCCGTCCACGACCCGGACCTCGGCTCCTTCGCCGGTGATCGCGTCGATCCGGCTGTCGACCATCCCGGCAGGGACGAACAGGATGGCGCGCAGGCCGAGGAGCTTGGCCATCCGGGCCACCGCCCGGCCGTGGTTGCCGTCGGTCGC
>JBDTWH010000177.1:0-2160 GCA_040006795.1 Actinomycetota bacterium | reverse complement strand
CAGGCAACGGCGCGCCATACATCGCCTCCTGGCCGGGTCATCCAGCGGCTGGCCGGGACTGTTCAGGCTGTACTGCGACGACGGTGCGCTCACACTGGCGCAACGGCAGTACGCACGCCGACAGGTCCTGTCCTTCATGAGGACTGGCTGATGGGGCGGTCGCGGTCAGCGGGGTTCCGCGGCCACAGGGTCCTGCGAATGGCGTAGCGGTGCGAGGGCCGGATGAACGAGCAACGCCTCCGGTCCGTACAGCCGGTCGACTCCCGCCACCGCGACCAGCGCCACGGCGGGTCCGGAAAGCGACCGTGGGCGGCCGTCGCCGAAGTCGAGGACCACGTGGCTCCTGTGCAGATCGGCCTCGAAGCCAACCAGCGAACCCCACCAGAGCGAGATGAGCTCCCCGGTATCGAGCCGCACGAGCAGCCGACGATCGGTGATCAGCACCTGCGACCAGCCGGGCTGGCTCCAGGTGCCGCCCAGCCTCATCCGTAGCCACAGTTCGGCCATCCGCCGGCCGAACTCTCCTCTCTCCAACACCAGGCCGGCGGCCATGGCATCGATCGTGAAAGGCGTGTTGATCCCCGCCAGCTCCAGGGCCAGGTTGCGGGCGTCGGCGAAGGCCGCACGCTGGTCCGCCGCCGACCGTTGCGCCGCCTTGCTCCTGGGCCTCATGCGGGAACTCCTCCCTGCAGCTTCTTGTCTCAACACTGTGCCTCGAGCGACTGACAGCGCAAGGCCTCGCGCTGATGGTGCCCCGCGAGCCACGTCTTCGTGGCATGTCTATCTCGAAGGTGGTGCCACTCGCCGCGATGGCCGCCCTGGCCGCTGCCCTGATCGGCTTCGTGACTGTCGCCTCCGCCGTCGGCGGACCGCGGGCGGAGCCTGGCCCGGTCTGCGCCACGTCCGGCCCGATCAGCGGCTTGTCCAACGCCCAGGCCCAGAACGCCAGGATCGTGGCCGCTGCTGCCACCAGCCGGGGAGGGCGCCGGGCCGCCCTGATCGCCCTCATGACTGGTCTGGCCGAGTCCGACCTGCTGGTACTTGCCAACTCCAACGACCCTGCGGGAGGGGCATTCCCGAGCCAGGGCGTGGGCCATGACCACGACTCACTCGGCATCTTCCAGCAGAGACCCAGCTGGGGGACCGCTGGCCAACGGATGGACCCGATCGCGTCCACGAGCCTCTTCGTCGATGCGCTGCTGGCACGCGAGGGCTGGGACGCCGTGGAACCCTGGCGTGCCGCCCAGGACGTTCAGCGTTCCGCCTTCGACGGACACCCCTTCCTCGCCAACGGCTTCTCATCGGTCTTTGGCGGCAACTACCTGGCTCAGATCGACCAAGCCAAAGCACTCCTGGACGTGATCCAGATCGGCGCGGACAAACTCGACTGCGGCGGGGGAACGGGTACTCCCCCGGTCGGGCCCCTCGGGCCTTCCGGCCTCCCGGCAACCTACGAGGTCCCGCCGACCACCACGCATCCCGCAAGGATCGCGGTGACGTTCGCGCTCGCTCAGCGCGGAAAGCCCTACCTGTGGGGCGGCACCGGCCCGGACAGCTACGACTGCTCGGGCCTGATGCTCCAAGCGTGGGCTCAGGCTGGTCACCGCCTGGGCCGCACCACCTGGGACCAGATCAAGGCCGGCACCCCGACCTCTCAGTCCGCACTCCAACCCGGAGACCTGGTCCTGACCCCGGGCAATGACGGGACCCTGGCCTCACCCGGGCACGTGGGCATGTTCATCGGCCACGGCCTGGTGATTGACGCTCCCAAAACCGGCGACGTCATCAAGGTGGTCACCTTCTCGTCATTCACCGCCGACGGGATCTCCGGCTTGCGACACGTCGCCTGAACCGGGTGTGGCCCCCATGGTGCCCCCTGCCCCCGGTAGGCCCAACACGACTTGAGACCGACCCGCCCCACACCCGAAAGGCTCTCCGATGTTCCTGCCGACCGTTGACATCACGCCCAACACCACAGGCCTGCCCGGCCTCGCCGCCCTGGAGAAGATCGTCGGTGCGCTCCTGACCTTCGGCCTGATTGCCGCCGTCGCCGGTGTCGCGCTCTCCGCGATCGCCTGGGCCGTCGGGTCACACTCGGCGAACCCGCACGTGGCCGGCAAGGGCAAGAGCGGCGTGCTCGTCGCGGGCGCAGCCGCCATG
>JBDTWH010000176.1:0-10608 GCA_040006795.1 Actinomycetota bacterium | reverse complement strand
ATCAGCTTCCCAAGCTGACAGTGCGGGTTCGATTCCCGTCACCCGCTCCACACACCAAAAGCGTTGCACCACAGGCAAATCGGGCGCCATCTCCCCTCTGGAGACAGCGCCCGTCCGCATTAGAAAACGGCCTCCGTGCCATTACCGTGCCATTAGTCCACCAGGCCGAACGCCCCGGCCCCACCCTCGTCATCCTTGGAACTGTCGTCATCCGGGTTCGCCTTCGTCGACCCCTCGGCCTCGACATGCGCGCCGGTTGCGGCCTCGACCATCACGTTTATGGCGGCTGCGATGGCCAGATCAGCCTCGGCGCTGGCGTGCTGGTAAATCAGGGCGGCACGCGGGTTGTCGTGGCCCATCCGGGTCATGAGGTCCCGCAAGCTGGTTCCAGTCCGCGCCGCCAGGGTGTTGCCGGTGTGGCGAAGGTCGTGGAAGTGCAACTCGGACGCCCCAATGCCGGCTACGGTCTTCCTCCAATCGACGAGCTTGTTGAAGTTCCCCCGCCAGATCGTCGTGCCGCTGGGCGTGGTGAAGACAAAAGCATCCGGCTCAGCGTTCACATACATATCCAGGTGCGCACCAACCTGCGGGAGGATCGCCGCCGGAATTGCAACAACCCGTTTCCCGGCGCGCGACTTGGTGGGACCAAGCACCATCCCCTTGCTCCGCTGCTCGGTGAATGCCTCCCGCACCCGCACCGTGCCAACGACGGCGTCGACGTCACGGCGCCTGAGCGCAGCGACCTCGCCCCACCGAAGACAGCCGAAGGTCGCCAAGAGAATAAGCGCGCGATAGCGCTCTGGAACCTTTGCAGCCAGATCGAACACCTGATTGACCGTAAGTGTGGGTCGTTCGGCGGCCCTCTCCTGATCGGCCCCCGGAATCTGACACGGGTTCCTCCGTATGATCTCGTCCTCCTTGACGGCCGTCATCAACACCGCGCGGAGAAGCCGATACGCCTTCGCCACTCCGCCCTGCGAAACGCCAGCGGCGAGAAGGTCGGAACGCCAGTCCCTGACCATCGGTGTGTCGATCAGCCCCACAGGCATGCCACCCAGGTACGGCGTGACGTGCTTTCCCAAAATCCATGTGTAGAGGTCCACAGTGCGTGGTCGCAGGTTCGGTCGCTGGGAGATCCAGCGCTCCGCGTAGTCCTTCAGAAGGATCTTTGCCCGCTCGGGAGCGATCCATTCGTCCCGCACCATCCGCGACTCGGTGAGCGTGAGCCAGCGCTGCGCCTCCTCCTTCCTTGCGAATGTGACCGGAGCGCTCCGCATCACCCCGTCAGGTCCGAGGTAGCGCACCTGATAGCGCCCCGAGGGAAGCTTGCGCGTGCTACCGAATCTTCGGTGCCCACTCTTGTTTGCCATTACCCAACGCCCTTGAGGTCGGCCCACACTGTGGTTTCGGTGATGGGTTCGATCCGACCGGCGATGACGAACGCGGTCAGGTCGGCAGGGTCGATCCGAACGCTGCGTCCGAGTCGGTAGAACCCGATCCGACGTTCGGCGATGAGACGGCGTACGTAGCGAGCGCTCATCCTGATCCGGTCGGCGGCCTGCTCGACAGTTAGCAGCTCGCCCGCGTGGCTGGCGAGCGGGAGAGGCAGGGGTTTCATCGGTTTCCTATCGCTGGGGAGTCGACACGATGCCGGCGCGTGGTCGGTGTTCTGGTTGCCGAACGGTTGTCCGCAGGCGGGCGCTGGGTTCAAGGGTGATGTGTCTGGATCAGTCCAAAGTGGGTCGACAACAGAACCTCGTTTTCTGTTCGTGTCGCATGAGGCTGATGTGACACATGGTGGGCCTGGTATGTCAGGGCAGCGTCGAGTCGACGCGAGTGGCTCGGGTCACGCCGTTCTGCCTCGTCAGCGCGCCCAGCGCCTTGGCGGCCGCGGCTGCCCGTGAGCGTGTCGGCGGGGCGTGGCATCCGGTGCCCTACCGTTCGCAGCCGTAGCCGGGTGTGGTTACTGCGAGGGCGGGGGGTGTGCGGTCCTGCTGCCGGCGCCCTGTCATGCTCGCCGCGGCGGCGATCTGCTGGGGGGTGGATTGCTCGAGGAAGGTCCCGGCCGAGTTGGCGGTCATGTTGGCGCTGAGGGTGTTGTCGATGGCGCCGGTGAGCGTCTCGCGGACGACCTGGGGGAGGGGGACGTCGCGATTGTGGTGCAGATCCGCTGCGTCGATCCAGGCGTGAACGGGATGACGTCCGGTTTGGTCGGTG
Organism: Actinomycetota bacterium; assembly: GCA_040006795.1. Taxonomy (GTDB): domain Bacteria; phylum Actinomycetota; class Actinomycetes; order Actinomycetales; family Dermatophilaceae; genus UBA4719. The sequence continues at coordinate 8,391 of JBDTWH010000176.1, read as the reverse complement.
GCCAGCGCGTGGGCGCCCTTGGCGGAGACCGTAACGTTGGGGTCTTGGACAACCTCACGCAGGACATGGCCGAGTTCGACCGCGGTGGCGTTGCTGGCGTGGATGCTGCGGGAGGCGGCGGCCAGGTCGGTGCGCTGAGCCATGACATCGGGGGCGGCGACGGCGCCGCCGTCGTGGGTGATCTCGCGCAGGGCCGCGCGGAGTTCGTTGCCGGCCAACAGCAGCGCGGGGTCGATGCGCCGGTCCCCGTGTGGGGTCAACTGTTGGAGGTGCCTGCCGAGGTTGGCCCAGGAGGCCTCCACATCAGCTAGTGGGGACGCCAGCCTGGAGGCGTGCTGGTCGGCGTCGATCGCGTGGGTCCTGGCTGCGGCTTGGGTCAGGAACTGCCCGGCGACCGCGACGTCTCGCTGGATCACGGCAACCAGGAGCAGGTTCGCGGTTGTCGGCGTCCCGGCGAGGCTGCGGTGTGCTTGGACGTCCCACTGGGCCAGCGCGCGGTCGACGCGTGTGGTGGCGGGTGGCTCCCGGTGCTCCCCACCGAGCGCGGCGGGCCAGCGCACCTTGAGATAGCCGCGGGCGAGGTCTTCGACCGCGCCAAGCCTCTGGAAGGCATGCCGTGCGTGCGTGAGGGACTCGCCCGGTGGCACACGCCCCTTCCTGTCCAAATGCTCGGCCGCCTCGGTCATGTAGTCGCGCAGAGCCACCCCTACGCCGTGGGTTCCGACGTAGAGGGTGTGCATGAGTCGGGTGCGTGCGGCATCGACGTCGGCGGCCACCACCGCGGACACAGGAGTGAACGTTGGCCTACGGGAGGCGACGAGCTCGGCGGCGCGGCTCAGGGTGTCCCCGGCATGGCTGAGCCTGTCGTCAGTGTCCCCGGCGCCGGGCCAGCCGGCCTTGATCTGGCTTCGGTGCAGGGCGGTCGCTGCCGCCCCTATGCGGGACATGACGGGGTCGCCCTGATCGCCGGGGATGCGGTTCCACAGGTCGACGGAGGCCTCGACCAGCTCGCCCCAGGAGCGCATCAGCGCGCGAGCGTTACCGGCGTCGGGATCGGCGAGCACCTGCCGGCAGGTCAGGTCGGCGTGCATCAGCAGCTCGCCGACGCTGCGCTCATCGACGTCGTGGTCGTCGGCGCTCACGCTGGCGTCTCGCGGACCAGCTCACAGATAGCGACGATGACCCCGGAGGCGCCCACGGGGAACGCCTCGATCGGATGCCGGCGGGTCTGCTCCTCAGCGGCCGCGACGAGCTCGCCGACCTCACCGGTCCGGCCCGGCCGGGCGTCGACATCCAGGTCGTCCGGGACCAGGGCCAGTGCGCCGCAGGCGGCGAGGTGGGCGCCCAGGGCCAGTGAGTGGATCGCCGGGCAGGTGTCGGCCTGGGCGAAGCCGCGGTCGGCGGCTGCGAAGAGCAGCTGCACCACGGTGATCCAGGTGTGCATCGCTTCGTGCAGGGTCGCAGTGGGTGTGCTGGTCATGGTGGTTCCTTTCCGTGAGGTTCCTTCCATCAGGTCAGACAACCCCGGACTCCGGCTGCCTCGATCAGGCGGCTGTGGATAACCCCAGCGGCTGTCAGTGCCCCGGTGGACACTGGCCTCGTGTCCGTAAGCCCGCGACCGGGTCGTCAGCGGTCACCGGCCCGGAAAGTCGAGCCCGTCGCACTAGTGCTGACGGGGCAGGAGGTGAGCGGGATGCCCCGCGCGGCGAGCAAGGCGTTGGCAGTGGCTCCTGGCCTGCTGGTGAGCACCGTCCTGACCACGATGATCGGCGCGGTACTGCCCGCATTGGCGGGCCTGGTGGTGTTCTGGGTGGGTCTGGCTGTGGCGGCACTGCTCGGTGTCGGGCTGGGGGAGCGGTTCGCTGCCCGGGTGCTGTTGGGTGCCCGTCGTCCCTCGCCGGGACAACTCGAGCTCCTCGCCCCGGCCATGACCTTGCTGTGCCGGCGGGGCCTGGGTCCTCCGGTGGTGACCGTCCTGGTTCAACCGGGCGTGCGCGCTGTGGTGGCCGGGGGTGTCGGCCGGCGGTCGTTGGTGGTGTCCTCGGGCCTGCTCGAGGCCCTGGCGCAGCGCCAGTTGCCGGCCGATCAGGCCGCCGCGGTTATGGCGCACGCGGCCGGGCAGGTGCGCGGCGGTTTCGTCCGGGCGGATGCGCTGATCGCTTTCTGGTCGCTGCCCTGGCGGCTGCTGCGGGGCCTGGTGCGCGGTGTGAGCCGAGCTGGCGGGCGGCTGCCACTGACAGCGCTGGCATGGCGGTTGCGGGTGATCGTCGCGTCGATCGCCGTGGTTCAAGCGACCGTCGCAGGTCACCTGTGGGTGGGCGCGGTCATCGCCGCGGTGACGGCCGTGAGCTATGCCGCCCCAGTCTGGGAATCGCGCTGGCAGGCGATCCTGCTCGCCGCCGGCGACGAGACGGTGCTCCTGCACGGTCTAGATGAGTGATTCCTTGAAGGTCAGTGGTCGTAGGCGGTCAGGGAGCGTTTGGTCTTGACTCCGGTGGTCCAGTTGCGCCAGATCCCGGCGGCCATCGCCAGGAGACGTTGAGCGACACGGGTGAACACCCCGTGGGTGGTGCGTCCACCGTGTTGTTCCAGGTCAAGCTGTCCTTTGAGGGTCTGGTTGACGGACTCGATCCATTGGCGGACACCGCCGAGGTTGCCGTTGCGGTAGGTCTCGTCCTTGCGGTCGGGGCGTCGCAGCTCGATGCCGTGCGCCGCGGTGAAGGCGGCGAAGTCCTTGCCGGAGAAGCCCTTGTCGGCCAGCATGACTTGTCCGTGCGGGATCACATCCTGGTCGTGCTCCAGTAACGCTGACACGACCTCGCGTTCACCGATCTTGGGGTGGGCCAGGCACCACATGATCGGCATACCGTCGCCGGCGCAGACCAGGTAGAGCTTCAGACCCCAGTAGTAACGCGAGTAGCTCGCGCAGTACCCATATCCGGCGTGCCCGGCCAGGTCCGAGCGTTTGACGGTCTCGCGCGAGGTGCCGCATGGCACGGGGGTTGCGTCGGTGATCCACAGGTCGTCCGACCATGACGGGCAAACCCGGGCCAGAACCCGAATCGTGTTGCACAGCAGCCCTCGTGACGCCTTCAACCTCTTGTGGTACCCGGGTTGCTGAGGCATGTACGGGAACATCTTCCGCAGGTCGGCGTTCCTTTGGGCGTGCCGGACCCATCGTCGTTCGCTGTGGAAACCCAGCAGCATCTGAGCCACCGCCAGACACAGCAACTCGCTGTCTGACAGCTCGGGCCGCCGACCTCGACCATGCCGCGGTTCAACAACCTGATCATCGATCAGGACATACAGTTCAGTCAGGAGGGCTTCCAGTTCTTTCGTCATAAATCGAGCGTGGGAGCCCTCCGTCTATAACCTCCCCAGCGACACGCTTCAAGGAATCACTCATCTAGGGGTCGCAATGTCGACCTTCCTGCGCCGTTGCCCGTCGACCGCGTCGATCCAGGCTCGGGTCTCCCGGTTGGAGCGCGGGGTCGCCCGGCCCGCGTTGGGCGTGGTGCAGACGCCGGCATGATCTGCCAGCCGTGGTGCAACCCACCGCCGTCACACCTGCCGTGATCATCGCGTAGGGCCGCACGACTCCTTGTCGACGCCGTATCCGGCGGCCTTACGGTGCTCATCGTCGTGGCGGTGGTCGCCCAGGCGCTCTACGGCGGCCGACCCCTGGGCTTCCCAACGGTCCGCGGACGCTAGTCGCTCCTCGCGCTGCCCGCCGGGTGGGCCGGCGTCGGCCTCTTCGCGGTCGATCTGGGCCGACCGCGAAGCGCCGTCGACGCCCTCGCCGACGAAGGGCCTGCGGTCGGGAAGGTCGTTCGATTCCATGATGCTTTCCCTTGCTTACTCAGTGGCTTCGGGGCACGCGCCTCACAGGCCAGGACGAGCCTCACGCGCGGACCAGATGGCGATCGGCAGGGCCGCGGAAGTCTCTGGCGTGTCGGGGGAGCGCAGCAGACACAGCCGGGGGCGTCCGGCCGCGAGTGGGGTGTGCTCGTCGACGGTGTCGCCAAGCAGTTGGTCTCCAGCGGCAGCTGCGGCGTCGAGGAATCGTCGGCAGACACCACTGGAGGTCCGCGCCGTGCTGAGCAGGTGCTCCTCGGATGCCAGGGAAGCCGCTGTAGAGGTCAGCGCGTGGCCAGCGGCGTTGATGGCGCCGCACATCGCGGTGGCCGCTTCTGTCGCGGTGCGAACCCTGGTCGCCAGCTCGGCGCCGTTCTCGAACAGCACGTTGTCGACGGCTTGCTGTTCAATGAGCAGGGCTGCCACATGCAGGCAGCGCAAGATCTCACCGGCGAGCTCGTGGTCGCGTAGCAGCGCCCGGCGCAGATCGCCGGCCTGGTCGATGAGGACCGCGGCGGCGGAACGCTCGATGCTTACGGCGCGGATCTGCTGCTGCAGGGCGGTCAGGTCTTCGCGTCGTCGGGCCAGCGCCAGGCGACTGCGGCCAGTCTGGGCCTGGGCCAGGCGCACCGAGTGGCTAGAGGAGCCCATGAGGCTCTGGGGGCTCGGCTGCGGATGCACCACGGGCCTCACCGCCGCAGCCCGAACGTCTGGGGTGGCGCGTCCGATCGATCCGAGTGCCGGGCTCTGCTTGCTCACGGTTCGCCTCCTTCGCTCGTGAAGCGGGTCAGCCAACAGACCCCTCTCAACACCCGAAAGCCGCGGCGCGGCGTGTGGGAGGTCAGGGCGAGGTGTGCAACTCCTCGTACGTCGCGCGGTCTTGCTTCCGTCGCGTTCGGGACACAGCGGTCATGCCACTGTGGGTCGCCCGGGAGTGCTTACGGCTCTTCGGTCGCCAGGGCCGGCTAGTTCTCCGGCTACGTCTTGCGTGACCCTGGGGCCGGTCCCGGCGAGTTCCTGGTACTGGTCCGCGACGTATGCAGCGAAGCCGGGCATCGTGAACCGCAGCTGGCATCAACCATTCCCTTGTCTATCAACGCTTTTCGCGTCATGCTCCATTGCCGCGCCGCTGTTCCCAATCAGCGCAGGCCAGCCCGTATCCGTTGTCTTTTCGGCCCGTACTACCGGAACCCCTGGTGGCGCCGTCGGGTCGATGGGTGCCGGCGCAGATCCCGGGCAACCAGTTCAGCCTGTCGTTGCCCGCAGGTTGGCAGCGTCTTCGGTGAAGGTTGCCGCGAGCTGTCCGGCGTGGGATGGGTCGAACCCGTCGGGCATCACGCCGTCATTGACCAGGGCGGCGGTGGCCTCGAGGTAGCGGGCGATGCGGTTGATGAGCCCTGGCGGGAACTTGAGGACGGCGACATGGTCAATGACTGTCGCTGGCTCGTCTGAGAGGACTTGGCCGACGGCGGACAGTGCGTGGGCCATCTGCGCCACGGTGGTGCGCAGGTGCTCGACCTCGTCGCGTTCGCGAAGACGGACTTGGATCGCTTCTGCGAGGCCGGCGATGCCACGCGCGAGGAGGGTGAGGGGTACGGCGGCGGTGCGAGGAGCGCCGATGACGTTGGCACCCGGTGTTTCGTCGGCGACAGAGAAGGCCATTGTGCGGGCCAGGTCCATCACTGCGTCGTCCGTGAGGTAGCGGCGCGCGGCAGCGGGGGAGATCCCCATCTGCGAGGACACCCACCGCACGCGCTCGTGGATCAGTTCCGTCGCAGTCGCGCGGGACGCGGACATGCCGAGCTCGTGAAGCGCCGCGATCAAACCATCGACACGCTCGTCGACCCAGTTGCGCTTGGGACTCACCGGGCAACCTCGGCTCTCTCCACACCGCTGGAGAGGGGAGGCGGGTGTGGCGCGGCTCCAGCCTTCTCCAGCGCGGCGATCGCGCGATTGAGAGCGGCCCGGGCCGCGCGCAGTTCGGCGAGCAGGTCGACCGGCCGAGGCATCGGTTCGCTGCGCAGCACGAACGTACCGACGCCTTGGCGTGTCTCGACGAGACCGTCGTCGACGAGTAGCTGCTGGGCCTGCCTGATCGTGTTGAGGCCGGGCACCTTGTAATGCTCCATCAGTGACGTGATCGCCGGCAGTTGGTCGCCTGGTGAGAACTCGCCGGCGGCGATGCGTTGCTTGAGGTCTTCGGCGATGTCGCGGTACCGTGCCATGCAGTGAATGTATCATGTCCCTATAGGTCGGCAAGGGGGCTTAAGTCGACTAGTTGACAGAAAGTAAGTTATCGGCGTGCGAAAATCCTTCTGCTGCAACGGTTTTCGTTGATGACAGCACCACCAGTCGGTCAGGAAAACCCTATGCACAACGCTCACGAACGGTCGTTGCCGGCGTCGCTGTCGTCGGCAGATAGTCCGGCATTGGCTGTTAGCTGATCCAGTACGGCGTCTGCCGCCTCCGTCAGCTCCGTTTCGGTGGGGACTGCAGCGCGGGCGGCAAGCGGCAGGGCGTCGTAGGTGTAGTCGGCGACGGCCAGCGGCGCGGTGCTGCCGGCCAGGGCATAACGCACGACACTGTCGTTGCGTCCCGCGCACAACAGAATCCCGATGGTGGGTGCGTGCCGGTCGGCCACTCGTAGGTTGGCGTCGACCCAGGCGACGTAGAAGCCGAGCTGGCCGGCGTGCTCGGGCGCGAACCGGCCGATCTTGAGTTCGACGACCACGAAGCGGGACTGGGACCAGTTGAAGAACAGCAGGTCGATGAAGAAGTCATCGCCATCGACAGTGAAGTGGTACTGCCGGCCAACGAACGCGAACCCGTGGCCGAGCTCGAGCAGGAAGGCCTGCAGCCGTTTAACCAGGGCGGCTTCCAAGTCTCGCTCGGCGGCCGGCCCGGTGAGTTCTAGGAAGTCCAAGACGTACGGGTCGCGGGTCAGCTGCTGTGCCAGCTCGGAATCCTTGGCGGGTAGCTGCGCCGCGAAGTTCGACGGTGCGGCGCCGGTCCGCTCGTGCAGGCGGTTCATGATCTGGTTGAGCAGGACGTTGCGGGACCACCCGTTCTCGGCCGCGGCGGCGGCGTACCAGTCCCGCTTGGGCTGGTCGTGGAGCTTGTCGAGTAGCACGGTGACGTGCCCCCACGGCAAATGCGCAACAGGCTGTTGCGCAATTGCCGTGGGGAAGGCCGCAGCGAACGAGCGCATGTAGACCAGGTTGCGTTGGGACAGCCCGCGCATCTGCGGGTACGCCGCCCGAAGGTCCCTCGAGAGTCGGTCGATGACCCGCGTGCCCCAGCCCTCGGCGTCCTGACGGTCAAGGATCGCGTGCCCGATGCGCCAGTACAGGGCCAGCAGCTCGGTGTTGACCACCCGCTGGGCACGCCAGCGGGCTTCGCCCACTGCCCTCTTGAGGTCCTCGAGCAGCTCGGGGTAGCCGGGCGGCAGCTCGACCTCGCGGCCGGTCACGAGCCCACCCTCACGCCATCGGCCAGGGCGTCGCCCGAGACATCGAGGGCCATCAGCTCCGCTGACTGCAAGGCGCGGTAGATGCTGGCGCGAGAGACACCGAAGCTGCGCACCAGATCAGAGATCGGCTCCCCACTCTCCCGCAGTGCCCGCACCTGGCGAATCTGGTCCTTGCTGAGCTTGGATGGACGCCCCGTGTGCCGGCCACGCAGCCGGGCTGCCTCCCGGGCAGCGGCGGCTCGTTCGTGCATCAACTCACGTTCGTAACCGGCAAGGGCTGTCAAGATCCCGGCGAGCATCCGTCCGGTTGGCGTGGCGTAGTCGATGCCCTCCCGCAGCGACCTCAGCAGTACCCCAGATTCGGTAAGCGTCTCCACGGTGCGGATCACCCCGGACAAGGACCGACCGAGACGGTCCAGCGCCACGACCACCACGGTGTCCCCCGCCCTGGCGTAGTCCAACAAGGCCACCAGGCCAGGGCGGTCGTCACGGACGCCGGAGAGCTTGTCGGTGAAGATCCGGGTGCAGCCGGCCGCGGTCAACGCGTCGTGCTGTTGATCCAAGGACTGGTGGCTCGTACTGACTCGGGCGTAGCCAACGATCGACGTCATCCACAGAATGTCGCAGAAGTCGGCGGGCGTGGGCGGGAACGACACGCCGACCTTCGCACCTACTTGTGGGACCCGAGGCACGCTTGAGTGCTTTGCGCCGCCAGACGTCTCACCAAGGCCGTCTCAGTACTAAGTGAGACGCATGGCATCACCGCTTGACGCCCGATCACCGGACACACCTCCGGACGGCCTATACGGACACCGTCCCCGCGGCACCACCGCTGGCCTGCGGCGTCACCGTAGGCCGTTCCGTGATTCGGACGGTCTTGAAGCTGCGGTCCTTGGCGGCGATAAGACTGTGAGGATCGCCATTGCAGCCTGATGGTGATGGGCTGTGGGTTGGCGACTGCGGGTGTGACCCCCGGAAAGACTGGCTTTCGTGCCTTGGTGCGACGTGTCCGCTCGCGGTCGCCGGCCCCGGCCCGGCCGGAGGAGCTGGCCTGATTAGGAGCTTGA
>JBDTWH010000175.1:0-53721 GCA_040006795.1 Actinomycetota bacterium | reverse complement strand
CACCGATGGTCGACCTGCTGGCCTACCTGAAGGCCAACGGCTTCGCCAACTACATCGCCTCCGGTGGCGGCCGCGACTTCATGCGCCCGATCTCGATGAGCATGTATGGCATCCCGCGAGAGAAAGTGATCGGCAGCAGCTCGACGTTCGCCTACACCAGCGACGAGTCGGGCGGGACGATCACCCACAAACCCGAGTTCGACTACCTCGACGACGGGCCGGAGAAGCCGATCCGGATCTGGAACCGCGTCGGTCGCCGTCCCGTGCTCGCGGCCGGTAACTCTAACGGTGACATCCCGATGCTTGACTTCAGCCAGCACGCCGACAAACCCACGCTGCGACTACTCATCAACCACGACGACAGCCAACGAGAGTTTTACTACACCGGTGGCGCCGAAGACGCTCGCGAGCGAGCCGACAAGCACGCCTGGACCCTGGTCAGCATCAAGAACGACTGGCGAACAGTCTTCTAAGACAAAGACACGCCCCCCGTATTGAGCAGGCCCTGTCGTCGGTTGCCACCGACGCCCGTGTTCATCAAGGTGCACATTCCGGCCCTGCCGAGGTTCGACATCCCGCGCAAAACGTGTGTAGCACCCGGCTGCGCGCACTCGCGCACCTCCGCCCCGGTGCGCGGCGGTGTCAGTTAGCCCTGGCCCAGGACTGCTGCCGTGGTCTGAGCCTCGGGCGATCCAACGAAGGTCGTAGTTCCGTGCACCTGTGATCGTGGCCAATCGGGGTCGTTGGCGGCGCTGGCAATACGCAGGAGGCTAGGAGATGACGAGCCCGGCCTGCAGTTTGGCCATGACCTGTCCGATGGTGAAGCTGGCTGGGGTTTGCGACGGAGGGAACTCGACGATCGACTGAATCATCTGGGCAACGAACGTTTGGGCAGGAACGAAGATCCAGGCGTGATCAAGCATCCAGTCGAAGTACGAGTTAGAGGTGATGTCGGCACGCTCGTAGGGATCGGTGCGCAGGTTGAACAGCTTGGGCGCCCGCAGCTCGGTGTAGGGCTCCATCCAGATCTGCAGGGTGCCGGCCGCGCGCTGCTCAAGGAACACGAACTTCCAGTTGTCGTAGCGCAGCGCGGTCAGGTCGCCGTCGTCGGAGACGTAGAAGAAATAGGGACGGGGACTCGCATCGGTGTGCCCCTTGAGGTAGTCGAGCTGGTTGAAGCCGTCCAGATGCACCTTGTAGGTGCGCCCGGTCAACTCGTGGCCGGCTTTGAGCTTGTCGGCGATGTCGGGTTCGCCGGCGGCAGCCAGCAGGGTCACAAACCAGTCGTTGTGGCTCACGATGCCGTTGAGCACCGCCCCTGCGGGGAACACCCCGGGCCAGCGCACGATCGCCGGGACGCGATAGGCGCCCTCCCAGTTGGAGTTCTTCTCGCTGCGGAACGGGGTCATGCCGGCGTCGGGCCAGCTGTTCATGTGCGGCCCGTTGTCGGTGCTGTACATCACGATCGTGTTCTCGGCCAGGCCCATCTCCTCGAGGAGGTCGAGCATCCGGCCGACCGTTTGGTCGTGGTCGATCATCGTGTCGTGGTACTCCGACTGCCAGCGCCCGGCCTGACCGCGGATCTCGGGCCGCGCGTGCGTGCGGAAATGCATGTGGGTGGTGTTGAACCACACGAAGAACGGGGTATCGGCCTCGTTCGCGTCGCGGATGAACCGCGCCGCCTCCACGGTGACCTCCTCATCTATGGTCTCCATGCGTTTGCGGGTCAGCGGGCCGGTGTCCTCGATCCGCCCGTCGGCCCAACTATGCATCACCCCGCGCGGGCCGAAGCTCTTGCGGAAGTTCGGGAAGTCCTGCTCGGACGGGTAGTCAAACTGTTCGGGCTCCTCCTCGGCGTTGAGGTGGTACAGGTTGCCGAAGAACTCATCGAACCCATGGTTGGTGGGCAGGAACTCATCCTTGTCCCCGAGGTGGTTCTTGCCGAACTGCCCCGTGGCATAACCCAGCTCCTTGAGCGCGGTCGCGATCGTGGGATCCTTTTCGCGCAGCCCGATGTCGGCACCGGGCATACCGACCTTGGTCAGACCGGTCCGGTAGGGGTTCTGCCCACAGATGAACGCCGCTCGCCCCGCGGTGCAGCTCTGCTCACCGTAGTAGTCGGTGAAGCGCACACCCTCACCCGCCAGCCGGTCGATATTGGGAGTGCGGTAGCCCATCAGCCCGTCGCTGTAGCAACTGAGATTCGAGATCCCGATGTCATCTCCCCAGATGATCAGAATGTTCGGCCTGTTCTTCGTGGGCATCTGCTCTCCTTGACGAGATGGGGTGTGAGCTGCGCTGGGCCTGCAGCCGCCCACGTCCGGAATCCTGGAACAGGCGACGGCGGCTGTGACAGTCCATACGCAGCGACCTCACCTCGTCAACATCCCTACGGGATGGGTAGGTGTCAGTGCTGGACGAACTTGACGCGGCAGGCAACGGCGGATCTGCCGACCGAGATCAGCAGATCCATCCCGACCTTCGCCACAGCTGAGTCCCGATAACCGATCCGCTCATGGTCAGCCCTCGGCGGAAGGGCTGGATCTCGATGAGCGGACTGTCGACTTGAGCCGCCGCCCGTTCCATGGCCAAGCTCCGTCGATCTCGACCTCGAGAGAGAAGCTCAATACGATCCTGATCACCACGATGAGGCCTAGAACCCCGACGCTCTGAAGTGACTGGTCAACGACGATGGTCCGGATAATGTCAGCGATGATCAACACCTCCAGGCCCAGCAAGATCACCCTCCCCAGGTTTGCGCGCAACCGCCGGTATGGCTCCGGTGCGCGCGCAAGAACGTCCCGGACGTAGCACGTCAAGGCGACCAGGGCGCCGACGACCATAATCACGGCGCCGACGCCCTCGACCGCCCTCACAGTCCCGCTCGCGAACTCTTCGTAGGTCATCCCCCAACGCTAGCGATACCAACAACCCGCAAGCATGAACCACACAGGAAGCGTCTCCCTCGACTCCACAACCATCGAACGGTCCCTGACCCGCCTGGTCGGCGCGGTCCTGGCCGAGCGGCACGACGACTGGATCGAAGGGCGGCGCTCCGGCCTGGACGTCCTGGCCGCTCCCGGAAGGCCCCGCACGACGCCACCACCACCACCGACACCAACACGCCCGCACAAGCGGAGGCATCAGTCCTCAAGACCCGACCCATGCCGGCTACGTAACACCTACCGGCTGCGCTATCTGCGCCCAGCCACTGAACGGACGAGCCGACCAGCGGTACTGCGGCCACCGCTGCCGGCAAGCAGCCCATCGGCGTCGCACCAGCGCTCCGGTCCAGCCGCCCCAGGGTCGTCACGTGCGTCAATACACGATCCACGAGTGCGGGGACTGCGGACAACGCCTCGCTGGCCAGCAGTGGTGCCCAGACTACCAACGACCGCCCGCGCCGCATGCGTCTTATTGGGCGGTAGGACGCGCCCCCTCATCAAGCAGGACAGTGCGTCCCGTGGGCGGAACGGCAACCGGCGATCAGAGACCGGCCCTCGGCTGCCGCGCCCTATGGTCACCCCGAAAGCGGAACCCCTGGCGATTTCCAAGGGCGCGGTCTCGAGGTGGAGCCAGCACGGGTCTGCTGGTATGCCAGTGTTCTTCTCCGGGGCAGAGGGGCACTACGACACGCCGACTTCGACCTCTCGATCGATCTCTCCCCAATTGAAGGGGATTCACCCAGGGCGGGGGAGCCGACTGAGCGGTACCTCGGTGGATCAGCAGTCCGGGGGGGAGTCGCGCTGACGTCGAGCTTGCCGACGTGCGTCTCTCATTTGGTCTCTCCCGTCGCGAGGGCCGAAAGCCGTTGTGCGATTTCGGCATCCCGGCCTTCGGCTGCGTGTTGATAGCGCAGAGCTGCGCTGGGTGTCGAGTGGCCGAGCCTGCCCATGAGTTCGGCCAACGTCGCGCCCGTCTGAGCAGCCAGAACGGCCCCCGTGTGTCTCAGGTCGTGCCAACGCAGATCCGGGCGACCGGCCTTGTCGCGAGCCGGGTAGAACGACTTGTAGAGGGTGGACGGGGCCAGAGTGCCACCGTGTGTGGCGGGGAAGAGCAGCCCTTCCTTGCCTCCGGTGATGTTCTTGCTCAGGTGGTCCCGCAGCATCGGGATCAGGTGCGGCGGGATGGCCACGTCGCGGATGCCGGCCTCTGACTTCGGGGTGCCAATAATTACCTGACCATCAGCACGAACGGCGCCGCGGCGAACGCGGATGACTCCGTCCTGGAGATCAATGTCCTTGCGCCGCAACTCGACCAGCTCGCCGAACCTCAGGGCACACCAGGCGGCGAGCAACGTCATCGGCCGGTACTTGGCGGGCATCGCGGCGACCAGCCCCTCGAGCTCGGGCAGGGAAAGTGGCTCGGTCTTGTGGATGCGTTTGGCGGTCCCTGCCCCCCTGATGTGGCATGGGTTGACCGGGAGCAGCCCGTCACTGACTGCCGTCGCGAGAATCGTTCTGAGCAATCCGTAGGCGTGCGCCCTGGTCGTCGCGTGATTCTTGTTGAGGTTCGCGTGCCAGTCGCGGACCATTTCGGGCCGAATATCGTTGATCGGCATGGGATCCCACGTCTTGAGCTGGTTGTCGAGCAGGGCTTGGTAGTGCCACCTGGTGCGCGGTTTGAGGTCGCGGTCCTTGAGCCAGACCGCGGCGTATGCGCTGAACGTCGCGGGCCTTTTGGCATCAGCCAGCTCGCGGCGCAGCTTCGGGGGAGTCCAGGTGTCTGCGGCGATCAGGGTGCGCTCAGCGATCAGCCACGCCTCGGCATCACCCTTGGTATCGAAGGTCTTCAGGGCCGCGTGCCGCGCCATATCAGGGCCGATGTACGACGCTTGGTGGCGCCTTGAAGGGAGCTTGCGGATGTACCCGAAACCGCGCCGATTGGCCTTGCCTGCCATGTCCGGTGTCTCCTCGTCGTGCGATCTGCGTGCGATACGAGAGTACATTAGTGGCCTCGTCTGTCTAACCGTGACACGTGACACTGTGACGAATACCCGCTGGTCACAGGCCATTTCAGCAGGTCAACCCTATGTGGCAGATTCCCCATGATACTGGTTCGATCCCAGTATCGCCCACGAGCACGAAACCCCCCTGATTAGCGGAAACGCGGTCGGGGGCTTTCGTTTGGGGCGGCTCCCTGCGATCTGTGTGCGATAGGCGGCGGGGGAGTGTCGTCCACCGGACTGTACAACCGAGTCCCGCCCGCCAAACTCCTGCCTTAGTGCCCGAACGTCACCATCGTCCCAAACGGCATCTTCTGCCGGGCTTGGCTGCGACCTTTGCCTGGGACAGACCTGACGCGATCCGCCTGGACCTCGGGTTGACGTGGTCGACCATCGCTTCGCCTGCCAGCACCGCCCAGGCCGAGCCGAAGGCGCCATCGGTGGTTCCAGCCAGCGCAAAGCCGGACGATCGACAACAACAGATGTTTCAACAGGCGCGCAGTACCGGCCGCCTCACTTGACGGGCGGCTGTCGTGCTGTCGGGCAAGGTCTGACCCCAGGCAGCACGGAAGGCCGCCCCCCTCGTCCCCCGGCGCGGCCTCCTCGTGCACCTCAAGGCTAGAGCAGGGCGCCTGGGGGCTGGAAGGGACTTATGGCCCTATTGTCGTGGCATCGGCCACCTGCTCAGGTGCCACCAGAGCCCTAAAAGTGAGGCGGGGCGTCGTGCCGTGCAAACCCTCAAGGTCAGGTCGAGACCCAGACAACCAGACGAACCACCTACCGCGGCCACCCATCCGGGGCGACTGCGACCGCGTGTGGTTCCAGGGTCGTTCCACGTCTACGGCAACCCAAGCAGTGGTAAGGAGTTGGCAAAGTTCGCAGGTTTGTCTGGCATGATGCGCTTGCGCGTCCCCGCTCCCCATCCCCCCGAACAGGGTTGAGCGGGGACGCGTCACCATCACAGATCCGCTCGCCTACGGTCGGGCCTGGGCCAGCCGTCCGAATCACTCATCGAGGAAGGGACGGCAGTCGCCGGTGTTGACCTCGACAGCAGGCCACATCAGACTTCTTTCATACCGGTTGAGCGTGGCCGAGGAGAGGCACGTATGTCGCGCATGACCGGCTTCGACCGGAGCCATCGCGGCAGGAACACCGTCCCGTCCTTTCCGACGCGCAGGGTCTCGAAGGGGGCAACATCCAGACCGGCCTTGATCCTGTCCACGATCAAGGTGATCTCACCGGTCCGGCCCTCAAGGCTGAGCCGGTCGATGGACGTACCGAGCATCTCTTCGCTGGAGTAGCCGTACATCCTCTCTGCGGCCGGGTTCCAGCTCGTGACTATGCCGTCGAGCGTCTTGGCGACGATGGCGTCGTTCGAATTCTCGACAATCGCCGCCAAGAGCTTGGAGTCGTCGAGCGCCTGAGCGTGCCTGGTCACCTTGTCCACGGCCGTGATCACCAGGAGGACGCCTTCGGTGTCCAGGCGGGACAAACTGATGTTGACCGGGAGCTCAGTTCCGCCTTGTTGCCTGCCGCCCAGCTGCAGGTCCAGGCCCATGGACCGGCTCCTTGGATCTGCAAAGTATTCTGCCTGGTGCTCCGGGTAGGCTTCCCAGAGATACTCAGGCACTAGCGTCTGAATGGGCTGGCCGACCAGTTCCTCGCGGTCATAGCCGAACAGCGACTCAGTCCGGCAATTGACAAACTGGATCACACCCGCCTGATCTATCCCCACCAACGCGTCCGGCACAGCCTCCAGCAGACTCTCGAACTTGCGTGTCTTCGAAGACATCTGCTCCCCTGAAACCGCAGCAGTCAGCGCGGAACTTCTGGTAAGAGGTGAAGAAACGACTCTACGTCAGGCAGAGTCTCACCAGATACGAATTACCTAAACCGGGCAAATCGACCGTCCACCAGTCCCGTTACCGGAAGGATGGTCGGACGCATCGAAGCCCAAGGCTCGGTGTCTGCAAGTGTGTCCGCTTACTCGGAGTCCGGGGTTGGTGCCGCGGGGGAGCGGAACTTCTTGATGTACGCGTCGAAGTTCCAACCGGGATGCGCAACGTCACCATCGAGGAATCTGAGGGCCGCCGCCCTGCCGTTGTCATACAGCATTTGCTGTGTGGCCTTGTCCAGGTCAAAGTCGGTCGCCTTCACCTTGCCTGTGTCGACAAAGATGGTTCGCGCGAGCACATCGGGATTGTCGATGTGCATCCGATCGTAGAAACCCGTGAGAGTGTCGATCATTGCGGCCGCCATGCTGAACAGCCCCTTCACGGGGCGTGCGGCCTGCTGCGCGGCGTCGGCGCGCCCTGACAGCTTGATGCCGAACGTCGGCCAGCGCGGAGCAACACCCTGCGGGGCGTCGAAGACGTCGACCGGGAAGTTCGAAAGCATGCCGCCGTCGACGATCGAGGACGAGCCGCCATTGGCGCTTTTCAGATGTACCGGCTCGTAGAAGAACGGGATCGACATCGACATCCGGACCGCGTCAGCGACTCGCTGCGTCAGCGGGTCCTGACCGTAGTGCTCGCTGTAGTCCCACGGAAAACGGCGCAGGCCTCCCTGGCTGATGTCAGAGGCCATCACCACAAGCCGGCCGACTTCGTTCGGGGGCAGGGAGTGCCCGGTGCTCTCATACGGCAGGTCGGCGAACGTGTCCACGTGTCGTTCCTTGAGCAGATCCCCTAGCCAGCTCCGCAGATACTCACCTTGGTACACCCCATCGGTGAAGAGCAGCTGTGCGGCTTTGCCGATCAGCAGGTGTTCCCACGGCCTGCCGTCACGGAAGTTCCGGTAGTCGACCTCGTTCATGATGCTCTGGAGCTCATCCGCGGGGAATCCTGCGGCGACGAGCGCGCCGACGATCGCGCCAGCCGAGGTACCGGCGACCCGGTTGAACTCATACCCGCGCTCTTGCAACACGTTGAGCGCTCCCACCAAGGCGATGCCCTTGACACCGCCGCCCTCAAGAACCAGGTCAGCCTTCAACATCATGGGTGCTTGCGTCATGGACTTTCATCCTTTCCATCAGCAAGGCGACCAGCGCTTCGCAACGCTGAAGTTCGCCGAGAGACACCCCAGGGTCGCAGCTCAGAGCTCGGAGAGCGCGCTCGTGATCTGATGGATGTCGTCCTCATGGTTGTAGAAGTGGACTGCGAGACGGAGATTATTGTCGCGGACCGAGCAGATGACGTCGCGCCGCTTCAGCTCCGCAAGGAGGTATGCAGGTTCGACACCTCCCAGAGGCACCGACACGATGCTGCTGCGATTTGCCTCGGGCAGGGGTTCGTCGCCACGGTCGGCGACGTCGGGACCGTGACGGCGCGAGCCGTCGTTCTGGCTACCGGTGTCTCGTACCGGCGGCTCGGCATCCCGTCCATCGAAGACCGCACCGGTGCCGGGGTCTACTACGGCACCACCGTCTCCGAGGCGCACGCCCTGACCGGCCTGCACGCCGTCGTGGTCGGCGGTGGGAACTCTGCCGGCCAGGCGGTGATCCACCTCGCCAGGTACTGCGAGCGCGTGACGCTGGTCATCCGCGGTGAGGACCTCAGCGAGACGATGTCGAGCTACCTGGTCGCACCCATCGAGGCTTCGCCCGGCATCGAGGTACGGACCTCCTCGGAGGTGGTCGACGGACTCGGCGCCGGCCGTCTCGAACAGGTGATCGTCAGGGACCGCCGGACCGGATCGGAGCAGACGATGCGGTGCGAGGGACTGTTCCTGATGATCGGGGCCCAGCCCAGCACCAGCTGGCTGCCCGACGAGCTCGGACGCGACCCCTCCGGTTTCGTCATTGCCGGAGCGGACAGCCACGCCAGCGCGGGTTGGTCGCTGCCACGGGCACCACACTCGCTGGAGACCACGATTCCAGGCTTGTTCGTCGTGGGGGACATCAGGTCGGGGTCGGTCAAGCGGGTCGCCGCAGCGGCCGGCGAGGGTTCAGTGGTGATCTCGCAGGTCCAAGAGCACCTGCGGCCCCGGCATGCATGAGCAACGCTTCATCTGCCGGCCTGCAATCTGCGGGCCACGGGCGTCGCCCTCCGCCTGCCGCCGGCCGTGACGGCGCTCCTGATGCGTCGACCGCGGGTGCCCCGGGAGGAACCACGGATGGTTCGGCTATCAGGACTCCTCATGCCTGAGGGGGAGCGCGGTGCTCGATGTCTGTGCGGCCATATCGTGTGGCGCTACCGTGGGACACGTGGACCAGCGCCAAGGCGTCTGCCAACTTGACCTCGCGACCGGCGTAAGCACGTCTTACGTGTCGATCGGGTCCGTCTCCGGGACGCCGGTCCTGTTGCTGCATGCGTGGGGTGAGTCGCGGCGCTCCTTCGACCGGCTTCTGCCACTGCTGCCAGACACCATCCATGCCATGGCGATGGACCAACGCGGTCACGGGCACGCAGGTAAGCCCCAAGCGGGCTACTCCCTCAGACACTTCGCCGAGGACATCGTGACGTTCATGGATACGGTCGGTATCTCCTCGGCTGTGCTGGTGGGATCATCCAGCGGCGGATATGTCGCTCAGCAAGTGGCGCTCACCAGCCCCCGCCGCGTGGCCGGCCTCGTCCTGGTCGGATCCCCGCGCGACCTGCAAGGGAGACCTCATTTCGCTGACGAGATCGATCAGCTGGCCGATCCGATGGACGCCGCCTGGGTCAGGGATTCGCTGACGTGGTTCCCCCGGTTCCACCCGGTGCCACAGTGGTACATCGACGATCGGGTCCGAGATGGCGTCCGCACTCCGGCACATGTATGGCGTGACACGTTCAACGGGCTCATCTCTGCCCGCCCTCCTACCGACGCGGGAACGATCGCGGCACCCACCCTCATCATCTGGGGCGATCGTGACGAGCTGCTGACGCAGGCGCAGGAGGAAGCGCTCGCTGCGGCCATCCCAGCCTCGCGACTCGTGATCTATGAGGACACGGGCCACCTGGTCCTGTGGGAGCAACCTGAGCGCGTGGCCTCCGACCTGATCACCTTCATCGAGGCCCTGTCCGCCGGTACGCCTGACGAACCATAAGTCAGCAGCATCGCCGGCACTGAGCGAACTCCCGATGGGTCAGGTGCTTGTGTGCTGCCCCGGCCCAGGCTGGTTGGATGTCTTCATGACCTGTGAGCAAGCCCCTGACGACCAGTTGCCGGGCGAGTACAGCCTGGCCGACGAGGGTCTCGCTCGGTGGGTTGAAGAGGCACGATAGTCGGTGGAACCACCGTGTCGAGCTGTTGGCGTGGAGCGATTGCGGGCGGACATCCGGGCACGGGCTGCCAGCCGGCCACCGGGGCCCGAACTGCCGCTGGTCCAGGATCTGAGCACTGATCAGGGCCTGGCTTTGCGGTTGTACCGTCCGGCGCTGGATCCGCGACCCGCAGTGCTGTACCTGCACGGCGGCGGCTTCGTCATGGGCGACTTGGAATCCCATGACGACACCTGTCGGCGCCTGGCGAAAATCGCCGATGTGACGGTGCTGGCAGTGGACTACCGGCTGGCCCCAGAACACGCCGGTCCGGCCGCGGTCGATGACGCCGCCGCCGCGTTCGGGTGGGCCCGTCAACGCCTGCACGAGCTGGGGAGCGACCCTGGGGCCGGCGTCGCGCTGGCTGGTGACAGCGCCGGAGGCGCACTGGCAGTACTGGCGGCCGTACGCCTGCATTCAGGCGGTATGACGCCGTCGGCGCTACTCCTGGCCTACCCCAACGCGGACATGACGCTGCACGGAGCAAGCGTGTCGCAAGAGGGGCACAGCTTTGGTCATGAGGCTGATGACCTGCGTTGGCTCGTCGAGCAGTGGCTCTCTGATCCTGATAGGTCCGACGACCCCGAGCTCAGCCCCCAGCACGCGGACCTGACCGGTCTACCGGCAACCCTGCTCGCGACCGCCGAGCACGATCCGCTGCGGGAAGAGGGCGAGGCCCTCGCGCGACGGTTGCGCGATCTGGGGGTCGAGGTGCAACACGTATCGTACGACGGGCTGATCCACGGCTTCCTTGGACTCGGCCATGTCTCTGAGGCGGCGGGCGCGGCCAGCCGTGACCTCTTCAGTCGATTTGGTGCGCTCATTCGCACTGGTACGGCCGCCTAGTTGTACTCGGCTGTCACCAACCTGACGGCCGGGTACGCCTAGGCGCCGGTCAGCGTGCCGTCTGCAATCTTCGACGTGGTCGAAACAGCCGCCGGACGGAAGCCGCGTGCGATCATCCAGACCGCCAGCACCATCTCCTGCACGGCCAGGGGCATGAACAACAAGGTTTGCCCGGTGGAGACGGCACCGACGACTGCATACATCGCGAGCAGGTCGGCGGCCACGTAGAACGGGATCGCTATGAGGCCCCACAACGCGATCCAGCGGGGAACGATACGCGATCGATAGAGCATGAAGTAGAACATGGCGGCACCAAGGCAGAACACGAGCGCGAGCACGGCGTTGGTGGCGTCAGAGTCGATCACCAGGCTGCCCAGACGCACGCCTGTCGGTGACGCCGTGCCCGGTCCTGCTGACATGGCCTCGCCCAGGGGCACGAGCAGCAGCCAGCCGATCGCGAGGACGAGGTAGCAGACCGTCTCGAGCGCTCCTCGCACGATCAGGTAGCCGATCGCCAGCACTTCGTCCACCCGGCGCAGCACCGGGAAGAGCACCACGGGGACCAGCGCGAGCGACAGCCCCATGACGAGCACCAGCAGCGCGCCCGTCACGACCGCGCCGGAGTGGTCGGCGGCGTAGGCGAACGGGTCGCCCGCGTCACGCACCGGAGCGCTGACGACCAGGCTGAGGACACCGACCACCGTCCCGGTGATGTACAGGATCCCAGCAGTCGTTGCAGCAGCCTTGTGCTCTCGCATACTGCGGGACGAGTGCTTCTTCTCTACGCGCGCGCTTGCCCGGTCGAAATCCGAGGTTGTGTCGCTCTGCGTCATGTTGGCACCTTCTGCCCGGCCTTGCCCACTCCCAGACTCCCTCTTCCGGGAGCGCAACGGGCAGGGACTTTCGTCCCGTCAGGTTGGCTGTCACGGTGACGTCACCCCGAAACGCGCTGTGCCGCTGTCAGGGGGGTGGGCAGGGCGAACTGTCGGGGCGGGCAGGGTGACGGGGCCGTCGTCGTCAGTCATGCGCGGCCACGACGGGTTACACGCCGACGCGTGGTCTCAGACGGGTTCGGTTCTGGGTTCGAGAACCACCACGGCCGTCTGTGATCGGCGACGGGCATAGCCGTCGAGATCCTTGTCCACTGACCGCCACCGGTCCCACAGCTGGGCCCGCTCCTGTCCGGTCGCGGCGTGGGCGACGACCTCGCGGGTCCCGTCGGTGAGCTGGACCCGGGCCTGCGGGTGCGACTGGAGGTTCAGCCACCAGGCGGGCTCTCCTTCGCCCCAGCCGTTCATCGCCAGGGTCACCAGGTTCGGGCCGTCCTCGATGTAGCCGAGGATCACCGACCGCTCCTGACCGCTGCGGCGTCCGATCGTCGTCAATCGCACTGCGCCCCAACGCTGGGCCCGAGCGGGCCACAGGCCACGACGACCACCAGTGACCCGGAACAGAGCCCGGTGCACCTTCCAGAAGAGCAGGATGAACCATCGTGGCGTCGGGATCTGATCCCTAGGGGCGAAAGTCCCTCCACTGGATTTCCTCAGATGGGGCGGGGCGCGGGAATACTGATCCCACCTGGTGGCGTTGAGGGGTATCTACAGACCTTCGACAGACCTTCGACGAACATTTCTCGGAAGGGATCGGCCATGAGCATTACCAAACTCGAGCAACAGGTCACGGTGCCTACCCGCTGAGTATCCGCGTCATGTTTCGAGCAGCCGAGCCATCGAGGGAGTAGCTATGGACAGGAACGACACGTTGCCGGTGGCCACCGGCGTCACCGACCAGCGCCTTGCCAGTCTGCGGTCATGGAATCTTGGCCTGACGTTGTTGCACTTCGCCCAGGCTGTGGTGATCCTCCTGCTCGCCGGCAGCTTTGCGATCACCGTGACCTCCTCGATCCCCGCAGGACCGCCCGGAACGGCTGTTCCCGCCCCCACCGCGATCTTCGACGTACCGATCGGATGGGCCGTTGCCGTATTCCTGGGACTGGCAGCCCTCGACCACCTGCTGACCGCCACCGTGTCTCGCGGCACTTACGAGCAGGACCTCAAGGCAGGCATCAACCGGTTCCGGTGGGTCGAGTACTCCGTGAGCGCGACGTTGATGGTCATCCTGATCAGCTTCTACTCGGGTATCACGGGCATCAACGCCGTCATCTGCATCGCAGGCGCCAACGTCGCGATGATCCTCTTCGGCTGGCTCCAGGAGGTCATGAACCCACCTGGCCGCACCGCGACCACGATGCTCCCCTTCTGGTTCGGGACACTCGCCGGACTCGCACCGTGGATCTCGATCGCGTTCAACATCTTCGGCTCCGAGAACGTCCCCGGCTTCGTGTACGGAATCGTTCTCTCCGAGGTGGTCCTCTTCTTCAGCTTCGGGCTCAACCAGTGGCTCCAGTACCGCAGGATCGGGAGGTGGGCCGACTACGCCTACGGTGAGAAGACCTACCTGGTGCTCAGCCTCGTCGCAAAGTCCCTGCTCGCCTGGCAGATCTTCGGCGGGTCGTTGGCCCCCTGAGGCCACCCCGCCGACCCGTGTGAGCTTGGTAAGCGGGTACTCCGGGCCCGAGCGGGATCCGAGTATCGCCAGGTGACGGTTCTGACTCGGGCGGCTAACGTGCCGCCGAGCCCAACGACCGCTGTCCGTTCTCCGATGAGAACTGACCAGATGGCCTATCCATGCACAAAGCGTGAGGTCCGAGACTTAACTATCAGCGCAGGGCAGCAGCGCACAAGGTCCGAAAGATTCCCATACTTTACCGCTGCGTAGCGACCAGGTTTTCCACAACACGAAGGGTGTATCTCATGCGCAAGTTCTTCGCCACAGCATTGACCGTTGGCTTCATCGCTCTTGCATCACTGGTTGCTTCCTCATTCGCCACTTCCCAGGCAACTGCTTCGTCACGGTGGTCAAACCCGGTGGTTGCCTCGTCGCGGTGGTCAGCTCCTCCGCCCGGTTCGTCGCGTTGGTCGTAGAGCCCTCGGCGGCTATCAGACTAACGAGATACGGGCGTTCAAAATGTTTGTACGCCTGCTGAGATTCGCGTTCGTTCAGATGATCTTGTTCGCGGGTCTCCTCC
Organism: Actinomycetota bacterium; assembly: GCA_040006795.1. Classification (GTDB taxonomy): domain Bacteria; phylum Actinomycetota; class Actinomycetes; order Actinomycetales; family Dermatophilaceae; genus UBA4719. The sequence goes on along the minus strand of JBDTWH010000175.1, from coordinate 39,599 downwards.
ATTCGCCGCCCGCCGATCGGTGACCGGCCGGCTCATCAACGATCAGTGGTCCATACCTGCCATGGGCCAGGCTTTGATCCGGCCGGGGGCGAGGTGAAACGGCAATGGTAGGACCGGCGGGCACCACACTCGTCCCGGTTGGCGGGTTCGGGCCGTTTCACGCCCTCGTGGATCGCGCCCACCGGTTTTACGTGGATGGGTTCTCCGAGCGCGCGGTGCGCGCGTGCCGCGAGGGCGTGTCCCTGACCACCGTTGCGGGCGACAGGACCACCACCCAGTTCCTGCGCTACATCGAGGGCATCACGCTGCAGGAGGCGGGCCGCCACCACGACGCGGTGACCGTCGCCATGGACCTTCTCGGCGAGCTGGCGGAAGAGCCCGACCCCATGTGGCGGGCTAAGGCTCTGGCTCTCCTGGCGGAGTCCTCGACCCAGGTCGGGGAGGTCAGCCGGGCGATGGATGCGCTGGCCGAGGGAACCTGGCTGCTCGCGAACGTGCTCCCGGGTCGCTACAACCATCTTTCGGCAAGCACGGCGGTAGCGCTGGCGCTACGCGCGGTGTATCTCTTCGAACAGGCCGACGACCTCCTGGCCGGCATCCGGCTCGGCGACGACCCCTACGTCGACCTCCAGGTGATGCAGGAATGGGCGCTGCTGAGCGCCTCCTGGGCAACGACCCTCCTGCTCGTCGGTCAGGCAGAGGCCGCCGCACCGCATCTGATTACGTCCGCCGAACGGGCACTGCGGATGGGCCGGCTCGCCGCGCTGGCGGGCAACGACGAGATGGCGGCCCGCGCGGTCGTCATCGAGGCGTACGCGCTCAGCCGCCTCGGGTACGCCGACCTCGCCGCCGCCCGGGTCAACGCCGCCGCCCGGCGCTTCCGGCTCCGCGACGAGCTCCTCGAGACCCACCTCGCCCGCCTCGTCCTGGGCCAGGCCGCCACGGAGACCGGCGACTACGACAAGGCGCGCCGGCACCTGCTCGCCGCCTGGACGGCCGCCAATAGCGCGAACCGGGAAATCTGGAAGGCCGCCGCAACCGAGGCGCTGGCCGACCTGGACGTGGCAGAGCACGGCCCGCACCCGGCGGTTGACCTGTGGAAGAGCATGGCCCGCGAAGCCCTCGGGCGGGTGTGGAGCGAACGCGAGGGCCGATTCACCGCCCTGCAGTCCCGAAACCAGGTGCGATCGCTGACTGCCGAGACAAGCCGGATGGGCCAGGCGGCACTGCTCGATCCCCTCACGGGTCTGGGGAACCGGCACATGCTGGCCAGCGCCACCGAGAGTGAAGGGGCCGAGCTCTGCGCCGTCTTCGTCGACGTCGACCAGTTCAAACAGGTCAACGACCGCTATTCGCACGCGGTCGGTGACGAGGTGCTGCGCCGGATCGCGGCCATCCTGCGCAGCCATTGCCGGCCTGATGACGTCCCGGTGCGCTATGGCGGGGATGAGTTCGTCATCCTGGTCTCAGGCGGGGGTGCGGCGGCCGAAGGGGTCGCACAGCGGTTGCACCAGGCCGTGCGCAGCACCCCATGGGAACAAGTCGCGGCCGGCCTCACGGTGACGGTCTCGGTGGGCGTGGGCCGCCCACTCCCGGCCCGCGGGGCGATCGCCGCCGCTGACACGGCGCTGTATGCGGCGAAACGTGCCGGTCGCGACCGCGTCGTGGCGATCTGAGGGCGCACTGTCCGCCCGTACTCGGATACGCCTTCAGCAGCTCTCGGATCCGCGGCTCGACGCCATCGACGGTTCAGACGATAGTTGTGCGTGCCTGGCGGACCTGATGAGGCGACATTCCGCTATAACGATTTAGTACGGCGACCGCGCTGTTAACCCTTTGACCTGCAGGTATGTCCTCATGGGAGCGCTACCACGCTACCGATGTGACGTGCGGCCTTGACACTTCGAGCACATGGCCCCACCCTTCAGGGACACAGCATGGGAGCGCTACCACACTTAGGGGTGGGAGTGATTCCACGCCTCGGACCGATAGGGTCCACGCGACCGGGACGGCGTCCGCCACGGCCGCAGTCACGGCGAGCAGTGAAACTGACAAGGGAGTCATTGTGCGTAAGACCACAGGCAGAATGTGCACGCTCGTCGCGGGGGTGACGGGCGTTGTCCTGCTCGCCACCAGCTGCGGCACCAGCACCACGAACGGCACGACCAGCACGGCCGCGAGCAGCACGGAGAAGATGACCCTCACCGTTGCCACGTTCAACGAGTTCGGGTACGAGGGCCTGCTCGCCGAGTACACCAAGCTCCACCCGAACATCACGGTGACCCAGAAGAAGGCCGCGACCTCGAACGAGGCCCGCGACAACATGAACACGCGACTCGCCGCCGGTTCGGGTCTTTCGGATGTTGAGGCGATCGAGGTCGACTGGCTCCCTGAGCTCATGCAGTACCCGAAGAAGTTCGTCGACCTCAAGGACAAGTCGGTCGACGGACGCTGGCTCGACTGGAAGGTTGCCCAGGCGACCACCAAGGACGGTGTGCTCCTGGGCTACGGGACCGACATCGGCCCCGAGGGTGTCTGCTACCGCTCCGACCTGTTCAAGAAGGCCGGCCTGCCGACCGACCGGGCCGCGGTCGCCACACTCCTCGGCGGTGCCGACGCCACCTGGGACGACTATTTCGCGGCCGGTAAGAAGTTCAAGGCAGCCGACGCCAAGACGCCCTGGATGGACTCGGCCGGGGCCACCTACCAGGGCATGATCAACCAGGTCAAGAACGCCTACGAGAAGGACGACGGCACGATCGTGGCCGCGACCAACCCCGAGGTCCGCAAGATCTATGACACGGTGCTCACAGCCTCCACGACCGACGGGCTCTCCGCCCACCTCGCTCAGTGGGGCCCCGACTGGACGGCTTCCTTCCAGAAGAACGGCTTTGCGACGATGCTCTGCCCCGGGTGGATGCTCGGTGTGATCGAGGGCAACGCCAAGGGCGTCAAGGGCTGGGACATCGCCGATGTCTTCCCTGGCGGCGGCGGCAACTGGGGCGGCTCGTTCCTGACCGTTCCGGCGCAGGGCAAGCACCCGGTCGAGGCCAAGGCGCTCGCCGCCTGGCTCACCGCTCCGGAGCAGCAGACCAAGGCGTTCGTCGCCAAGGGCACCTTCCCGAGCCAGCAGGCAGCCCTCACCAGTTCGGACCTGCTCTCTGTCACCAAGCCGTTCTTCAACAACGCGCCGACCGGCAAGATCCTCGTCAACCGCGCCAACGCCGTCACGGTGGCCCCGTTCAAGGGCAAGAACTATTTCGCGATCAACGACGCGATGCAGCAGGCCCTGACCCGGGTGGACGTCGACAAGACGGACAACCCGGCGTCGTCCTGGGCGAAGTACCTGACGGCCGTCAAGAACCTCGGCTGAACACTGTCAGGACGCTGATCTGTCGCGGGCTCGCCGGTCGCACCGGTGAGCCCGCGACGGGCCGGTGAGCTCTCCACCCAGCACCCGCTGTGCCCGCCACAGAGACTCGCGCCGAAGGACACTGCCATGGCCGTGATCACCCCTCCGAAACACGAACCGGCGCCCGAACCACGTCTACCTCGCGGTGGCCTGGAGCCGAACCGGACGCCTCGTCGGATTTCGTTCCGCCAGCGGATCGGGCGCTGGGACGTCAAGGTATCGCCCTACCTGTACATCTCGCCGTTCTTCATCCTTTTCGCCATCGTCGGCCTCTTCCCGCTCGGCTACACCGCCTGGGTCTCGCTGCACGACTGGAACCTGATCGGCGGCAAGGGCGACTTCGTCGGGCTGAGCAACTTCACCAAGGTGCTGGCCCAGCCGAGCTTCTGGACCGCACTTCGCAACACGTTCAGCATCTTCCTGCTGTCGGCGGTGCCCCAGGTCTGCACCGGACTCGTCCTCGCGGCCGTCCTGAACGCGAACCTGCGTGCCAAGACCTTCTGGCGAATGGGCGTGCTGCTGCCCTACGTGGTCGCACCGGTTGCCGTCGGCCTCATCTTCTCCAAGATGTTCGCCGACCAGTCGGGCATGATCAACACGCTGCTGGGCGGTATCGGGATCGAGCCGATCCGCTGGCACGCCGACGTGCTGGCGAGTCACTTCGCCATTGCCACCATGGTCAACTTCCGGTGGACCGGCTACACCACCCTCATCCTGCTCGCGGCCATGCAGGCCGTCCCGACCGACCTGTACGAGGCAGCCGTGATCGACGGGGCCAGCCGCGCGCGCCAGTTCTTCTCGGTGACCATCCCGATGCTGCGGCCCACCATCATCTTCGTGGTGGTCACCTCGACGATCGGCGGGCTGCAGATCTTCGACGAGCCGCGCATGTTCGACCAGTTCGGCCAGGGCGGCGCCGACCGGCAGTGGATGACGGTGACGATGTATATCTACGAGCTGGGCTGGGGTGCCCAGAAGAGCTTCGGCCGGGCCGCCGCGGTCGCCTGGATCCTGTTCCTCATCATCATCGCCATCGGCCTGCTCAACTTCGCCATCACCCGGCGCATCGCCGCTGCCGGGTCCGTCGCAGGGAGGGACAGGCGATGAGCTCAGTCGCGATGACCAAACAAACCGCCGGAGCGGGCGCCGCCCGGGCCGTCGCGCGCCGTCGGGCGCGCCAGGCCAGAAACGGAAATGCCGCGGGTGCGAACCGCCGCCCCGGCTGGGTGACCTACGCCATTCTCACGTTCGTGCTGCTGGCTTCCGCCTACCCGCTGTACTACTCGTTCCTGCTCGGCTCCTCCGACGCGCAGACGATCGCGCAGAACCCGGTGCCGTCGCTGATCCCGGCGGAACATTTCTTCGACAACGTCAGGCGAGTGCTGACCTCGGACATCCAGTTCTGGAAGGCGCTGACCAACTCGGTCATCGTCGCCACGGTGACCTCCGTCTCGGTGGTGGCGTTCTCGACCCTGGCCGGGTTCTCCTTCTCCAAGCTCCGCTTCCGCGGCCGGCGCGGGCTGCTCGTCTTCGTCATCGCGACGATGGCCGTGCCGACCCAGCTGGGCATCGTCCCGCTGTTCATCGTCATGGCCCAGCTCGGCTGGACCGGCAAGCTCGTGGCGGTCATCGTGCCGGGCATGGTCACCGCGTTCGGGGTGTTCTGGATGACCCAGTACCTCGAGGAGGCGGTGCCCTACGAGCTCATCGAGGCCGCCCGCATCGACGGCTGCTCGATGATCCGCATCTTCTGGCATGTCGTGCTGCCCGCCGCGCGGCCGGCTGCAGCGATGCTCGCCCTGTTCACGTTCGTCGGATCGTGGACCAACTTCTTCTGGCCGTTCATCGTGCTCGGCTCGAACAACCCCACGCTGCCCGTGGCGGTCCAGCTGTTGCAGGCGTCCTACTTCAAGGACTACTCGCTCATCCTCGCTGGCGTCACCCTGTCGACGATCCCCTTGATCATCGTCTTCGCTGTCGCGGGGAAGCAGCTAGTTTCCGGAATCATGCAAGGAGCGGTCAAAGGATGACGAACGACGGCAACACCAACGACATCGGCGCGAACGCCGGGGCTGCGCCGACGACGGGAGCACTCGCGTTCCCGCCCGGCTTCCTGTGGGGGGCGGCCACCGCGGCCTACCAGGTCGAGGGCGCGGCCCACGAGGACGGTCGGCGCGACTCGATCTGGGATGCCTTTGCGAAGGTTCCCGGGGCCGTCCTCCACGGGGACGACGGCGAGGTCGCGTGCGACCAGTACCACCGCTACCCCGCTGACGTCGCGCTCATGGTCGACCTCCACCTGGCCTCCTACCGGTTCTCGACCTCGTGGGCGCGGGTCCGCCCCGACGGCGGCGCCGTGAACCCCGCAGGCCTCGACTACTACTCGCGTCTGGTCGACGAGCTGCTGGGCCACGGGATCAAGCCCTGGCTGACTCTCTACCACTGGGACCTGCCGCAGCGGCTCGAGGACAAGGGCGGCTGGACCAACCGCGATACGGCATACCTGTTCGCGGAGTACGCCGTCACGATGCACGAGGCCCTGGGCGACCGGGTCGATGTGTGGACCACGCTCAACGAGCCCTGGTGCTCAGCCTTCCTCGGCTACACCGCGGGTGTGCACGCGCCCGGGCGTCAGAGTCCCGCCGACGGTCTCGCGGCAGCCCACCACCTGATGCTCGGCCACGGGCTCGCGGTGCAGGAGCTGCGTTCGCGCGCGCCGGAGGCGGACCTCGGGATCACGCTGAACATGGACCTGCCCGACCCGCTCGATCCCAAGGACCCGGGCGACGTCGATGCGGCTCGCCGGGTCGACGGCCAGTTCAACCGCATCTTCCTCGACCCGATCCTGTACGGCCACTACCCCGAGGACGTCCTGGACGACGTCGCGCCGTTCGGGCTGCTCGCCCATGTCAAGGACGGCGACCTGGCGATCATCTCGAGCAGGATCGATACGCTCGGCGTGAACTACTACCACGGCCAGGCCGTCAGCTCCCGACCTGCGACTGCCCCGGTCGACAGCGAGGCGCCCGTCGCGCGGCCGACGTCATCGCCCTTCCCCGCCGCTGACGCCGTGTTCAGCCACCCCCGCGGACTGCAGGTCACCGCAATGGGTTGGGAGGTCCAGCCCGAGGGCCTGACCCGTGTGCTGGTCCGGCTGCAGGAGGACTACACCGGCCCGGCCGGCGTGGCGCTGTATGTGACGGAGAACGGCGCCGCCTACGAGGACACCCCGGACGCGGACGGCTTCGTGGCGGACGACGAGCGCCGGGACTTCCTGGATCTGCACCTGCGCGCGGTGCACGACGCGATCTCGCGCGGCGCCGACGTGCGCGGATACTTCGCGTGGTCACTGCTGGACAACTTCGAGTGGGCGTGGGGCTACCACCAGCGCTTCGGTATCGTTCGGGTGGACTACGAGACCCAGGTGCGCAAACCCAAGGCCAGCGCCCTCTGGTACGCCAAGGTGGCCGATAACAACACAGTGCCCGCGCGCGACTGACGGATACGACATGGACGATCACCGAGGGAAGGCGAGTGCGATGACGACCGAGGAACGACAGGCGACACTGTCGACGTCGAACGTCTCGCAGTCGGCCGCGCCGACGCTGGATCAGGTCGCCGAACGCGCGGGAGTATCGCGCTCGACCGCCTCCCGCGCGATCAACGGTGGCCTGCGCGTGTCCCCGGAAGCTCAGGCGTCGGTGGACGCAGCGGTCGCCGACCTCAAATACATCCCCAACCGCGCGGCGCGCTCGCTCGTCACGAGGCGCACCAGCTCGGTGGCGCTCGTCGTGCCCGAACCGGACGAACGCGTCCTGAGTGACCCGTTTTTCGCGAGCACGATCCACGGGCTGAACGCCGCGCTGCGCGATACCGACCTTCAGCTCGTCCTGGTGATGGCCCGTCCGGAGGACATCGCGACGCGCACGCTGCGTTACCTGCGTGGCGGTCATGTGGACGGGGCCGTCGTCGTCTCCCACCACCGCAATGACGTTCTCGCGGACGCGCTGCACCGGTCGGGTCTGCCCACCGTGTTCGTCGGGCGCCCGTTCGGGGGCGGCCACCACGTTCATTACGTCGACGTGGACAACACAGGGGGCGGGCGGATGGCTACCAAGCACCTGCTGAGCATCGGTCGTCGTCGGATCGGCACGATCGCGGGACCACAGGACATGTCCGCCGGCCTCGACCGGCTGGCGGGCTGGTCGGCAGCGCTCAGCGAGGTCGGACTTTCGACCGACGCCGTCGTCTTCGCAGACTTCACCACGACCGGCGGCGCAGCCGCGGCGGCGCAGCTCCTTGCCGAGCACCCAGACATCGATGCCCTCTTCGTCGCATCAGACCTGATGGCCATCGGCGCGCTCTCGGTCCTGGCCGGCGCTGGGCGACGGGTGCCTGGCGACGTCGCAGTGGTCGGTTTCGACAACCTGGGCGCGGCGACCACGACGTCACCGACGTTGACCACCGTCGTGAACCCCGTGGTCGATATGGCCCGCACCGCAGGGGAGGTGCTGATCAACCTGCTGGCCGGGAAGCCCGTCGACCAGGCGCCGGTCATCTTCGCCCCTGAGCTGGTGGTCCGACTCTCGGCGTAGCGAGGCCAATCCAGTTCCGGGGTGGGTTCGTCGAGGCTGCGCGTCCCGAGCCGTGAGTATGAGCACCCAATACTCTGTCTGAGATTCAGAGGCTCTCATCGGTACCGGACTCATCAGCGCTCGGTCCTTGTCTTGCTGACCGTTCACGATTCCGATAGCGAAATCGCGTACCGGTCGCACCGCCATATCGGGGCTCGAAACGTCATACGCCTTTATCGATTTGAAGCCCGCCTTGCGTGCTGCGACCCGACTGAACCCTGTCCTTGACTGACCCGGGTTGCGGACCTGATGAGGCGACACCGCGCTATAACGATTCAGTACGCGCCCGTTAGCCCGTTGACCTGCAGGTATGCCCTTATGGAGCACTACCAGTGCTACAGATGTGACGTGCGGCCTTAATACGTCGACTACGGTGGGGCAACATTCGATCGATCGATCGAACGACAATCGCACTGCCGCACGAGCACCTGTTCATCAACCTGATGCGGGACCGCCGAGGCGACGGTTTGATCAGTGACGAGGTCGGTGTGGCGGAAGAAGTGTCCTGTCCCAGGGCGACTGCGTTTCGTCACGGCTGCGAGCCGGCGGAGGTCCAGGTTTTGGGCTGATGAACGGAATCTTCACATGACGGTGCTTGCTGCGGGCGTCGACCAAGAGTTTTTCCGAAGCATCACTGCCGTCAACCCGGCCCGATTCCGGGCCGGATAGGGGGCTATCGAAAAGTGAGAAGGAAGCGCCAAACCGATCGACCTTTCGGCTGACCGCGCCACATCCGTCGCGGACAGTGAGGAGCTGGGTTCCTTGCCCCTCACACACAGCTCTTGAGAACAGAAGGAGCACCAATGAAGAACCGATACACACTCGGCGGGATGCGCCGTCCGATCGTCGCAACGACTATCGCGGCGCTGCTCATGACTGTGAGCGCTTGTTCGACCGCGAAGGTTGATGCGGCGCCAACAGCAGCAAATGGTTCCGTCATCACCACGGTGGAATCCGGCAAGTTCACCTGCGCCATGAGCGGCGAGTATCGTCCGTTCAACTTCTACGACACCTCCAACAAGCTTGTTGGTTTCGACGTCGACATCTGCGCTGCGGTGGCGAGCAAGCTGAGTCTTGAGCCGGCGCCGGTGACTGGTGCCTTCAACACCCTCATCGCAGGTCTGACGAGCAGGCGCTATGACGCAATTGTCGGCTCCATGGCGGCCACCCCTGAGCGCCAGAAGCAGGTCGATTTTTCGGAGCCCTACTACAAGACCGGGGCTCAGCTCTTCGTTGGCGCCAACTCCAAGATCAAGAGCTCGACGGAGCTCAAGGATGCCACTGTCGGGGTAGCTCTGGGGACGACCTTTGAGGCGTTTGCTCGCAAGCTCCCCGGTGTCACCAAGGTGAAGACCTACCAGGCCGATATCGACGCGCTGCGCGACCTCGAAGCAGGTCGTCTCGACGCTGTCATCACGCAGGGCTTTATGGGCAAGTTCCTGGCTAAGACCGCAGGGCTCAAAGTCTCCGCCGCTGGAGACGTGCTCTTCCCAGACGTTGCCTCAATCCCGGTGAACAAGGAGAACCCTAAGCTTCTCGCCGCGATCAATGCTGCGCTCAAGACGATGCATGACGACGGCACGTACTCCAAGATCAGCATGAAGTGGTTTGGGGAGAACATCAGCTAACAGTATTGGGGTTGTCGCCCGGCTGCGGCCGGGCGACAACCCTGGACCCTGTCCATACCCACAGAGAGTTGACGATGGATTTTCTGAACGCCTTGATCACCAGCTGGCCGGCGATGGTCAAGGGAATGTGGGTGACTCTCGGTCTGACCGCGCTCACCCTGACCTTCTCGGTCATCCTCGGCGGGATCATCGTCACACTGAAGATGAGCAGGGTCCGAGCATTCTCGATGTTGGCGTCGGTCTACCTGGCGATCGTCCGGGGCATCCCGTTGATCGCTCTCCTCTTCGTGATCTACTTCGGCATTGTCTCGGTCTTCAAGGTCAGCGCATTCACCGCCGCGGCGATCGGATTGAGCGTCCACAGCTCGGCCTACGTCGCTGAGATCTTCCGCTCGGGGATCATGTCCGTGCCTAAGGGCCAGGTGGAGGCGTCACGGTCACTCGGAATGAGTCGGACGGCGACCATGCGCAAGGTCGTTGCGCCCCAGGCGTTGCGAGTAGTGATTCCGGCCCTGGTGAACCAGGCGATCGTTTCGTTGAAGGACAGCGCCGTCGCTGCCTTTATCACTGTTGAAGAACTCTTCCTGACCGCACAACGACTCTCCGCAGCCACGTTCAAGCCCCTTACGTACTACGTCATCGTCAGCCTGTACTACCTGGCAATCGTCGGCGCCATGACGGTGTTCTCCGGCAGAGTCGAACGCTATTTTGAGAAGCGAGGCGGAAACATATGACGCTCACTGATGAGCAACCCCGGGTTCGCATCTCAGGTGCTGTGAAGAAGTTCGGTGAGAGTGTCGTGCTGAACAACATCGACCTTGAGGTGCACGCTGGCGAGGTGGCCGTTCTCATCGGTCCCTCCGGGGCCGGCAAGAGCACGCTCCTGCGGTGTATCAACGGGCTCGAACGCCTGAGCAAAGGCTTTGTCGAGATCGACGGCGTTCGCCTTGAGTATCGCGAACATACCCTCAACCACATGCGCGAGCACGTGGGCATGCTCTTCCAGTCTTTCAACCTCTTTCCGCACCTCACCACGTTGGAGAACGTCACCCTGGCCCCCGTCATCGTGTCAAAGGTGTCAAAGGCTGAGGCACGAGAGCAGGCTGAGGCGCTGCTGGACCGCGTGGGCCTGGGGGACAAGAAGCAGAGCTATCCGAGCGCCCTCTCGGGAGGGCAGCAGCAGCGAGTCGCCATAGCACGAGCACTCGCGATGACTCCCAAGCTCATGCTGTTCGATGAACCGACCTCCGCACTCGACCCCGAACTGGTCGGGGAGGTGCTGCAGGTCATGCGTGAGCTGGCCGATGACGGGATGACCATGGTGGTGGTGACCCATGAGATGCGGTTCGCCCGGCAGGTCGCCGATCGGGTGGTCCTGCTTGCACACGGTCAGATCGTCGAGGAGGGGCCGCCCGAGAAGGTACTGGATGCTCCGGAGTCGGATCGCGCGAAAAGCTTCCTCAGCCAGTTGCAGGCTGATGACTAGGCCACCCCTGCCGCACGGGCAACCAAGGACGCCAACGGGATCGGCGATTACCGTCGAAGTGAACAGGAGCAGGAAGCTGGACAGCAGACAGTCACAAGGGCGGTTCGTAACGAACCGTCTGGACGACGGAGGTGCCGTCATCCGGCTGAACAGCTCGGCGCGGTTGAACGCTGCAGAACCAAGGACATGATTCGCAGCAGTGGCGAGGACTTCTCGGACAGCGAGGTGTCGCAAAAGCACGGACTGGTTTCAGGCTGGCTCCCTCGCCGGCGCCTGGGACTCCAGAGAGGGGAGTTGGCATGACTGACGGACGAACACCAGGCGTCGTGCTCGGATCAGGTGCCTCGGCCGATCCAATGGGCCGAGGGGCGCACGTCCGCTCTCCAGCCGGACCTGCAATCAACGACACCCACCAGCGGATTCTCGAGTCCGCCGTGCAGCTCTTCGCGGTTCGAGGGTTCCACGGCACGGGCATTCGTGACCTGGCTGCCGGAGCGAACCTGTCGACGGCATCTCTGTATCACTACATGGGTACGAAGGAACGTCTGCTGTTCCAGATCATGCACGATGCTCTGCAACGACTGGTGCTCGCCGCATCGATCATCGAAGAACAGTCGGACGATCTGCGGGTACGACTGGCCGGACTCGTGCGCATGCACGTCATCACGCACGCTCTCCAGCGACACGCCTCCAATGTGGTCGACAACCAGGTTGGCGCTCTCGACCCAGCCGACCGCACCGTTATCATCGCGCAACGCGACGACTACGAGCAGTACTGGACGGACGCCATAGCCCAGGGCGTCGAGGCTGGATTCTTCTCGGTGCCGGACCAGAGCGCTGCGCGAATCGCCCTCCTCGATATGTGTTCCGGCGCCGCGCGCTTGTACTCACCTGACGGCAAGTACTCACCTGATCAGATCGCTGAAATCCACGTTGACCTGGCGGCCTCGCTGCTGCGCGGTTGCGGCGACCGGCCTGAGTGGGCGGAGAAGGAGATGCACCTCGACATTCACGCGCTCGTTGAAGACATCTGGGCAATTCAGGTGCCCGGAGGCAGGAACAACCGCACCAGCAGATAGCTTCGCCGTGCCTGTCTGCATCCGCGGACACGGACCGGAATGCCGAAGATCGTGATACCGAGCGGGCCTCGAACTGCTTCGCCCGGATCCGCCCGAACCGGCAACTGGGCCTCGGTCGGTAGGCGGGACGCTGTGTCGGCTCCGGTCAGGCTCTCTGGCCCACTGACTTCTTGACCAGGAGCATCGGGAGGATCAGCTCCGCGATCAAGGCAGCCAGCCAGACGACGAGGGTAGCCAGCAGCCAGGTCTTGAGGCCGTCGATCAGCAGACCGCTGGAGATCCAGGTGGTGACCAGCAGGCTGAGAAAGGTCGTCACCAGCGCGACGCCTCCGCGCATGGCCGGCACACTCCTGATCGCGATCTTGGTCACCAGCGGGTCGGCGACCACCTGGACCACGGTGAAGATGAGCACCGCGATGACGAATGCGGGGCCGGTGATGCTCATCCCGCTGAGGATTGCCGCGGCCACGATCAGGCCGACGGCGTTGGCCAACAGACGGATTCCGACTCGGACGAGCATCCTGATCATGTCAGAATCGTATTGCCGCGCGGTTTCAGACCGCCACCCGTTCGACGTGTCAGCCGGCCGCGCCGTGGGCCAGGTTTTCAACGGCATGGTGGCTGTGGAGGGCCTTCTCCTCGTCGTGCGACATCGGCTTGAGGTCGAAGACCACCTTCTTCACCGTGCCGGTGAAGGAGTATGGGGCCTTGGCTTCGTAGGCGCGGTCGACGACGAGGCCGTTGTCACGGCCGATGTCCATGCCCGAGTAGCTGGTGAAAGCTATCGGCACGGTGTGCGGCATGTCGCCTTTGCCGACGGGGGCGTCGTTGATGAAGAGCGTCACGTGCCCGCCGGTTCCCGGCTTGTTCTCTGTGGCATCGAAAAGCATCCGCACGCTGACATCGCCTGAGGGCAGCGGGGTTCCGGCCGTCGCCTTGTACGTCTCCACCCCGAGGAAGGAGTACGTATGGGTGAGGAACCCCTTTTTCGTCGACCCACAGCGCGAACCCGCCGATGAAGTCGGCGTGGGCCACCAGGAGGCCCTCCGCACCGCCTTCGGGCACCGTGAGCTCTGCCGTGATGGTGTACGAACGGCCGTAGATCCTGGGGATCATGCCGCGTTGCACATTCTGGACGTCGCCGGCGAACGTGAACCGCGTGACCGTGGCAGCGGCGGGAGGATGCCGTAGATCACCGACATGCCGCCCATCAGCGGGAGCACCCGGTTGCGCTCGGCCTCCTGCCACCACAGGTCCCGCAGCTCCTGGACCTTCTCGGGGTGGTCGGCTGCGATGTTCCTCGCCTGCGAGAAGTCATCCGGCAAGTGGTAGAGCTCCCAGCCGACGTCCCGGTCCGGGTCCCAGTCGGCTTCCGGCCCGAACTGGGCCAGAGTCTTGGGCGATACGTCCCAGGGGATTCGGTCAGGGCGCGATGCCGCCCACCATCCGTCCTTGTACATCGCGCGGCTGCCGAACATCTCGAAGTACTGCTGTGTGTGGCGCTCCGGTGCCTTCGCGTCGTTGAGTGTGAACAGGAAGCTGGTGCCGTCCATGGGCTCCTGGTCGATGCCGTCGACGGACGTCGGCTCAGGGATGCCCGCCGCTTCCAGGATTGTGGGTGCCAGGTCGATGACATGGGTGAACTGGGTGCGCATGTCCGCGTTCGCCTTGAGACGTGATGGCCAGGCGATGACCATGGGGTCGCGGGTGCCGCCCAGGTGGCTCGCGGACTGCTTGCCCCACTGGAACGGGGTGTTGCTGGCGTGGGCCCAGGCTGCGGCGCAGTGCGGGGCGGTGTGGACGCCGCCGAGGGCGTCGACGCCGCCGTACTGGTTGATGAGATCGGTCTGCTGATCGGCGTCGAGGACGAGCCCGTTGAGGAACGTCAGCTCGTTGAACGAGCCGGTCGTCGTGCCCTCCATGCTGGCGCCGTTGTCGCCCCGGATGTAGAAGATGAGCGTGTTCTCCAGGTCGCCCATCTCCTCGAGGGAGTCGAGCAGGCGGCCGACGTTCCAGTCGGTGTTCTCCTGGTAGCCGCAGTAGACCTGCATCTGCCGGGCGTAGAGCCGCTTCGCGGTGTCGTCGAGTGAGGCCCACGCGGCGCAGAGGTCCGGTCGGGGAGTGAGTTCCGTGTCAGGCGGCACGATCCCGAGCTCCTTCTGCCGCGCCAAGGTCTTGTCGCGCAACGCGTCCCAGCCGTCATCGAACTGGCCCTTGTACCGGTCGGCCCACTCCTTGGCGACATGGTGTGGCGCGTGCGCGCAACCGGTGGAGTAGTGCATCATCCACGGCTTGACCGGGTCCTGGGCGCGCACGGCGTGCAGCCACTCGACGGCCTTGTCGGCGATGTCGTCGGGGAAGTAGTACTGCGCGCCGCCCTTGCCCTCAGGCACGCCGATGGTCGTGTCGTCCAGGGTGACGATCGGGTCGTACTGGCCGGCGGCACCGGACAGGAAGCCCCACCAGTGGTCGAAACCCCACCCCTTGGGCCAGTGCTCGAACGGCCCAGCGGCACCCTGCACGTTGTCCGGGGTCAGGTGCCACTTGCCGAAGCCACCGGTGACGTACCCGTTCTCCGACAGGATGCGAGGCCGTCCCGCACAGGAGCGCGGCCTGGCGGCGGTGTAACCGGGAAACGGTCCGGGGTACTCGGCGATCGAGCCGAACCCCACCCTGTGCTGGTTGCGCCCGGTGAGCAGAGCCGCACGCGTGGGCGAGCACACCGCAGTGACGTGGAACGCGTTGTAGGTGATCCCCATCTGTTGGACGCGGGTGAGGTTGGGTGTCCTGACCGGGCCACCGAAGGTGTCCGGCGCACCGAGACCAGCGTCGTCGATGAGCACGATCAGCACGTTCGGAGCGCCCTCGGGCACCTTGGGCCCCGGGACCATGGTCCAGTCGGCCACCGAGTCCCTGAGCGTTCGGCCAGCCGTCCCCCGAATGCCGGTCAGGCATCGGCAGCACCGTGCGATCCGGGTTGAACTTGCCCATGGCCTCCCCGAGCGCAGACTGCAGCTCCTTGAGCTCTTCCTCGTCGGAGACCACCACGGACTTCATCGGCGAGCTCGCAAGTGTCTGCTCGACGACCAGCCGGTGCTCGGAGGGGAATACCCCGATGAACACGGCCGACCCGGCCGCCAGCGCCGAACCGACCTTGTCCTGCAGCTCCGCTTTGAGCTTGTGGTCGGCGAACCTGCCGACCACGGCGCCCGAGGCGCCGCCGACGACGACCGAGGCGAGCATCGCCGGGGCGAACAGCCCGACGAGGACCCGCACGCCGGCGCCCCAGCTCATCCCCTTGCGGCCGAGATGATCGCTGGTGTCCTCCAGCCGGACCTCACCGTCGGCGTTCTTGGCGATCAGGATCATCCCCTGGGAGGAGACTTGCCGGTTTGACGGGTCCCGGACCGGTATTCCCGTGAGTGCTGGCCCCATCCGACCGCTTCGGACACCGGCCACGCCTCCCCCGGGGCGGGTGAGATTGCCACGACGGGGACAAGTCATCGCTCCGTACGGATGGGCCGGGTCCCCGGCGGCGAGCTCAACGCCGGCCAGATGGTCCGGCGACAGGGTGCGCAGGTCGATGAGGTGGTGGGGTCATCCGGGACGTTTGTCCCTGTCCCCGGCGGTGGGCTCCCGAGAGCATGTGGCTATCGGGCTCAACAGCTGAACTGGGGAGGTCGCCATGGGCTTATCGGTCACCAGCAGGACAGGACCGGCCGATCACCTGGTGCAGGACAAGGTAGCCAGATTCACGGGCGGCATCTACCTTGCCTACATCGTGGCTTCCGTTCTTGCCACCATGCTGGCGCAGATCGGGCTGGGTGAAGCGCAGCAGATCTACAAGGCGATGGTCACGAATGAGGGCTCGTTCCGCCTGGGTCAGGTCATCGCGTTGATAACCGGGTCCTGGTGGAGCCGTGCTAGAGCGTCATAACGCCCTGGTGCTTGTGTGCGATGGCCTGGTCCTCGTCCACCACGGAGAGCCAACCGCATGGGGAGAACTTCAGGCGTTTGCCCTTCCCGTCCCAGACCACCAGGACCCCGCTATGAGCATTGAGGTCGTGTCGCGCCTCGACTCCCGAGTAGGAAACAACGACGCCGTTCGTAGTTTCGACAGTGAAATCAGCCATGTCCCGAGCATGGCATGAGGACCGGGTACGAAGGGACGATAGAGGCGACCGAGGCGCAGTATCCTCGTGGCTCCCTCGACGCATCGACGGCGACCGGGATGAGGAGCAGGCTTTGCATGAACGGGCTTACAAGCTCGTCGCCAAGGAGGCAGACCAATGAGCGACCCAGATGTGCGCGAGCTATTCCTGCGCGCAGTCACCAAACAGGACGAGATCCCGCCAACGGTATGCTCCGAACCGATCCTGTCGAAGGACTCCTGGCAACGCTTGTTCTTCGTGATCGATTCGGGTTAGGGGCGCGGGTCGTCTTCCCCGGGCTGCTCAACGTAGTCCACACGTGAGGTGCTACGAACAACCTCTGTGCGCCGGGCGGTGCTGGCCATGAACAGCGAGATGACCAGGCCTGCGATTCCCACCAACATCAGGACGACGCCTACGGTTGACACGTTGATCCCGCTGATCGTCGCCGTCACCGCGAACTTCAGGATCGCGCCGACCGCGATAAGCACCAAGCTGGATCCGATTCTCATCAGCCGACCTCTTTTGTCTGGTTCGTGGAAGAATCAAGGTTAACCCAAGCAGGCAGCCCCCTGTCATGCGCGGTCGACAGAACCGTGGAAGATGCGGTTAGTTGCGCCGTCAGATTGCTGGCATCATCGCTCCCCAAGCCCGGACAGGGCTGTCAATGCTCAGAGGAAGGAACCTCAGTGATCATTTTCGGACTCGTGCTTGTGGTCATCGGAGCAGTGACCGGCATCGCCATCCTCAAGACAATCGGTGTCCTCCTCTTGGTGATTGGCGTGATCCTCTGGATCCTTGGCGCCATGGGTCGTGCAGTCGGGGGACGCAAGCACTACTACTGAGCCCGATCTTGGCTGGCGGTCTGGGAAGGTCACCCGCGGCTGAGGCTTTTCGTCGATGGCGCGTCCTTCCTCGCGGAGCCCATGACGTATGCCGGGCGTTGCGGCTCGAGCCTGCGGATGAGAACTCTCTCACCTGGCTCTCCTGGTCAACTCATAAGGCTTTGAGACAGTCATGGCAGCGAACCGATTCCGGGGCGCTGGATGAAGGGGAGTGGTTATGAAGAAATCAACCAAGTTGATCGCAACCGGTGCAGCGAGCGTGCTCGGCATTGCTCTGGCTGTCGGCGGTGCGCAGGCATCCAGTGGCCCGTTGACTGTTCGCGATGCCCCGGGGCACGTTGTGCCGGTGAGCGGCGTCGTACCGGTGTCTCCGAACGCCAGCCCTACTGCCGCGGCGCACGTCAATCCCGACGTCAGGGCTACCGCTGCTCACCCGGCCGCACGGGCGACCGCTGCGCACACGGCCGCACGGGCCGCCGTTGCGCAGCCGACAGCGCACGCCACTCCGCACGCCGCCGTCCATCAAGTCGCCCCGCCGGCTGCGCAGCCTCTGCCCGCGTATCACCAAGGTATGTCCACCGGTGGAACGGGTCACGGCTCCACCGGTATGAGCGGGGGCATGAGCGGGTCAGGCTCGGGCATGCGGTAAGGCGGCCACAATGCATCTGCCTCGCAGCCGCGGCTAACCTGCTCTGGGCTTAGCCGGCTGCACTCCCACGAAAGCCACCTCGGACGGTGTGTCGCACGGCGGCACACCGTCCGAGGTGCGGAGGCGGCGCGGACACGGTGCCCCATGTGAGCCAGACCGGTTATCACGTGGATCACGATCCTGGCTGTCACGGTGTCCGTCTGCGAATCTTGCCTGACTCACCGCCGGCAAGCCCAGGCCTCACTTTAAGCGGTAGCCCATTCCGCGGACCGTCTCGATGCGGTCGCCGCCGATCTTGGCGCGCAGGTAGCGCACATACACCTCGACCACGTTCGAGCCCGGGTCGAAGTCGAGGCCCCATACGCGACTGAGCAGCTGCTCGCGACTGAGGACCTGACCGGGATTGCGAACAAACTCCTCGGCCAGTGCGAACTCGCGCGCAGACAGGTCGTGCAGGGTCCCGTCAACACGAATCCGGCGCGTTTTCAGGTCCAGCTCCAGACTACCCACCAGTAGCGAACCGACCGGCCCGGGCTGGCTGTCCTTCAAGCGCAGTCGGACCCGTGCCAGCAGCTCATCGAAGCGGAACGGCTTGGACATGTAGTCGTCGGCGCCGCCCTCAAGACCATGCAGCGTGTCGGCCGCGGAGTCCCGGGCGGTCAGCACGATGACGGCGATGGGGTTGGCCTCACCACGCAGGGTCTGGAGAATGTCGAAGCCATCTCGGCCCGGAAGGCCGATGTCCAGGATCATCAGGTCGAACTGGCCGCTCTGCGCCTCGGCAAGTGCCGCCGGGCCGTCGACCGCCACAGTCACCGCGAAGCCCGCCGCGCGAAGACCCTTCTCGACGAAGGACGCAATCCGCGCCTCGTCCTCCGCAATGAGAATCCTGCTCACTTCTTACCCCACATCTTTCTTCGTCGGTTGCCCGACGTTCACGAGCGGAATCCGGATCGTGAACGTCGACCCCTGCCCCGGCGGGCCCGAGAGGGTCACGGTGCCACCGTGGGCTTCGGCGATCGCCGAGACGATGGACAGACCGAGCCCGGTCCCCTCGGTGCCCTTGCTGGTCTCGAGCCGGCTGAACCGCTCGAAGATCTGGTGGCGTGCTTCCGGCGCAATACCGGGTCCGCCGTCGCGTACCGACAGGTTCAGCCAGCCGCTTGTTGCGGTTCCCGAGACCCTGCTGGCGATGGCGATCGGCAGGCCGGGGGTGGAGTACTTAACCGCGTTATCGGCCAGCTGCAGCCACGCCTGGGTGATGTGGCCGGCATCGATCAGCGCCAGTCCGCTCGCGGGCTCGGCACGCCAGGTGCGCGTCGGGTCGAGCGCTGAAGCCTTGGCGCCGACCGCTGTGGTGAACGACTCGATGTCGACCTCGGAGAGCTCAACAAAGTGGGGCGCCCTCGACGCGGCGAGCAGCGAGATATCAGAGACCAGTGTGCTCATGCGGTCCAGCTCGTCAATGCCCAGCGCCCGGGTCGCCTCGACCTCGGCCGCGTTGCCGGCGTCCAACAGCTCCAGGTGACCGCGGATGATCGTGATCGGCGTCTTCAGCTCGTGACCGACGTCGCTGAGCAGACGTCTTTGACTCATGGCTGAGTCCTGCAGCCGGTCGAACATGGAGTTGATGGTCGCGGCCAGCTCAGAGACGTCGTCGCTGCCCGTCACGGGGACGCGTTGCGTGAGCTCGGCCGCGTTGCTGCTGCTCGCGGCGGCATCGCGTAACAGGCGGATCGGGCGCAGGAGCCGCCCCGCCGTCAACGAGGCCACCAGACCGACCAGGGCCAGGGCGGCCAGTGCGACGCGGAGGTATGTCAGGAACGATTCGGCAACCGAGGCGAGCTCAGCGTCCAAGTCGTACGCGGCGACATACAGGCCTGTGTTCTGATCGCCGACGACCCGGACGGGGACGATCACGTAGCGCAGCGTTCCGAGCGTGCTCTTGGCTGTGCCGATGACCACATTGGTCGGATTTGCCTCGCGGACGATCCTGGCGACCAGGGCATCGTCCTCGTCGATGCGGAACGGGAGATTCACCGCAGGAATCAGCGCAGGCTTTCCGTTGACGAAGCCCAGAACGCTCTCATTCGAGGCCGGAATGACCTGTTGCATGGCGACCTGCAGCACGGAGTCGACGCTCGTCAGCGGTGCGGTGGAGGTCTTGCCCGACGCGATGGCTTTCAGATTCGGGACGGTGTGCAGAAGTTGCGCGTCAACGGCCGCGAAAACCCCTTGGCGCTGCACCAGATAGGAGGCGACCCCGGATGCCGCCAGCCCGAAAGCGGCGACCCCGAGAATCGCGATCACGATTCGTGACCTCACCGAGAGAGTGCGTGCTCGACCGGCGCGAAGCGTGCGCCCGCGAGGCCAGGGTTTGCGCATGTGGGTCATTGTCCACCCATCGGTTTTTGCCTTGCCCCGGGCTGCCAACGGCTATCGACGCCCCCACCACCACGGCAAACGCACGAGACTTCAATCGCGTCAGTGGCCTGACATCTACTGGCGCGCCCGGCTGCGAACTGGTGCGGGCGAATGAATCTCAGCGTGGTGCGTGGGCAGCATCTGTGCGGCTGGAGGCGCGACCTGACTGACACCGTTTTGGGGTATCGCAGTTTGGGGTGTCGCCGTGGCCTGCGTCGTCGCACGAGTCGATGCCCGTGCCGTCGAGGGTGCCGTCGTGGCACTCGACACACCCCCGGCGGTGGGGCTCGTGTGCGCCGTAGCGGTGGAGCTGCCTTGCACTGAAGCGGTGGGGCGGGCTTGCGCGGACGCCGGCCCGACACCGCTGATCTGGAGAACCCGACCCGGGGCATCCGCAACCGTCAGGGTTCCACGAGCTGCGTACGCGCCGCCGGCGACCAGTGCGACGCCAAGCAAGCCGGCGGCCCCGATCATGGTGACCCTGGAGATCTCCGTCATGTCCCTACCCTTCAGCCGCGGCTCGTTGCGTCATTGTCCCAGCGCAGTATGAGCTGACCCCGAGATCTGGATGAGAGAACTCTCATCCTCGTAGACGTCAGATGGGGGGTAACATCGGCCGTTTCCGCGGCTCCCTGACGCCGGGTGGCGCCCTCCGAAGGTCTCCGCCACGGTCTAGGGTCTGGGCATGGACGACATGACGACAGACGCCTCGAAGGAGAAGGACCCCGCGGCCTCCTCCACCACGACCGTGCCCGCCGACCCCGTCGACGACGTCGTCACGACGGAGCACACGTTGCGGATCGGGCGCACGCACCTCGCCTACACCGCGACCACGGGTCGCATCGTCCTCCGCGAGGAGGTGTACGAGGACGGAGTCTTCACGGGACTGAAGGCTAAGGCCGAGGTCTCCATCACGTCATACGTCGCAGCCGTGAGCGGTGACGCGCCTCGACCGGTGACGTTCGCCTTCAACGGCGGGCCGGGTTCGAGCTCGGTCTGGCTGCACCTGGGGCTCATGGGGCCGCGCCGTGTGGTGTCGGGCGACGTGGGATCGCTTGCGGCCCCGCCCTACGGACTCACCGACAACCTCGAGACCCTGCTGCGCGTCACCGACCTCGTCTTCATCGACCCGGTCTCGACCGGCTTCTCCCGCGCGGTCTCCGGTGGCAAGCCGAAGGCATACCACGGCTTCACCGGCGACCTCGAGAGCGTCGGAGAGGTGATCCGCCTCTGGACCACGCGCAACAACCGTTGGCTCTCACCGAAGTTCATCGCGGGCGAGTCGTACGGCACTGTCCGCGCCGCGGCCCTCGCAGAGCACCTCCAGACCCGCCGCGGGATGTTCCTGAACGGCGTGATCCTCATCTCGAGCGTCATCGACCTCGGGTCGATCGGCCTGCATGAGCCCGAGGACCGCGGCTACGTGGGCTTTCTGCCGACCTATGCAGCCGTCGCGCACTTCCACGGCAAACGCGGGAAGAAGTCACTGCGCAGCGTGCTCGCCGAGGCCGAGGAGTATGCCGAGCGCACCTATCCGTGGGTCCTCTCCAGGGGGCACCGGCTCACCGCGAAACAGCGCACCGAGGCGGTGGGGGCCCTTGCCCGGCTGACCGGGCTCAGCGAAGAGTACGTCGACCTGTCGAACCTGCGGGTCGAGCACCTCCACTTCTTCGCCGAGCTGCTTCGTCGCGAACGGCTCGTCGTCGGCCGTCTCGACGCCCGCTTCACGGGGCCGATCGGCAACGGGGTCGCCGAGAAGATGGAGGCCGACCCGAGCATGGACGCGATGGCCGGTCCCTATGCCGCCGCGTGGAACCACTACGTGCGCGCTGAGCTCGGCTACGAGAACGACCTGCCGTACGAGCAGCTGTCGATGAAGGCCAACGAGGAGTGGTCGTTCAAGGAGTTCGAGGGGCGGCCCGTCGACGTCAGCGACAAGCTCGCCCGCGCGATGCGCGCCAACCCGCACCTCAAGGTCCATGTCGCCTACGGCTACCTCGACGGCGCCACGCCCTACTACGCCGCGCAGGAGACCTTCGCCCACCTCGACGTGCCCACCGAGCTGCTGGCCAACATCGAGCACGCCTACTACCCGGCGGGCCACATGATGTACGTCCACGAGCCGAGCCGGGTCCAGCAGAGCAAGGACCTCGCCGCGTTCATCCGCGGGGCGTCGGCGCGGTAGGCGACACCCCGGTTTCTCGGTCGTTGACAGCCCACCCTGTCCGGGGACAGCATTTCGGTATGGCCACCCAGATGCGCCGTTACCTGGTGGAAAGCCTGGCCCAGCTGAGGTTCGAGCCCACGTCGCGGCGCATCCGGGTGTGCCACGGTCCGAGCACGCTCATCGACACCACATCAGCCTTGCTGGTCTGGGAACCGCGGCGGATCGTCCCTGTCTACGCCGTTCCGGAAGACGCTCTGGACGCCACGCTCGTGCCGAACGAGGCCCCGGCGCGCGCTCTTGACCCCCTGCCGCCAGTCCTCGGTCCGGCGGACTTCTCGCTGCATACCTGTCCTGGCCAGTCCCTCGACGTGCATGTGGGCCAACATGTGCTGGCCGCTACCTCGTTCCGCCCCGACGACCCCGATCTCGCCGGACACGTGAGCCTGGACTTCGGTGCGTTCACCTGGCTGGAGGAGGATGACGAGGTGGTCGGGCACCCGCACGACCCGTTCAAGCGCATCGACACCCTGCGCTCCAGCCGTCGCCTGGTCGTAGCCCTCAGTGGCACGGTCCTTGCTGACACCACCCGCGCGGTGGCGCTCCTTGAGACAGGCCTGCCGACCCGGTGGTACATCCCGCGGGAAGACGTACGCATGGAGCTGCTCGAGCCAAGCAGCCACCGGACCACCTGCGCCTACAAGGGCCACGCCTCGTACTACTCCGTCGGGGACACCCGGGCCGCGGGCCGCGACATCGCCTGGACGTACCCCGAGCCCTTGCACGACGCCGAGCTCGTCCGCGACCTGGTGTGCTTCTTCTCCGAGCGGACCGACCTCAGCGTTGACGGAGAGGATCTGGTCCGCCCTGTGACGCCGTGGTCACCACCTCACGAACAGCGGCCTCACCTGGCCAGGTAGCCACCGTCGATGGGGTAGTACGTGCCAGTGGCGAAGGACGAGCCGTCGCTGGCCAGCCAGGTCACCAGCTCGGCGACCTCCTCAGGCTTGCCGAGCCGTTGCAGTGCGTGCTGGGTGCCGAGGAAGTCCAGGGTGGGCTGGTCGAGGTTCTTGGTGAGCAGGGGAGTCATGATGAAGCCCGGCCCGACGGCGTTGACCCGTACCCCGTCAGCGGCGTGTTCCCACGCAGCAGCCTGGGTGAGGCCCACGACTCCGTGTTTGGCAGCCGTGTAGGCGCTGGCGCTCGCGAAGCCGACCTGGCCCAGGATCGATGCCATGTTGATGATCGACCCACCCCCGGTCGCCTTCATCGCCCGGATGGCGGCGCGCTGGGTGTAGAAGACGCCGTTGAGGTTGATCCCGATGACCTGTTGCCAGCCCTCGTCGGAGTAGTCACCGCTCGTGTTCGCCTCGCCACCGATACCGGCGTTGCACACGGCAATGTCCACCCGGCTCAGGCTGGCCACGACGTCACGCATCGCTGCGTCCACGCGTGCGCTGTCCGCGACGTCGACGACGGCGCCATGGGCGCGGTGACCGTACTTTCCGAGGCTCGAGAGCGCGTCGTCCAGAGCACTCTTGTCGAGATCCCAGATGCTGACGTCAGCGCCCGACCGGGCCATCGTGTGGGCGCAGGCGAGCCCGATACCGGAGGCGCCACCAGTGATGACAGCGACCTTTCCGTCGAGTTCGTAGTTGATCATGGCGGTTGCCTTTCGTATTGGTTCCGACGCTTTGGGTGCAGCCTATGTGGCGACTGGAGGGTTCGCGACCGGGCCTGAACGGAAACGTTCGCGCCAAAGCCGAGGTGAAAGAACTAGTCATGTTCAACGGTGCGCGGAGGAGTGCGGCGAGCCGGGCAAACCAGGTGCGATCGAAACAAGAGGCCCGTGCATTTTCCTTGGCGGCCTTCGACGTATGGTCGAAAGTACTACTGCCATATACGTCTAAGGGATTACCGGCGCGCGATGGTTTGACGGCCCCTGCCGAAATACTCTTGGCGTGCGTCCCCCGCTGCTGCTCATCCCCCCGGTGATGCCGGCGGGGGGCGCCCACAACACCGTGACCTCCGTCGCGAGCTGATCAGTGGCTCGATACCAGCGCCGCCTCGCCTTATGCCTGGACCGGTGTCGGCCACTTCTTCTTGACCAGGCCACGCTCAAACCATTGCACAATTGTCACGGCCAGGAACAGAACGGCTTCTGCCTCATCCTGTGTTGCGGGCTGGGCGCGTTTGCCGTCGGCACCGAGGTGCCTCTGGTGGTTCTGCCAGACGGTCTCCAGCATTGCGAGCAGGGTCCCAGCAGAGGCTTGTTGCTGGTCGTCCAGAGTTGCCACAGTCCACGTCTCCAGGGTGCTCCGGAGGCGGCCTACCGCTTTGCCCAGGCTCGGCTGCGGGTCGTCAGGGGTGAATGCATCGCAGGCAACGGACTCAACTGCGAGCACCGCATCCCGGTATGAACCCGAAGGGTCGGGGTTACGGCTGAAGGTTCTTGACCATGCCGTCTTGAGCAGTCCCGAGGTGCGTCCGACTGGTTCGACGAGATCGTCGCAGGCTTCTTTGGCGGTCTCGTCGACTCGCTGAACGAGCCGCATCCCGTCCGAGAAGTCAACAACATAAGCGGATGATGAATCCGCAAGGATTGACTGGAGTGCAGCGACAAGGACTCGAAGCTTGTTCTGGGTGACGTAGTCGCCTGACTCGTCCAGCGCAGGAAGGTGTTGCAGGATGGAGTCCACGACGTCGAGCATGAGGTCGTCGTTCATGGTGGTGGCCTCGTACACGGTCCTGAGCTTCGACCCACCGCCGTTCGCCTGGACGTAGCCTTCAAGGTCATGGTCGCGGACCATCGACCAGACCCAGCCGAGCAACGAGGGGCTCATATAGGGGCGGACGCCGGCGTGAAACACGGAGAGGCTGTTTGTCGGCCGGCTCTCGCGAACCGGGAGGGCGAGGGAGGGCTTGTCCGCAGTCACTCGCGTTCCTTCATTTTGTCGGGGGGGAGTATGGACCTCTTGTCTACCAGAGTCGCGCAACGTCTGCGCGTCGCAAAACACCATGTGTTGCCTAGACTCATCGCCGCAAGATCCCACCGAGAACAACTCTGTTATCCCCAAGTGTGCGGCATGTGTGCAAAATTGACCGGTGGAATGAACGTATGTCTTTGCGAGAGGATCAGGGCTATGGCTGGCCGCTGATGATGCATTAGCGTGCGACGATGACCCCCACCCAGCTGCGCGCCTTCGCCGCAGTGGTGCGGATCGGCTCGGTCAAGGGTGCTGGCGCGGACCTCGGCGTTTCGGCGGCTGCGGTCTCGCTGAACATCGCCCAGCTGCGCAAGGAGCTCGGGGATCAGCTTTTTGTTCGGACGCCTGTTGGTCTGGCCTTCACCCCCGGCGGTCTCAGGCTTGCCAGTCGCGCGGCCGAGCTGCTCGGACTACAGGACCTCACCATTGCGGAGGTCAGCCAAGCTGGAGCCGGCCGTCGTCTGCTACGCGTTTCCGCCTCAAGCCTGTTCGCCGAGTATGCGGCACCCGGCCTTATCGAGCTTTTCACCAGCCGGGCAAACGACCTGGATGTCGAGCTCAGCGTCCGCAGCCCGCGCCAGTTCAGCGACTTGCTGCTCGGGCGATCCGCGGACGTTGCCATCGGCCCGGTCTCGTCGAAAGTCCACCCTTCACTGGTTCTCACATCGATCCTGAAATATCAGATCGTCGTGGTCGTCGGGTCCTCGCACCCTCTTGCCCGCGGCCACACGTCCCTGGACCAGCTGCGCGGGAGCACGTGGCTGCTCGGCCCCGGGGCCTCGGATGAGGCTGGAGTGGTCCCCCAGATGCTGAGGCGCATCCGGGTGCCCGAATACCGCCAGCGAATATTCCAGAGTGATGCGGCCGCGCTCGATGAGGCACGGCGCAACAATGGTGTCGCCCTGGCAGTGTCGTTCGTCGTAGCCCGAGATGTGTCGAAGGGCCAGCTGGTGAAGCTGGCCGGTTCCGGGCTGCAGACGGACGAGATGTGGAGTCTGCTGACCATGCCCGACCCAGACCCTGGCTCTGCCGTTGCCGAGCTGACCCGGTTCGTCACCACTCCTCGCGCGACCCAGGCCATGCTGCGCGTGTCAGGTGTCAGTGTCAGCCGCTTCAAGCCGTCAGTGCACGTGACCCTGTGGAGCTAGGGACCGTGGCATCACAATTGCCGCGCTAGCCAACTGACCGGCCCAGCTCCGTGACGACTGCGGCCAGTGAGCGGAAGTCATGGGCCGCCAGCAGCTCATCGCAGAACGGCAGCGCGGCGGCCATCGTCCCCACCAGTGGCACGAATCCGGGTGCTGCCACCCTAGGGTTGATCCAGATCACCCGGTTGGCGCGGCGGCGCAACCGCGCCATGGCAGCAGCCAGCTGCTGTGGCGGTTCGCTGTCCCAGCCATCGGACCCGAGCACGACGATGCCACCGCGCACGGCGTTGCCGTGATGAGAGCCAAGGAGTGCGTTCACGCTGGCCGCGATCCGGGTCCCACCGAATCGGTCACTGACCTTGCTGGTCGCCTTGTCGATGGCCAGGGCCGTGGACTTGTTGCGCAGCACCGAAGTGAGTCGTGTCAGCGAGGTTGCGAAGGCGAACGCCTCCCCGTCGGCCGCCACCGCGAGTCCTCGCATGAGGTGGAAGTACGGCGCGATCTGAGGTTGCATCGACTGGCTCACATCGCAGAGCATCACGACCTTGCGAGGCTTACGGACTGGCATCACCCGCACGAGCTCGAGCGGTTCCCATCCCGTGCGCCGCGAGGCGGCAATGGTCTGACGCAATGCCACATCCCTTCCCGCAGGACCAGACTCGCGGCGTCTCGAGCGGCGCGTCGGCCAGTCGCGGAGGGCAGCCTGCAGCCACTGGCCGAGGAGCTCCATCTCCTTCTCGCCCAGCTGCTCAAAGGGTAGATCTGCCAACCCCTCAAGCTCGCTCGGTAACCGCTGAGGCACCCCCAAGCTGCTGTCGGAGTCCTCGGACGGGGAGACTGCCGGTGGCAGGGTAGCCCAGGGCAGGCCGCCACCTTCTGTCGCACCGCGAGCCATCTTGGGCACCGACAGGAACGTGTCTTCGGGCCTCGGGCCCGGCCCCTGCTCTCGCCGGGGCTGGCTGGTCCGATAGGCCTGAGCGAACACATCCTCGAAGACAGCGTCAAACGCTGCCAGCTCGGATTGTCTGCGTACCAGAGCGATCCGGGCCGCCCAGTAGAGCCTGGACCTCGAGTCGGGCGGGATGGCCACCAGAGCCCGGGTGAAGTCTTCGATGCCCGTAAGCCCCACCGGAACGCCGTGATGCCTCAGCTGGATGGCGAACGCGGTCGCGAAAGACGCGCGGTCGACGCCATTCAGGAACCCTGGCCAGAGCCGGACCTCATCGGACAAGGAGGTACACCACCAGTGCCACGGCGACCACCAGGACCACCGCGACCGGGATCAGGCGCTTGGCCATGGCCCCTCCTGCCAGGGCCATCAGATCCAACGGCTCCTGTGGTGGCACCTCCGTGGGGCGACCCGAGGCAGCCGGGCCATGCTGCTCGGCCGCGCCCGTCTCGGCAGCCGGTCCGGATGAGCTCGCCGGCGCCGGACTCTGCGGTGGCATCTGCCCGGCGAGCTTGGCCTCGAGACACTCGGCGAACTGACCGAGGAGCTTTTCGGACACCTCCTTGATCATCCCTCCGCCCATCTGCGCGATCTTTCCCGAGATCTTCATGTCGGTGGCCACTGTCACCACGGTGTGATCGCCGTCGCCGCCCAGCTGGACGGTGATCAGCGCGGAGGCGTTGCCCGCTCCACGCGACTCCCGCCCCTTGGCGTCGATGACCGCCCGGTGGTCCACGTCCTCCTTCTCGAGGAAATGAGCCGTGCCGGCATACTCCGCGATAACCGGCCCGACCTTGACCCGGACCTCGCCGCTGTAGACCTCACCCTCGACGCCGGTCAGCCGGGCGCCTGGGAGGCAGAGTGCGACGCTCTCCAGATCGGTGAGCATCTCCCAAACCCGATCGACGGGCACGCTGACGCTGAACTCGTTGTCGATCTTCATGAGGTCCTCTCCGGTTCGGCCGCGGCAGAACGGCTCTGGGTAAGCTGGAAGTCGATCAGCGCATCGGTGATGGTGATCCGGTCATCGGGGGTCTTGGCGATCGCGCTCAGAGTGCGTACGACCACCGGCCCCACCAGATCAGCCACACCGAGCGCGGTGAGCGCAGACACCCAGTCGATGGTCTCGGCCATGCCGGGTGCCTTGTCGAGGTCCAGGCCGCGCGCTCGCCCGATGAAGCCGGCGGCTGAGGCAATCAATGAGTCGCTCGCCGCCGGGAGCGACCTGCGCAGGATCTGGGCGACTCTCTCTGGCAGCGGAAAGTCGATCCAGTGGTACAGGCACCGACGACGCAGGGCATCGTGCAGCTCGCGGCTGCGGTTTGAGGTCAGAACCACCACCGGCTTGCGCTTGGCGACGAACGTGCCGATCTCGGGGATGGTGATCGAGCCTTCTCCGAGGAACTCCAGAAGCAGGGCCTCGAACTCGTCATCAGCGCGATCGATCTCGTCAATCAGAAGGACCGGAGCCACGGGTCCCGACGTGCGGATCGCCCGCAGGATGGGCCTTTCCTGAAGAAACTCCTCGGTGAACAGATCAGCATCGTCCAAGGTCGTGTGCCGCGACTCCGCGAGCCGGATGGCCAGTAGCTGGCGCTGGTAGTTCCACTCGTAGAGCGCCTCACTGGCTGTGAGCCCCTCATAGCACTGCAGCCGGACCAGGGGCGCCCCCAGCGCTTGTGAGAGCGCTTTGGCGGCGGTGGTCTTGCCGACACCCGGCTCACCCTCGAGCAGCAGAGGTTGTTGCAGCCTGAGTGCCAGGAACAGCGCCGTGGCAAGACCGTCGTCGACCAGATAGTCGATCTCGTCGAGGCGGCGCCGGACATCGTCCGAGTCGACGATCGGCGCGTGGGCCGGAGCGCTCATCCGCGGATCCGGGAACAGAGGTTCCCGGGATGATCGCCCGGGGTGATGAACAACCTGTATCACCCGATCTCTGCGTGCGACCGATGCGTAGCCAGGTAACGGTCCCGGCAGCCGGCACCGCAGAACCAGTGATCACCGTCTTGGTCAAGCACGTGGGGTGAGTCCTGGTCCACCACCACTGTCATTCCGCAGATGGGGTCGATGACCTGCGCCGGTTGCGCCAGGGACGCTGGAACCGGGGCCTTCATACCGTCAACCCGGATGGCGCGAACCACCTCGGCCATGATCGACAGTGCTATCTCCTCGGCCGTGCGGGCACCGATGTCCAGCCCCACATGCGTGCGCACCCGAGCCCTCTCCTGGTCGGTGAGCCCCATCTCCTCGAGTGTTGCGGCGCCGCGTGTCCTGCCCGCAACCAGGCCGATGAACGGGACGCCGCAGTCGAGGGCGGATCTGATCGCCTCGGGCTCTCCCCTTCCGTGGCTGGCGATGAGCACCGCGACCGCGCCGTCGGGGCGTTTGCCCGGTGCTGCCTTCTCGCCGACGAACCCCAGCGTTCCGGCCATGGTCAGCAGCGCGTTGGTGATCGGGGTGTCGCCAACGGCCACCAGCAGGGGCGCGGGCAGCAAGGGCTCGAGGAAGATCTCCAGGGCCCCACCGGACAGGCAGGGGTTCACGACGACGCGGGCATGGGGGGAGTCAGGGAACCCCTGTTCGCTCTCGGGCAGGACGCGGAGCAGCACTGTCTGGGTCTCCGCCAGCGCAGCGAGCGCCGCCGAGCGCACAGATCCCTCGGCGCAGTGACCACCGACAAAGCCCTCGATCGTCCCATCGCCCAGGATGATGGCATCGTCTCCTGGCCTGGCCGACGTGGGCTCCTGCGCGCGGACCACCGTCGCATGAACGAACGGGACGCGCGCCGACGTCAGCTCAGCGACTCGTGCCGCCATCCTGTGTGCCACGTCATCTCCCAGCTCAGAAGGAGGGGGTCGGCTGGCCCTGCATGGCGTCCCACACCCGCGAGGGTGTCAGCGGCATGTCAGCGTGCCGGACCCCGAAAGGCTTCAGCGCGTCCACGACCGCGTTGACGATGGCCGGCGGCGACCCGACGGTGGCCGACTCGCCCACGCCCTTGGCGCCGATCGGGTGATGCGGCGACGGGGTGACGGTGAAGCCGGTCTCCCAGTCCGGCACCTCGAGTGCGGTGGGGATCAGGTAGTCCATCAGGGAGGCACCCAGGCAGTTGCCGTCCTCGTCGAAGGCGATCATCTCCATCAGCGCCATGCCGACCCCGTCGGTGAGCCCGCCGTGCACCTGGCCCTCGATGATCATCGGGTTGATGCGCGTGCCGCAGTCATCGACGGCGACGAAGCGGCGCACCGTGACCTTGGCGGTGCCGGGGTCGACGTCGACGACGCAGATGTACGCGCCGTTGGGGTAGGTAAGGTTCGCCGGGTTGTAGCAGACCTGCGCCTCCAGGCCCCCCTCGATGCCCTCGGGCAGGTCACCCGCACCGTGGGCCCTCATCGCGATGTCCTGGATCGTGACGGACTTGGTGGGGTCTCCCTTGACGTGGAACGAGCCCTTCTGCCACTCGAGGTCAGCCACCGACACCTCGAGCATCCCGGAGGCGATGATGCGTGCCTTGTCACGGACCTTGCGCGCCACCACGGCAGCAGCCGCTCCCGAGACCGGCGTCGACCTGCTGCCGAAGGTGCCGAGGCCGAACGGCGTGTTGTCCGTGTCGCCGTGCACGACCTCGATGTCCGCCGGTGGGATGCCGATCTCCTCCGCAACGATCTGGGCGAACGTCGTCTCATGGCCCTGACCCTGGGTCTGCGCCGAGATCCGGACGACGGCCTTGCCCGTCGGGTGGACCCGTAGCTCAGCACCATCGGCCATGCCGAGGCCAAGGATGTCCATGTCCTTGCGGGGGCCGGCGCCCACCGCCTCGGTGAAGAAGGAGACGCCGATTCCCATCAGCTCGCCACGCTCCCGCTTTTCGGCCTGCTCACGCCGCAGCTCGTCGTACCCGGCCAGCTGCATGGCAAGGCGCATCGTCGGCTCGTAGTTGCCTGAGTCGTAGATCCATCCGGTCCTGGTCGTGTAGGGGAACTGCTCGGGCTTGATGAAGTTCTTGATTCGCAGCTGGATCGGATCCATGCCCAGCTCGTCGGCCAGGCAGTCGACCATGCGCTCGACGAGGTAGACGGCCTCGGTGATCCGGATCGAGCAGGCGTAGGCCACACCGCCAGGTGCCTTGTTGGTGTAGACCGCAGTCGTCTTGCAGAAGGCCGCCTGGAGGTCGTAGCTGCCGGTGAAGACCCCGAAGAACCCCGCCGGGTAGTTCACCGGGGTGGCGGCGCCGTTGAAGGCGCCGTGGTCGGCAAGCACGTTGGTGCGGATGGCGAGGATCTTGCCATCACGGGTCGCCGCGATCTCGCCGCGCATGATGTAGTCGCGCGCAAATCCAGTGCTGATGAGGTTCTCGGAACGGTCTTCCATCCATTTCACCGGCTTGCTCGTCACGATCGACGCCACGATCGCGCAGACGTAGCCAGGGTAGATCGGCACCTTGTTGCCGAAGCCTCCACCGATGTCCGGTGAGATCACCCGGATCTTGTGCTCGGGCAGACCGGCGACTATCGCGTACAGAGTGCGGTGGGCATGTGGAGCCTGGGTCGTCGACCACAGGGTGAGCTTGCCGTCGATCCGGTCGTAGTCCGCAACCGCTCCGCAGGTTTCCATGGGAGCCGGGTGGACCCTGGGGTAGACCATGTCCTGGTTGACCACGACGTCGGCGGCCGCGAAGGCGGCCTCCGTGGCGGCCTCGTCACCGGTCTGCCAGTCGAAGATGTGGTTGTTGGTCTTGCCCTCAAGGTCATCACGAATCACCGGAGCGGAGGGCTCCAGGGCACGCCGGGCATCCACGACCGGCTCAAGAATGTCGTACTCGACGTCGATGAGCTCGAGGGCGTCGCGTGCCGCGTACCTGTCCTCGGCGACGACGAAGGCGACTTCCTGGCCCTGGAAGCGCACCTTGTCCGTGGCCAGTACCGCCTGCACGTCGTTGGACAGCGTCGGCATCCATGCAAGCCCCTGTGCGGCGAGCCCTGCACCGGTCACAACCGCCTTGACCTTCGGGTGCGCCTCGGCGGCACTGGTGTCGATGCTGACGATGCGCGCGTGCGCCACAGGTGATCGCAGGATCGCCAGGTGGAGCATGCCGGGGAGCTGGACGTCGTCGCAGTAACGGCCTTTTCCGCGCAGGAAGCGCGGGTCTTCTTTGCGAAGCATCCGGCCGTGGCCCACCGGCTTCTGGTCGTTGTCCTCGAAGACCTTCGCTGGACGTTCCTCAACCGCGGTCATGACGCACCCGCAGCGGAGACGGTGACCTCGGAGACCTCAGCCTCAGCCGCTGCGGCGGCTTCGTGAGCAGCGGCCCACTGTATTGATCGCACGATGGTCGCGTAGCCGGTGCACCGGCAGATCTGGCCGGAGATCGCCTCACGTATCTCGGGCTCGGTGGGACTGGGATCTCGGTTGAGCAACGCACGAGCAGTCATCATCATGCCGGGGGTGCAGAAGCCACACTGCAGGCCGTGGCACTCGGTGAAGCCCTGCTGCACCGGGTCGAGCTTCCCGTTCTGCTCGAGGCCCTCGACGGTGCGGATCTCGTGACCGCCGGCCATGGCGGCAAGAACCGTGCACGACTTCACCGGCTCGCCATCCATCCAGACCACGCATGTGCCGCAGTTGCTCGTGTCGCATCCCCAGTGGGTGCCGGTCAGTCCGAGGTGATCGCGCAGGTAGTGCACCAGCAGCAACCGGGCCTCGATCTCGCCAGTAACCGGTTCGTCATTGACCTTCATCGTCACCTGCATCTTCAGATCCCCTCTTGTTGGATGCGGGCCACCGATCTGCGCAGAGTGCGCTTGGTCAGCTCGGCCGCAAGGTGGCGCTTGTACTGGACGGTGCCGCGCGTGTCGGTGACCGGCCGGCAGCTCTCGGCGGCGATCGCCCCCGCCTGGTCGTACAGCTCTTCGGAGGGGACCTTGCCGGCAAGTGCCTGCGAGATCGCGGAGATGCCCGTGGTGTTCGGCCCTACTGCGGCCAGGCCGACGCGGGCGTCCGAGATGACCGGTCCGTCCATCCAGACCGCAGCGCCTGCGGATACGACGGCCCAGTCGCCGGCCCGGCGCTCGACCTTCTCATACGCGCTGGATCCGTTGGGCTTGATGGGGATCCGGACCTCGACGAGCATCTCGCCGTCCCCCACGGCCGTCTCGTAGGGGCCGCGGTAGAACTCATCCATGGTGACCACCCGCTCGCCGGATGCGCCGCGAATCACGCAGCTCGCGCTGAGCGTCGTGCACACGGCGGACAGGTCCTCCGAGGGGTCCGCCTGGCACAGCGAGCCGCCGAGGGTGCCCCGGTTGCGGACCACAGGATCCGCGATCACCCGCTCGGCGTCGCGGAAGATCGGGAAGGAGGCGGCGAGACCGTCAGAGTCCAGGAGCTCACGGTGGCGGGCCATGGCGCCGATGCGGATCTGCGACGACTCGATCTGGATGTACCCCAGCTCGTCGTGCAGGTCGTTGATGTCAATCAGGTACTCGAGGTTGGCCAGCCTGAGCTTCATCATGGGCAACAGGCTGTGCCCCCCGGCCACCAGGCGAGAGCTGCTCCCCAGTCGCTCGAGAAGTCCGATGGCGTGGTCCACGCTGGTAGCCCGTTCGTACTCAAAGGGTGCTGGAACCTGCATGCTCGACTCCTCGCTGCTCCGGTGCGGCTGCTCGGGTGCTTGCTCGGTGCGCCTCTGTGCTCGATTGAACAAGTATGAGAGACCACACCATTGGCCTGTCAAGGGTTACGTAAGGCAACCCTTAGTTGGAGTGCAGCCAGTCGCCCTTTCGCTGAGGCATCTCTTGACAATTTTGCTCACTGCCGCCGATGCTGCGCCTCATGGCGGTGTGGACGACCGCCGTCGCGCGTCGCATCCGCACCCCCCGCAGGGATGCAGGTTCCGGCAGCTGGAAGGAGCGGCCCATGGTGGGACCGATCTGGCTCAACTGGCCCTTTGCAAGCCTGATGGCGCTCTGCGCCTCTTACCACGGCGCGCGTGTGGTGACTGCTCGTGCGTGCGGGAGAGCCAGCGGGTATGACGTGGACCTGGCGCAGCTCGTGATCTGCACCGTGATGGCCGAGATGCTCCTGGCGACCGTCGGTACCCGCCTCGTCATAACGTGGGCGCTGGTGATCGGCCTGCTCCTGCTGTGGTTCATCCTTCGTGGCATGCGGGCGGTGGTACATCTGACGCGTCCCGTCCGGGCTGGGCCAACCCGGGCCGTGATGCCCCGGAAGACTGATCCGGCGGGCAGGGTCAGCCGCCGATGTACGACATCTCGATCTTCTTGCCGCCCGTGTCGGGGGACGCTTTGGTCATCGCGCCACGCAGCTCCGAGTAGTGGTCGGTGCGCTCTCGCCAGATGTCGGCCATGGCGGTGGACAGCTCCTCGTCCGAGCATCCGCCGCGCATCAGGGCACGCAGGTCGTGGCCCTGCGTCGCGAACAGGCAGGTGAACAGCTGGCCCTCGGTGGAGATCCGCACGCGTGTGCAGGAATGGCAGAACGACTGGGTGACGCTGGAGATCACCCCGATCTCGCCGCTGCCATCGCGGTAACGCCATCTCACGGACGTCTCGCCGTCATAGTTCGGTGCCACCTCCTCCAGGGGCAGCTCGGCATTGATTCGGCTGATGACCTCTGCCGATGGCACGACCTCGGCCATCTTCCAGCCGTTGGTTGTGCCGACATCCATGAACTCGATAAAGCGCAAGATGTGGGGAGAACCCTTGAAGTGGCGAGCCATCGCCACGACGTCGTGGTCGTTGCGGCCGCGTTTGACCACCATGTTGACCTTGATCGGGCCTAGGCCGACCTCGTGTGCCGCGTCGATGCCCCGCAAGATCCTTGCAACGGGGAAATTGACCTCGTTCATGGCCTTGAACGTTGCGTCATCCAGCGAGTCCAGAGACACGGTCACTCGTCTGAGGCCT
The DNA here is from genome assembly GCA_040006795.1 of Actinomycetota bacterium. Taxonomy (GTDB): domain Bacteria; phylum Actinomycetota; class Actinomycetes; order Actinomycetales; family Dermatophilaceae; genus UBA4719. Next base: position 4,118 of record JBDTWH010000175.1, on the reverse strand, counting down.
GCATCTTTCAACGACCGCGCCTTGGTGGCCAGCGCCGATCCGTTGGTGGTCAGCGCAAGGTCGACGGGCCGGCCATCAGGAGTCTTCAGCGCGGAGAGCATGCGCACGAGCTCTTCGAGGCCCTTTCGCAGCAACGGTTCTCCGCCGGTGAGACGGACCTTCTCGACTCCGTGTGCGACGGCAACCGTGGCGAGCCGGGCTATCTCCTCGAAGGTCAGAAGCTCATCTCGCGGTATGAAGGTGAAGTCCTTGCCGAAGATCTCCTTCGGCATGCAGTAGACACAGCGGAAGTTGCACCGGTCGGTAACCGAGATGCGCAGGTCCCGCAGCCGGCGGTTCCGCGTATCGACGCCAGGCACAGAGTGACCGTCTGGCACCGTTGCCGGACGCATGGGTGACTGCGAGCTCACCACCGAAACCTCCTTGGCCTTGTCATGGTCACGAGAACCGTATCTGGTCCTTCAGGTCGCTGGTCAGGTCCGCTCCTGCCGGGGGAGCATCTACGCGATGGTAGCGGGGGAACTCTGGCCGCTGGTAGCCCTCGCGAGGCAGGCCAGTCACCGACCCGGAACACTGCTCAGCGGTTTCCCGTGGATCGGCGCCTGCAACGACGTCAGTGGTCGACCGGTGCCTCCCCACGTCCTTGAGATGATCTCGGCCGCGATCGAGACTGCTGTCTCCTCGGGGGTGCGCGCGCCGAGATCGAGTCCGATGGGCGACGACAGCCTGGCCAGCTCCTGCTCGCTCATCCCGATCTCGCGCAGCCGCTGCAGCCGGTCCTCGTTGGTTCGCCGGCTGCCCATTGCCCCGATGTAGCCGGCCTTGGTGCGCAGGGCAACGGCGAGCAGCGGTACGTCGAACTTCGGATCGTGAGTGAGCACGCAGATCACCGTGCGTTCGTCGACCTCAACCTGACCCAGATACTTGTGCGGCCACATCACGACCACTTCGTCAACCTCGGGGAAGCGCTTGCGGGTCGCGAACACCGGCCGGGCGTCGCACACCGTGACGTGGTAGCCGAGGAACTTGCCGATGCGCGCCACTGCCGCTGCGAAGTCGATGGCACCGAAGACGATCATCTTTGGCGCCGGGGCGTAGGACTCTACGAAGACTGACAGGTCCTCGATCCGTCGCTGGCCGTCGCTGCCCAGCTGAAGCAGCCCCGTCCTGCCATTGGCCAGCATCCCCCTGACGTCATCGGCGACCGCCTGGTCGAGATGGTCGCGGCCCAGCGAGCCAAAGGTCAGGTCGGGGGTGACCACGAGGCGCCCTCCCAGGTCGCCCGCCCCAGCCACCACTGTTGCGAGCGCAACGGGCTGATGCGACGCGACGGCGTCGACAAGCACCTGCAGGTGCTCGAAGGAGTCAGGGTCCATCGTCTGAACGAACAGCTCGATGGTCCCACCACAGGTCAGGCCGACGCTGAAGGCGTCGTCGTCGCTGACTCCGTAGGTGACCATCTGTGGCTGGCCTGTCTGGAGCACCTGCTGCGCCACGTCGTAGACGGCGCCTTCCACGCAGCCGCCGGACACGCTCCCGACGGCCTCGCCGGATCCAGCCACAGCCATCGCCGCGCCGATCGGCTTGGGGGATGAGCTCCAGGTGCGGACCACGGTCGCGACCGCGAACTGGGTGCCCTCGCGATACCAGGGGAGCACATCGTTGAGAATGTCATGCACGACCGGGTCCTGGCCCTTCTGGGTTCATGGCACACCTGGAAGCACTGAACGATACCTTCCGCATCATCATCGGCAACCAAGCCGTTCGTGCCGGAATTCCACGGGCCCCGGGCTGCGCCTGGTCGTCGGGATCGACTCGCCCGGCCGACTGCCGTGTGGGTTCGGCCCACATCCTCCGGGTGTCATCACGATGCCCGCCGTCTGCGACGCCCGAACGGTAGCCCATCGCCCGAAGCCGCTTTGAGAACCTCCTGAGCCGACTCTGGTGAATGCGCCATGAACCAACATTAGGCGTCGGGCCCGTCCATCCGGAGGATCGGAGACTGCGCTCGCGGAGGATCTTGGGTTCGGGGCGAACTGGCCTACCCTTGCCGTGTGAAGGTTGACGACGTTGTGACGGTCCGGTTCTTCGCGGGTGCGCGCGCTGCCACGGGCTGCGATCACGTGGCAGTGCATCCCGGAACGCTGGAAGAGGTCATCGAGGGCCTGCAAGGGGTCTTCCCTGCTCTTACGACCGTGGCTCCTGTGTGCAGCTTCCTGGTTGACGGCGTTTCGGCCAAGCCGCACGAGGACGGCCCCCGGATAGACGCAGGCTCAACCGTGGACGTGCTGCCTCCCTTTGCCGGCGGCTGAGCTATCCGAGGATCTTTCGCAGGGCCGGAATCACCGAGTCGAGCTGGCGGGTAGTCCGAACGATGAGCAGCGAGGGTTCGCCCTGGGTGGAAGCGCTCGGCCCGGCGTCGGCGAACAGCCCGATCACCTGTGCCATCGCCGCGTCGAACTCTGCCTCAGGATGCTCTGTGAGAGCGCGGAGCCAGCGCCGCAGAACATAGTTGTGCGCCGTCACGACAGAGGTCGCCATCAGCTCGGCCCTGAGCCCGGTCTCCTGGCCGCCACCCATCCAGTCATGGATGAACTCGCGGAAGACGCGTTGGTACTGATGCATGCTGACTGCCTCTCGGTGCCGCAGCGCCGGGACGCTCGAGGTCAGCTTGTACCGGCTCCGGGCCAGGTCGCCCTCCCTGAGATAGTGCAGGAGGACCAGTCGTGCCGCCTCCGAGACCGCGACAAGTGAAGTCTCCTGCGTGGAGGCTGCGAGCCGAGACTTGACCGCGCCGAGGACGATCTCATGGTCGGGCAGGATCACGTCGTCCTTCGAGGGGAAGGCGCGGAAGAACGTCGTCCTCCCCACCCCCGCCCGCTCCGCGATGTCGTCAACGGTCGAGTGCTCGTACCCGCGCTCGTCGAACAAGGCGAATGCGGCTGTGGTCAGTCGTTCCCTGACCGAATGGTTGGTCATCTTCAGTCCTTCCACACCTCGACCTTGCCGAAACCGATGGTACTGAGTACCATACCAACAATATTCAGTACCACCCCCTCCTCTCGCCGGATGGGAAGATCCAGGAGTTTGCCCCGCGGGACGCGGAGCGGGCCGGCAAGACCCTCCACGTCCAGGGCTGAGAAGGAGAGATGATGAAGAGAATTGGTGTGGTGGGCTGCGGCCTGATGGGCGCCGGTATCGCCGAGGTCTGCGCAAGGGCGGGTCTCGACGTGGTTGTCGCCGAGTCGTCCACGGCGGCTGCCGTAGCCGGTCGGACACGGCTGGAGAAGTCGCTGACACGCGCGCAGGAGCGCGGGAAGATCGACAGCGCCGCCGAGGTGCTCGTCCGGATCCGGGTCGTCGAGGACCTGGAGGAGCTGGCCGACCGCGACCTCGTGGTCGAGGCGATCCTCGAGGATGAGGCGGCCAAGGTCGCGCTGTTCAGACAGCTGGACAAGATCGTCACCTCCCAGCAGGCAGTGCTTGCCTCGAACACCTCCTCGATACCGATCATGAAGCTCGCCGTGGCCACCTCTCGGCCCAGCCACGTGCTCGGTGTCCACTTCTTCAACCCGGTTCCGGTGCTCTCACTCGTGGAGCTCGTCCCCAGCCTCCTTACCGCGAACGAGACGACAGAGCGGGCCCGCACCTTCGTCGAGAAGACCCTCGGCAAGCACGCCATCGACTGCCAGGACCGCGCCGGGTTCGTGGTCAACGCTTTGCTGATCCCCTTCGTGCTCTCCGCGATCCGGATGCTCGAGTCTGGTTTCGCCACCGCCGATGACATCGACGAGGGGCTGGTGCGCGGAGCAGCACATCCGCAGGGACCGCTCGCGCTCGCCGACCTGATCGGCCTGGACACCGTCAAGGCGGTGGCCGAGTCGCTGTATGAAGAGTTCAAGGAGCCGCTGTACGCCTCGCCGCCGCTGCTCGCCCGGATGGTCGAGGCCGGTTTGCTGGGCCGCAAGACCGGTCGCGGCTTCCACACGTACGTCTAGTTCCGCACCTATGGCTAAAGGGGAAAGAACATGAGCAACAACAAGGACTTTGACCTGTTCCGGATCTCCGAGGACCACGAGGAGCTGAGGCAGGCGGTGCGTGCCGTCGCGGAGGACAAG
>JBDTWH010000174.1:0-5032 GCA_040006795.1 Actinomycetota bacterium | reverse complement strand
AAGAGTCGCAACGCGGCGGCGACCCTGGCCATCATGGGGACCCTCACGATCGTCATGTTCGTCGGGATCACCGCTCTGGCGTTGGTCAGCAAGGTGCATGTGGGGGTCGATCCGTCCCAGCTAGTGGGTGCCCCACAGGGCTACAACCAAAAGACCGTCATCGCCCAGATCGCCGGAGCTGTCTTCGGTTCCAGCTCGATCGGCTTCTACGCCGTGCAGGCGTTCACCGCCGCGATCTTGGTGCTGGCCGCCAATACCGCGTTCAACGGGTTCCCCATCCTGGCCTCGATCCTGGGTCAGGACGGGTTCCTGCCACGGCAGTTCGCCAGGCGGGGAGACCGCCTGGTGTTCTCCAACGGCATCGTGATCCTGGCCCTGCTCGCGGCCGTGCTCATCTGGGCCTTCGACGCGAGTACCACCCGCTTGATCCAGCTGTACATCATCGGGGTCTTCGTCTCGTTCACGCTGAGCCAGTCCGGGATGGTCAGACACTGGATGACGCTGCTACCCCGGACGCTCAAGGCGAGCGAACGTGGCCGGATCCGGCGTTCCCTCGCGATCAACGCGACGGGCGCGGCCACCACGGCCCTCGTGCTTGTGATCGTGCTCATCACCAAGTTCACACATGGCGCCTGGATCGTGGTGATCGCGATGCCACTGGTGGTGCTGATGATGACAGCGATCCGTGGCCACTACGACAGGGTCGCCATCGAGCTGGCGCCCACCCCCGCAGGCACGCTGTTGCCGAGCCGGATTCATGTGATCGTGCTGGTCTCTACGCTGCACGCACCGACCCTGCGAGCGTTGGCCTTCGCCCGGGCGACCCGTCCGAGCACGCTGACAGCGCTCACGGTACGGACCTCGCCATCAGAGACCGAGCACCTGATGTGCGAGTGGGAGGCGCGCAACGTGCCGGTTCCGCTGACGGTGTTGGACTCCTCATACAGGGATGTCACCCGACCTGTTGTTGAGTACATCTCCCACTTGCGCCACGAAAGCTCCCGCGACGTCGTGTCCGTCTTCGTTCCCGAGTACGTCGTGGGCCACTGGTGGGAGCACTTGCTGCACAACCAGAGCGCCCTGCGACTCAAGACCCGGCTCCTGTTCCAGACCGGTGTCATGGTCACCAGCGTTCCCTTCCGGCTCGGGTCTGCCGACGAAGCCGAGGCTCGCCGCGCCGCCGCGATGGAAGCAGAGCGGAGTGACCCGGCGGGAGTTGTGGGACGCTGAGAAAGTGAGCATCCAGCGTTCAGGAGTGAGCGTCGACGCGGGACCGATCGCGACCTTGCCGAGGTCCACTCGTGGCCTTTCCCGGGGGCGGCGCGGGGCCGGCGTCCTGGTCGCGGGAGTTGGACTGCCGCTCCTGACCACGGTCTTGGTCTTAGCCCGGCCCAGCTTGGCCACCGAGAGCATGCTGATGATCTACCTCTTGGCGGTGGTGGTCGTGGCTGTGGTCGGCGGCGTCGTGGCCGCCCTGATCGCCGCTGTGTCCTCGTTCCTGCTGGTCAACTGGTTCCTCACGCCTCCGTACCACACGTTCGTGGTGGAGAGCCGCGAGGCCGTTGTCGACCTGGTCGTCTTCATTCTTGCGGCGGTCCTGGTCAGCGTCACCGTCGAGCTGGGTGCCCGGAACCGGGAGGCGGCCGAGCGCATTCGGATGGAGTCGCGCCTGATCTCCCGACTCAGCTCGGCCGAGTTCAGCGGGGCCTCGCTGGTGGCCGTGCTCGAGCAGGTGCGTGGCCTGTTCGGGATGAGCACCGTCGCGCTGGTGGATCCGGCCCGGAGTGGATCTCCCTTGGCATTGGTGGGCCCAGCCTCCTCGGGTCGCCCGAGCCTGACCGTGCCTGCGACCGACGGCCTGAACCTGGTGGCGTATGGGCCGAAGATCTTCGCCGAGGACCGTCGGCTGCTCGGCATGCTCGCCGGTATGGCAAGTCGGGCCTGGCAGGGCCAGCAGTTGGCTGAGCAGGCAGCCCAGGCCCGCCAGCTCGCCGAAACCGACCGGGTTCGGTCCTCCCTGCTGGCTGCGGTGAGTCATGATCTGCGCACGCCCCTGGCCGGGATCAAGGCGGCGGTCTCCAGCCTGCGTCAGGATGACGTCGACTGGACGGAGCAGGAACGGCATGAGCTGTTGCTGACAGTCGAAGAGTCCACCGACCGGCTCACCGACCTCATCTCCAACATCCTGGCGATGAGTCGGATACAGGCTGGTGCCGTGTCAGTCCAGATCAGCCCTGTGGCGCTTGACGAGGTGGTGGCGCGAGCGCTGTTGGGCGCGGAGGCGAACGTCGTCGTCGACGTACCCGAGGACCTGACGCTGGTGTTCGCTGACGCCGGGTTGTTGGAGCGAGTGGTGGCCAACCTGGTCGACAACGCCCGCCGGTTCAGCCCCCCCGACGTCCCGGTCCAGATCCGCGCGGACCCACCAAGTGGTGTCCAGGGGAAGGACCAGGCGGCCCCAGATGCTCCGTCCGGCTGGGTGCGTCTTCACGTCATTGACCACGGTCCCGGCATTCCTGAGCGCCAGCGGGAGATCATGTTTACGGCGTTTCAGCGCCTCGGCGACCACGACGCCAATGCAGGTCTGGGCCTTGGCCTGGCGATCGCCCGAGGGTTTACCGAGGCGATGCATGCCCAGCTGATCCCTTCGGACACGCCCGGGGGCGGTCTGACCATGACCATCGCCGTTCGGGTGGCCACATGACCCGGGTGCTCATCGTGGAGGACGAGCCACAGCTCCGGCGGGCTCTGGGCATCAACCTGCGCGCGCGCCGATACGAGGTCGAAGCCGTCGCCGACGGAGTCGGGGCGCTGCGGGCAGCCGCATCCAACCCTCCCGATCTGGTCATCCTCGATCTCGGCCTGCCCGACATGGACGGCAATGAGGTGGTAAGCGGGCTGCGCGGCTGGACCCGGGTCCCGATCATCATCCTCTCCGCTCGCGATACCCAGAGCGACAAGGTGGAGGCGCTGGATGCTGGAGCCGACGACTACCTCAGCAAGCCCTTCGGAATGGATGAGCTGCTCGCGCGGATTCGTGCCGCACTGCGAAGAGCACAACCCGATGAGGACGCCCCGGTAGTCACCACGGCGACCTTCACTATCGACCTTGCCGCCAAACGCGTTACCCGAGCCGACGTCGAAGTCCGCCTCACGCCAACCGAGTGGCACCTGCTGGAGGTTCTCACTCGACACCCCGGACGACTCGTTTCGGGCAGACAGCTCCTGCAAGAAGTCTGGGGGCCGGCTCACGGGGTCGAGACGAACTACCTCCGTGTCTACATGGCCCAGCTACGTCGCAAGCTCGAAACCGAACCAGCCCATCCCCGACACCTGATCACCGAACCTGGCCTCGGCTACCGCTTCGAACCGTAGGACCGCTGTCGCAACGACCGCTTACGACAAGACCGCAGATCGGTGAGGTCAGATCGGGCGTTTCCGCCAGCCTCCTCAGCCCCGGTTTCCTATCCACGTCAAGCACTCCGACACTGCCGGGCGCTCAGTGGTCAATCTGGCGTCTTGAACGACGGGGGCCGCGCCCCACGACAAGGCTCACCAGGCGCATCACGTCCGCCCACATCGACGGGCGAACACATGGAGGCGGGGGCACGTCGTAGCCTCATCCTCGGCCGGATCGATGCGTCGTTCAGCGGTTGAAGGTGTTGGGGTTACCGCGGTCGGAGACCACGTCCGCCCGGGCGTGACGCACGATCCGGGCGCCGACCAAGACGCGCAGGCTCCGGCCGATCGCAGCGGGATCAATCACCGCCCGGTAACCGCGGATCACCCCGGTCCTTTCCAGCCGCCGCACGCGCCGAAGGCAGGGCGAGGGCGAGAGCGAGAGGCCAACGCGCTCAGCGAGCTCTGCGTTGCTGATCCGTCCGTCCCTACCGCGATGGTCGGGGCGATCGGCGCCCACCCGGACGGAAACGAGTACGCATTCGAGCTGCGCACGTTCGCACCTGGCGTCGGCGTCGCCGAGGATCCTGTCTGCGGCAGCATGAACGCCGCTGTGGCGCAATGGTTCCTGCGAACCGGCGCGGTCTCGGGCAGCTACCGCGTCTCCCAGGGCCGACGGCTGGGCCGCGCCGGAGACGTCACGATCACCGCCGACCCTGACGGGACAATCTGGGTCGGCGGGAACACGAACACCCTGTTCCACGGCGTCGCGCGTTACCGCACTAAACCGCGAGTGCGGCTGCTCCAGCAACACAGATGAATTAGTGGATCGTTCGGACCAGAACGCCGTGACGGCCGGGACGGCCTCACGGGTTACCGCGCCCTTGAGCACGCACGCCGCCGCCTGTCGGCATACGGGCGACTGAAAACTGCTGTCCGCTCAGGTCCGGATGAGTGGACGTCTTAACGCGGCGCGTATGGCGTCGGGTTGGACACTTGCCGCATGGGTCATTCACGAGGTGGGTCATCATTTCGGGATCGGTGACGCGCGGCTGCGCGAGCTCGGTTGGTGAGTCAGCAGGCCACATCCGCAGATCAGCAATCAGCTCGAACGGAACTGTGTCACATCGCCGCGAGCGGAGCGCGCCCTCCGTGCGGCAGTTCGTCGGTATCATGGTCGCCTCCCACTCGGCGTTCACCGGAGGTGCGTCACATATGGCGGAGCTCGTCCGGACCAACGACCCCGGGATCATCTCTGTCATCGAGGGCCTGCTCGGTGGGGCCGACATCCCGTATCAGGTCACGGACCGTAACATGAGCGTCCTCGAGGGCTCGATCATCGCGATCCAGATGAGGATCCTGGTTCCGGACGACCACGAGGCAGAAGCCCGTGGGCTGCTCGTCGACGCCGAGCTCGGCAACTGGCTGCGGCCCTAGATCTCGGCGCTATCGCCAGACTCTGGGGTATGCAAGGCGCGTCTATTCGCCGCGTTTCGGCGATGCGGACGACCGGATCGGCCGATGACAGGACGTCAGGAGCCCGCGCCGATGACCGCTCGGTCCGGCGATCACACCGCCGAAGCCCGCCTCCCGCCATCCACGTCCGCGGTCATGTTCTCGAGAGACGTGGATG
>JBDTWH010000173.1:0-56585 GCA_040006795.1 Actinomycetota bacterium | reverse complement strand
TCACGAACTCGCCCTGTTCTTTCAAATGACTGAGCAGTGTCTTGCTCTCGACTCCGAGCTCTTTCGCGAGCTCGTAGACCCGGACCTTAGCCACGTTTCTCCTCGTCTGTGGCCCGGAGTTCGAGATGAAGTGCGGGCCGTCGTTAGTACAGGGTGTTGCTCATCGCTGAGTACTCATCGGGTGCTCATCGGGTGCTCATCAGCGTCAAACCCGCTTTCGGTTTCAGGAACCTGTTGAGCTGCTGCCCCGGGGGTGGGGCCGACAGCGTTGACGACGGACTGTCCGTGGGCGTCGATGTATGCGCCCACTGCCGCCACCTCAAGAAAGGCTTTGACACGCAAAGCCCGTCCGAATGCCTTTCGCCGCACTGCGAGATCGAGACACTCCGGTGTTGGGTGCAACCAAGCGCCACGCCCTGGCATCCGGAGCAGCGGATCCGCAACAACCCTGGCCAGGTGCTCGCCAGCATCGTTCCTCTCCGCAACAACTCGCAGCAGTGCTGACCGAACATCACGACGACGGCAACCCACACACGTTCGTGTCATGCGTTGGGTAGGCCGCATACTGATCCGTCGCAACCGATCGATCCCCACTACTCTAACGCCTGGCGCCCACGGTCTGTGCCAGCGCCGGCCCCACGCTCCCCCTGGTCGGGCTCGGGCGCGGTGTCCGAGTGGATATCGATGCGCCAGCCAGTGAGCTTGGCGGCGAGTCGGGCGTTCTGACCTTCCTTGCCTATAGCCAGGGACAGCTGGTAGTCCGGGACGACCACCCGGGCCGACCGCAGCTCGGCATCCACGATCTCGACGGAGTTGACCCGAGAGGGCGACAGGGCCGACGCAACGAAGGTTCGAGGATCCTCCGAGAAGTCAACGATGTCGATCTTCTCGCCGTGCAGCTCGGTCATGATTGCCCGGATCCGTGACCCCATCGGGCCGATGCAGGCACCCTTTGCGTTGACTCCGGGGGTGTGGGAGTGGACGGCCACCTTGGTCCGGTGCCCTGCCTCGCGGGCCAGCGCGCCGATCTCGACGGTGCCGTCGGCGACCTCGGGAATCTCGAGCTCGAAAAGCTTGCGCACCAGGTTGGGGTGGGTGCGCGACAGACTGATCTGGGGCCCTCGCTGGCCACGCTTCACACTGACCACGAAACAGCGAAGACGCTGACCGTGGATGTACTTCTCCCCCGGCACCTGCTCGGCCAGGGGTAGCGAGCCCTCGATCTCACCGAAGTCGACCATCACGTAGCGCGGATCGCTGCTCTGCTGGATGACGCCGGTGATGATGTCGCCCTCGCGACCGTGGAAGTCGCCCATGATGGCCTCGTCCTCGATATCGCGCAGTCTCTGCACGATGACCTGGCGGGCCGTCGAAGCCGCGATCCGGCCAAAACCAGCCGGGGTGTCGTCGAACTCGGGGCCGGGCTCAGCGCGCTCGCCCGTCTCGGGGTCGAGGTCGCCGTCCTCGCGGGCCCAGACGGTCACGTGACCGGTCTTGCGCTCCAGCTCCACGCGGGCAATGCGCTGGGCGCCGTCGGTGCGGTGATAGGCCACGAGCATCGCCTGCTCGATGGCCGGGATGATGACCTCCAGTGAGATGTCCCGTTCACGCTCAAGGCCACGCAGTGCGGTCAGATCGATATCCATCAGCTCTCCTCCTCTTTGGTGACACGGGCAAACTCGACCTGCACCTGGGCGCGAGCGATGTCGGCATACGGGATGCGTAGCTCGGTATCTGGATCGTTCTTCGTCCCGGGCACTCGCACGGTCGCGCCGGTAGGGCTGGCGGCAACCAGACGGCCGGTGAGTGACGCCTCCTCGGAGCTGTCGACGCGCCGGATCTCCACGAGCCGGGACACATTTCGGCGGAAGTGACGGGGCTCGGTCAGCGGGCGGTCGACACCGGCGGATCCCACCTCCAGGACATATGGCGCCTCGCCTGGCGCATCGGAGGAGTCGAGTCCCGCGCTGATGACACGGGTGGCATCAGCCACCTCGTCCAGTGAGAGCGGTTCGATCACGCTCGACTCATCGCCCGGCTCGAGGCCGGCGAGATCGCGGTCGAGCCAGATCCGAACAAGCCGGCGCTTGCCGGCAGGGGTCACCGCCACGTCCTCAACCACAAGGCCGAGCTCACCCAGGGGGCCAGGGACCTCAACGGTGCCCTGGAGGTCGCGCAGGACGGAGTCAATTCGTTCCTGGATACTCACGTGACGCCTCCGCTCCCTTTTCTTGAATGACGCCCAGTCCGCGTGCATCCTCCTGCGGTGGTTGTCCAGGGCAGTCTATCGGGCACGACACGCCCGTCCTAGCCACGCGGGAGGACTTGCGCCATCCCCGGGGCGATGGCGGCGGGTTGGCCCCGGGGCAACGCCGAAGAACCTGCGCCGTCACCGGAGGAGTGACCCACCAGCCACAGGAGGTTTCGTCCGGGGGACGATGATGGGGTCATGATCTTCCCGATGGCCTCCCGGCTGCGAAACGTCCCTGATTGGCTCGCCAGCAATGGTCTGGAGATCCTTCTGATCGCCGTCGGCACCATCCTGCTGACCAGGTTCGCCACCTGGACCCGGACGATGATCACCCGGCGCATCGACGCGAGCGACAACGAGTCGGACGCCCTGGTTCGTTCGGAGACAGCCAAGCACCGGCGCGCCCTGGCCCAGGTGCTCACCTGGACGGCTCTGGTCATCGTGTACTGCGCCTCGGCGGTTGCGATCGCCTCACGCCTGGGGGTCAGGACGACCAGCCTGGCCGTGCCGGCAGCCGTGGCCGGGGTGGCGCTCGGTTTCGGGGCGCAACGCCTGGTTCAGGACCTCCTCGCGGGATTCTTCATCATCGCCGAGCGCCAGTACGGCATTGGTGACCTCGTCAGCATCGCCGGCGCCTGGGTCCCGGTGGGGGTGATCGGCACCGTCGAGGACGTGACGCTGCGGGTCACCAAGGTCCGCACAGCCGACGGCGAGGTCATCTTCACGCCGAACGGTCATATCGCCCAGGTCACCAACCTGTCGCGGGACTGGGCCCGGGTCGTGGTCGACGTGCCCGTCCCGCTGAGAGTGGACGTCGGCCATCTCAGCGACATCCTGCGCGAAGTTGGCCGCGAAGCGTATGCCGACGATGAGCTCCGCCCGCAGCTCCTGGACGCCCCGTCGGTCATGGGGGTCCAGAGCATCGAAGTCGACCAGGTTCGGGTGCGAGTGGTTGCCCACACGTTGCCGGGCAGGCAGTTCCTCGTGGGACTCTCGCTGCGTGGGCGGATCGCTGCGGCGCTGCGCCGGGAGGGCATTCACGTGCCCGTCGAGCTGGACACGGCCGAGGCGACTGGAACGGCCCTGTGACGATGCGGCCCGGCCGGTCAACCGTGATGCTGATGGTCGTGTTCATCGTGACACTGGTGACCTACCTCATACTCCCCCCTCCCCCGGCAGCGGCGCCAACCACGCCCGCCAAGGTCAGCACCATCCCCCCAGCGTCCAGACCCCACGCCACGCCGGACCCTGCGAAGACGACCCCTCCTCACACGCCGTCAACACCAGGCCGCCCCAACCCCCTTCTCCCCACGGCCAACCCGCTGCCGACCACCTCGCCCACCGCCTCACCGACCATCGCGCCCGCCCCTTCACCCACAGCCACCACCACCCCGGCGCCGGCGCCGGCGGCAACCAGCCCATCGCCGACGGCGACAGCCACAGCCCCACCGACAACGACGCCATGAGCTATCTCGGGTCCCGGCCGCGGGAGGATGTGAGCCCGCCACCCGCCGCCCAATGGGGCGGGACTCAGCCATCGTCGGGGACCACGCGGCCAGCTGCCTGGTCACGAACAGAACCCTGAGCAGCTCGTCCAACCGGCTGGCATGCTGCCCGTCGGGCTCGGGCCAGGCAGTCACGCAATGTCTGCGGCCACTGAGCGTCCTGCCGTACGGCCGGAGAAGAGGCAACCGCCGAGGAAGGTGCCTTCAAGGGAGTTGTAACCATGCATCCCGCCGCCGCCGAACCCGCTGACCTCACCGGCGGCATACAAGCCGGGCAGTGGCACTCCGTCAGTGGTCAGCACGCGGCCCTGCAGGTCGGTCTCCAACCCGCCGAGGGTCTTGCGGGTGAGGATGCTGAGGCGGACCGCGATCAGAGGTCCCGCCCCGGGGTCCAGCAGCTTGTGCGGCGTCGCAGTCCGCCAGAGCCTGTCGCCGCGGTACCTGCGCGCGCCCCGTACTGCGGTCACCTGCGCGTCCTTGGTGAACGGGTTCTCCATCTGGCGGTCGCGAGCAGCCACGATCCGGGCCAGAGAAGCCGCGTCGATGAGAGGCTCCTCGGTGAGCTGGTTCATCCCTGCGACCAGGTCGCGGAGGTTGGTGGCGACGACGAAGTCCTGGCCGTGCCGCTTGAACGCCTCCACCGGTCCTGGCGCGCCGGCTCTGATCCGCTGCGCGAGCAGCCTGAGGTCCTTACCGGTCAGGTCCGGGTTCTGCTCAGAACCTGAAAGGGCAAACTCCCTCTCGATGATCTTCTGGGTGAGCACGAACCAGGAGTAGTCATAGCCGGTGCTCATCAGGTGCCGGAGGGTGCCAAGGGTGTCGAAGCCCGGGAAGCAGGGCGCCGGAAGTCGGTTGCCCTCTGCGTCCAGCCACAACGACGAGGGGCCGGGCAGGATGCGGATGCCATGGTTGGCCCAGATCGGGTCCCAGTTGTGCAGGCCTTCTGTGTAGTGCCACATCCGGTCGGCGTTGATGATGTTGCCTCCGCTGGACGCGGTGATCCCCAGCATCCGGCCGTCCACGTGGGCCGGCACTCCTGCGACCATCCGCCTGGGCGGTTGCCCGAGCCGCGGCGGCCAGGCCTTGCGGACGAGGTCGTGGTTGCCGCCGATCCCTCCGGACGTCACGATCACGGCCTGGGCGCTGAGCTCGAAGTCGCCCACCTCAACCCGGGAGCTAGGGCGGCCACGTTCGATGCTGCTCGGCTCGAGGACCTTCCCGCTCACCCCGGTGACCGCACCGTCAACGGTGACCAGCGCGTCGACGCGGTGGCGGAACCTGAGCTCGACCAGCCCGATGGCCTCGTGCTCGCGGACGCGTCGTTCGAAAGGGGCCACGACGCCGGGGCCGGTGCCCCAGGTGACGTGGAACCGGGGGACGGAGTTGCCGTGGCCGTCCGCGCGTCCGTCGCCACGCTCGGCCCACCCGACCACGGGGAAAACCCGGTGACCCATCTGCCGAAGCCAGGAGCGCTTCTCTCCGGACGCGAAGCTCACGTAGGCCTCGGCCCACCGGCGAGGCCAGTGGTCTTCAGGCCGGTCGAACTGGGCGCTCCCGTACCAGTCCTGCAAAGCCAGGTCGAGCGAGTCACGCACCCCCATCAGCCGCTGCTCGGGGGTGTCCACCATGAACAGGCCACCGAGCGACCAGAACGCCTGCCCGCCCAGGCACACCTCGGGTTCCTGGTCGAGGATGATCACCCGCCTCCCCGTGTCTGCGACCTCTGCCGCCGCGACCAGCCCGGCCAGTCCTGCCCCAACGACGAGGACGTCGGTGTCCATCGCACCCCCCTGAGATCGGAGTCGCAGTCGGTGTATCAGCAGTTGCATGGTCCATGAGGGTGTCGCGGCGGTCAAGGGTTCTCACGCCAGACAGTGGTACCGCCGGTTGGCATAGGCTTCTGGGATGGCGAACCGGCTGCGGCACTCCACGAGCCCGTACCTGTTGCAGCACAAGGACAATCCGGTCGACTGGCGGGAGTGGGGACCCGACGCGTTCGCGGAGGCCGAGCGCCTCAGCAAACCCGTCTTCCTGTCCGTCGGGTATGCAGCGTGTCACTGGTGTCACGTGATGGCTCACGAGTCGTTCGAGGATGACGAGGTGGCTGCCGTCCTGAATGCCGGCTTCGTGGCCATCAAGGTCGACCGCGAGGAACGCCCGGACATCGACACGATCTACATGTCGGCGACCACCGCCCTGACCGGGCGCGGCGGCTGGCCCATGACCTGCTTCCTCACGCCCACCGGCGAGCCCTTCTTCTGTGGGACCTACTACCCCAAACCCTCGCTCCTGCAGCTTCTTTCACGCGTGTCCGAGGCCTGGACACATCAACGCGAGGAGGTGCTCGCCAGCGGGGGCCACGTTGTCGAAGCCCTGCGTACAGCGACCGAGCCCGGCCTCGCGGCACCTCTCGGCCCGAGCGAGCTCGGAGCTGCCGGGGAGCTGCTGGCCGCCGGATACGACTGGCGGGACGGCGGATTCGGCGGGGCGCCGAAGTTCCCGCCATCGATGGTGCTGGAGTTCCTGCTGCGCCACTGGGCACGCACCGGTGCCGGCAGCACCACGCGAGACCTGCAGATGGTCGAAGGCACCTGCGAGGCGATGGGACGCGGGGGGATGTACGACCAGCTCGCGGGCGGCTTTGCCCGGTACTCGGTGGATGCGGGCTGGGTGGTGCCCCACTTCGAGAAGATGCTGTACGACAACGCCCAGCTCCTTCGCGTCTACCTGCACCTGTGGCGGGCGAACGGATCACCTCTGGCTGAACGCATCTCACGGCAGAGCGCGGACTTCCTCCTGCGGGATCTGTCCACCGACGCCGGCGGCTTTGCCTCCTCACTGGACGCCGACGCCGAGGGGGTGGAGGGCCTCACCTACGCCTGGACGACCGGGCAGCTCATCGAGGTCCTTGGCGCCGACGACGGCAGCCGCGCCGCCGCCCTGCTCGAGGTCACCGAGTCCGGGACCTTCGAGCACGGGATGTCGACCCTCCAGCTACGCAGGGATCCGGACGACGAGCAGTGGTGGGAGGGCATTCGCCAACGTCTGCTGACCGCCCGCAGTCTGCGGCCCCAGCCAGCGCGCGACGACAAGGTGGTGACCGGCTGGAATGGCCTGGCGATTGCCGCGCTGAGCGAGGCCGGCGTGCTGCTCGGAGACCCGACGTACCTGGAGGCCGCAAGGCAGTGCGCACAGTTCCTGGTGGGCTCCCATCTGGTTGACGGCAGGTTACGCCGGGCATCGCGCGAGGGCGTGGTGGGAGACGCGATGGGGGTCGCCGATGACTACGGCAACCTGGCCGAGGGCCTGCTCGCCCTGCATCAGGCAACCGGAGAGCCAGCCTGGCTGAGCGTGGCCGGCGATCTGCTCGACACCGCTCTGGCCCATTTCGCTGACGACCGGGGCGGCTTCTACGACACCGCCGACGACGCCGAACCGCTCTTCACCCGACCGGGCAGTCCCGCCGACAACGCGGAGCCCTCCGGTCAGTCCTCGCTCGCCGGAGCCTTGTTGACGTACTCGGCGCTGACCGGGTCCACCCGTCACCGGGAGGCGGCCGACGCGGCGGTTGCCTCGGCCGCTGCTCTCGCCTCGGAGAACCCCCGGTTCGCCGGCTGGACGCTCGCCGTCGCGGAGGCAGTCGTGGCGGGGCCGCTGCAGGTGGCCGTCGCCGGTGAGGGACCGCAGGCCCGGAAGCTCCTTGACGTAGCGCGTCGCAGCACGTCCCCCGGCCTTGTCATCGCTCACGGCCGCCCTGATGCGCCCGGGACTCCCCTGCTCGCCGGCCGGCCCCTGGTGGGCGGCGCCGCCGCGGCATACCTCTGTCGGGGTTTCGTCTGTCAACGCCCGGTGACCACGCCCGAGGAGCTCGCCTCAGAGCTGAGTCTGTGACCGGTCAGCCGAGCTGGCCGAGCACGTCAAGGCCGATCTTGACGATGAAGGCGCCGAGCACGACGACAAGGACGATACGGATGAACCCGGCCCCCTGGGCAACTGCCGTGCGGGCGCCCACGTAACCGCCGGCCAGGTTGCCCAGCCCCATGAGCAGCCCCACCTTCCACATCACGGCACCCTGCGGGATGAAGATGGCGAGGGCGGCCAGGTTGGTCGCAACGTTGGCGATCTTGGCCTTCGCGCTTGCCTGCAGGAACGCGTACCCGAGCAGGCCCACGAGGGCGAGCACCAGGAACGAGCCCGTCCCCGGACCGAGCGCACCGTCATAGATGCCGATCACGAAACCAACGCCGGTTGCGGCCAGCACGTGACGGCGCCCCGAGAAGCGGAGACTGGTCAGCGTGCCGAGGGTCGGCTTGAACACCGTGTAGGTCCCGACGGCGATCAGCACCACCAGGATGATCGGGTTGAAGGCCGCCCTGGAGATGTGCGACACCAGGGAGGCGCCGACCAGTGCTCCGGCGAAGGCCAGCAGCGCCAGCGGGATCGCGGTCCTCAGGTCAGGTCTGACGCGCCGGTAGTAGGTTCCCGCGCTCACCGACGTGCCACAGATCGAGCTGACCTTGTTGGTCGCCAGGATCTGAACCGGGACGGCGTGCGGGAACCCGAGCAGGAGCGCCGGGATCTGGATCAGCCCACCCCCGCCGACAACCGCGTCGACCCACCCCGCGCAGACGGCGGCCACGCCCAGGAGGACGAGTGTGAGCGCCGAGGGATCGTTCAGCGCGACTGCCAGCCGTCGAGGATGGCAAGGATATCGAGCAGCTCGTGGGCGACGCCGTCCGGAACGGCGTCGACCGAGACCTGCTGCCCCAGGGGGATCTCCGAGTGCGGAACCCAGATAGCCCGCATTCCGGCCAGCTGGCTCCCGTGGATGTCCTCGAAGGGCCGGTCGCCGACGTAGATGGCCTCGGACGGCTCCACCCCGCAAGCCGCTGCGGCGGCACGGAAGGCCTCAGGGTGCGGCTTGGTCCACGCCAGCTCGCTGGAGTAGACGTCGGCGTCGATCAGGTCCAGGACTCCGTCACGCTCGAAGACACCACGATGGTATTCGCGGGGCCAGATGGTGTTGGACAGGACGCCGACGCGTACTCCCCGCTCTCGCAACCCCTCCCACAGGGGTCGTACCTGCTCGTCGGTGAAGGTGTGCGGCTCCCAGAACTCCTCGTAGGCAGCCAGGGCAGCCCCGTGCTGGAGGTTGCCCTCGTCAAAGCCTGCCTCGGCGAGGATCTCGTGCATCCGGGCGCTGCTGTGGTCGGTCCGGCTGCGAGCCCAGGCCTCGGTCTCGGCGGCGAGGATTCGTGCGGCAAGCGAGAGCGCCTGTCCCTCCTCGGCATGAACCTGGCGGGCGAAGACCAGCCACTGCTCCTCGAGGTCGACCGAGTGCCACGGCGTGAGGGTGCCGCCCCAGTCGAAGATGACCGCCCGACACCGGGGCGGGACGGGCTCGACAGGGCTCATCAGGTTGCTGCGCCCTGTACCTCAGAGACCACCGCATCCACGATCTGGTCGACCGGCACCTCGCGCCGCTCGCCGGTCGCCCGGTCCTTGATCTCGATCGTGCCGGCTTGCAGCCCCTTGCCGACAATCACGATGGTCGGCACCCCGATCAGCTCGGCATCCTTGAACTTCACCCCGGGGGAGACCTTCTGCCGATCGTCATAGATGACCTGGACCCCCCGCGCCGCCAGGGCATCGGTGACCTCGGCCGCCTTGGCGAAGACCTCCGGCGCCTTGCCCGTCGCCACCACGTGAACGTCCGCCGGAGAGATCTCGCGGGGCCAGACCAGGCCGAACTCGTCGTGACAGCCCTCGGCCACGGCGGCGACCGCACGGCTGACGCCCACGCCATAGGACCCCATGGTCACGGTCACGAGCTTGCCGTTCTCGTCCAGCACCTTCAGGCCCAGCGACTCGGCATACTTGCGACCGAGCTGGAAGATGTGCCCCATCTCGATGCCTCGCGCGGTCTCCAGCGGCTGACCACAGCTGGGGCATGCGTCTCCGTCGCGCACCTCCGCAGCCTCGATCGTGCCGTCAGCGATGAAGTCGCGCCCGGCCACCAGCCCGATCACGTGCCGGCCCGGGGCGTCGGCGCCGGTGACCCAGACGGTGCCGTCGACGACGCGAGGGTCCAGCAGGTACCTGATCGCGGACTTGGCATGCTCGCCCAGCACACCCGGGCCCATATAGCCCTTGGCCAGGGCGGGGTACTCGACAAAGTCGGCCTCGTCGAACGCCTCGATCTCGGCAGGCTCGACCTGGGCCCCGAGCCGCTTCTCGTCGATCTCGCGGTCGCCGGGCAACCCGATGGCCAGCGGCTCACGACGGCCGCCGGGGTGAACCACCATCACGATCACGTTCTTGAGGGTGTCGCTCGCCTGCCAGGGCCGGTCGGAACGGGGGAACGTCACGTTGAGGTGATCCACCAGGGTGGTGATGGTCGGCGTGTCGGGGGTGTCCTCGACGTGCGCGACCGACAGCCCGTCATACGAGATGGCGGGTGGCGCGGGCACCTGCACCGCCTCGACGTTGGCGGCGTAGTCGCAGGAGGTGCAACGCACATAGGTGTCTTCGCCGTTCTCGGCCGTGGCGAGGAACTCCTCGGACGCCGAGCCGCCCATCGCACCGGAGGTCGCCTTGACGATGACGTAGTCGAAGCCGAGCCGGTCGAAGATCTTGATGTACGCAGCGCGGTGGGTGTCGTACGAGGCCTGCAGGCCGGCGTCGTCCACGTCGAAGGAGTAGGAGTCCTTCATGATGAACTCGCGACCGCGCAGCAGACCGGCGCGCGGACGTGCCTCGTCGCGATACTTGAGCTGGATCTGGTAGATCGACAGCGGCAGGTCCTTGTAGGAGCCGTAGAGGTCCTTAACCGTCAGCGTGAACATCTCTTCATGCGTAGGGCCGAGCAGGTAGTCGGCGCCCTTGCGGTCCTTGAGCCGGAAGATGTTCTCGCCGTACTCCGTCCAGCGGCCCGTCGCCTCATAGGGCTCCCGAGGAAGCAGCGCCGGAAAGCTGAGCTCCTGGGCGCCGATGGCGTCCATCTCCTGCCGCACGATGCCCTCGACGTTGCGCAGAACCTTCAGCCCGAGCGGCAGCCAGGTGTAGATCCCGGGGGCGACGCGGCGGATATAGCCAGCACGGACCAGCAGCCGGTGGCTTGGCAGCTCTGCGTCGGCCGGATCGTCGCGCAGGGTTCGCAGGAACAGGGTCGACATACGTAGGGCCGGCGTTGACACGGAGTCTCCATTGGTCGGGTCACAACAGGTCCAGGCACGGGAGCACCGGACACGGTGAGGATATCGGCAGGAGCGCGCGCCCCGTCACGCCCACCGCCTGAATGGGGCGCTCTGGCCCCGCACTCACATCAGGACGGTGGCGAAGCTCCCGATCTCGGCGAACCCGACCCTGGCATAGGTGGCGCGAGCGGGCATGTTGAAGTCGTTGACGTAGAGCGTGACCACCGGTGCGATCTCGGCCCTGACATGCTCGACCACCGCTGCCATGGCCGGCACCGCGAGCCCCTGGCCACGCCACCGCGGAGCCACCCAGACGCCCTGGACCTGGGCGACGCCCAGAGCCACCGAACCGATGTCCGCCTTGAACACGACCTGCCCGTCTTCGACCCTCACGAAGGTCTGCCCCCGTCTGATCAGGGACGCGATCCCCTGCCGGTACAACTGCGCCGAGCCGTGGTAGGGCGGGTAGCCGATCTCCTCGGTGAACATGGCGGCGGCAGCCGGCACCACCAGATCCACCTCGTCGTAGCGCGCCGGACGGACGAGCGGGTCGATCGGTACACCCGAGGGGACCGGGCCAGCCGTAGCCATTACCGGCTGGCGGGCGCGTACGGCACGGGGCTGCCCCCAGACAGGTCGCAGTGCCTCCCACAGCGGCAGCACCATCTCAGCGGGGCCGAACACCGAGGAGCAATGGTGCCGTGATCGGCGCATCTTGGCGGCGAAGGCGGCCAGCGCGGGTCCGTCGCACCCGACCGGGACGAGGTTTGCCGACACCCAGCAGATAGCCTCAAGACCCGAGCCCTCGCCATAGCCCAGCATCGCACCCGGCGAGGTTGCGAGTCCGCCGTCGAGGATGCGCGCGGCAACAAAGACATTCGTGCGGGTATCGCGCGCGCAGACCTCCAGCGCCTGGTCACGGTCTGCCGGGGTCAGGGTACGGACGGGACTGTGGGTGCGCAGCACTACCTAAGCCTGCCCTGCCGCAAGGGCCTTGTCGACCGGTCTGGAGGTCACGGGCTTCAGACGACGGTGACGACGGGGCCCGAGGACACCCCTTCGTCATCCACCGGCTCGCCCATCTCCTCGGCGATCCTCATGGCCTCCTCGATCAGGGTCTCAACGATCTGGGACTCGGGCACCGTCTTGATGATCTCGCCCCGCACGAAGATCTGGCCCTTGCCGTTGCCCGAGGCAACACCCAGATCCGCCTCACGAGCCTCACCCGGACCATTGACGACACAGCCCATGACCGCAACTCGCAGCGGCACCTGCAAGCCGTCGAGGCCCGCCGCCACCTGGTCGGCCAGGGTGTAGACGTCCACCTGGGCACGACCGCACGACGGACACGAGACGATCTCCAGCTTGCGCGGGCGCAGGTTCAGCGACTGAAGGATCTGGATGCCGACCTTGATCTCCTCCACCGGAGGAGCCGACAGCGAGACGCGGATGGTGTCACCGATCCCCCTGGCCAGCAACGTCCCGAAGGCCACCGACGACTTGATCGTCCCCTGGAAAGCGGGGCCGGCCTCAGTCACGCCCAGGTGCAGGGGCCAGTCACCGCGGGCGGCAAGCTGCTCATATGCCCTGATCATGACGACCGGGTCGTTGTGCTTGACCGAGATCTTGAAGTCGTGGAAGTCGTGCTCCTCGAACAGGCTCGCCTCCCAGATGGCCGACTCGACCAGAGCCTCGGCAGTGGCCTTGCCGTACTTCGCCAGGATCCGGGGGTCCAGCGATCCGGCGTTGACACCGATCCGCAGGGAGACGCCGTGATCTTTGGCCTCACGGGCAATCTGCCTTACCTGGTCGTCGAAGCGGCGGATGTTGCCCGGGTTCACCCGAACTGCTGCACAGCCGGCCTCGATCGCGGCAAAGACATACTTGGGCTGAAAGTGGATGTCTGCGATGACCGGGATCTGGCTCTTCCCGGCGATCTCGGCCAGAGCGTCGGCGTCGTCCTGGGTGGGGCAGGCGACTCTCACGATGTCGCATCCGGTCGCGGTCAGCTCGGCAATCTGCTGCAGCGTCGCGTTGACGTCCGTCGTCGGCGTCGTGCACATCGACTGCACGGAGACGGGAGCGTCACCGCCGACCTCGACTTTTCCGACCTTGATCTTGCGGGACTTGCGGCGCGCGGAGACGACCGGCGGCGGCAGGGGGGGCATACCGAGAGAAACCGACATGGCGTCAGTATCTCTCACCAGCAGTGGCCAGGACCGCTCGGTCGAGCGCTCCTGGGCCGAGGGCAGCCCGGCTCGGCACCAGCGGTCAGCCGCCCAGCTTGATGGGGTTGACCACGTCGGCATACATCAGCAGCACGGTCATGCCGATAAGCGCGATCGATACCACGTAGGTCACCGGCAGAGCCTTGGCGACGTCGACGTAGCCCGGGTTGGGCCGTCCGCGCACCCTGGCCACCTGACGCTTGAGCCCCTCCCACAGCGCACCCGCGGCGTGACCGCCGTCCAGGGGCATCAGCGGGATGAGGTTGAAGACAAAAAGAGCGATGTTCAGGGACGCGATGAGGTAGATCAGGAAGACCAGCTTGGATGAGACTCCCGTGCCGATCACCCCGGAGAGCTGACCGTCGGCGACCTCACCGGCGACCCGCCCCACACCGACCACCGACATCAGGCTGGGGTCCCGGGTCCCGCCGCCGAAGGCCGCCTTGGCGACGCCTGCGATCTTCTGCGGAATCCTGAACACCACCCCGGCCGTCGTGGTGACCTGGGTGCCGATCAGCGCGGGAACAGCGGTGATCGGCTGCTTGACGTTCTCATAGCTGGGCGACACGCCCAGGAAACCGACCCTATCCGTCAGGGCCTTGCCGTTGGGACCGAGCACGGGGTTGCCCTGGGAGTCGGCCCTGGGCACGTTGTTGAGAATCGGGGTCGCAGCCAGGCTCAGACGCTTGCCGTTTCGCTCGACCACGATGGCAACCTGCCGTCCGCCATTGGGCCGCACCAGCGCTTTGACGTCATCCCAGCTGTTGACCGGCTGGCCGGCGATGGAGACGATCCGGTCGCCGGGCAGGACCCCGGCGACGTTGGCCGGAGCCTTCGGGTCCGACGGCGAGCATGCCGTCGGGGTAGTGGCGTCGGCCTGCACCGTCTGGACGCACTGGGAGACGCTGCTGACCCGGTTGGTGACCTCGACGACGCCGTTGAGCATGAAGATACCGCCCAGCAGAACGGTGGCGATGAGCAGGTTCATGGCCGGACCGCCAAGCATCACCACGAGCTTCTTGGGCGTCGAGAGCTTGTAGAACACCCGGTCCTCGTCCCCGGGCTTGACCTGTTCCATGGACTCCTGGCGGGCCTGGTCCATGAGCTGGGAGAACCGGCCGGTGCTCGAACCGCGCAGCATCGTCGGGTCTGCGCCGGGTTTGGGCGGGAACATGCCGATCATCCGGGTGTACCCACCGAGCGGTATCGCCTTGAGCCCGTACTCCGTCTCGCCCCTTGTGCGCGACCAGATCGTCGGGCCGAAACCGACCATGTACTGAGTGGACTTGACCCCGAACTTCTTGGCCCAGAACAGGTGGCCGTACTCATGCAGCGCGATGGACACGCTGATACCGAGGGCGACGAACAGAACGCCGAGGAAGTACATCACAGAACCAGCGTCTCACTTTCGGCAAGGCCCAGGTGCTCATGGGCGCGATGGCGAGCCCAGGTCTCGGCGCTCATGACGGTATCAACGTTCAGGGCGCCCTGATCGTTCTCAGGACTGGAGCCCCAATCGTCCACCACCCGCCTGACCGTGTCGACGATCTGCGTGAAGCGGATCCGCTGGGCGAGAAACGCCGCCACACACTCCTCGTTGGCGGCGTTGAAGACCGCGGGGAAGCACGATCCGGCGGCACCGACCTCCCGGGCCAGGGCGACGGCGGGAAAGGCATCCTCATCGAGCGGCGAGAACTCCCAGGTGGCGGCCCTGGTCCAGTCGACCGACGGGCCGGCGTCCGGAACCCGCTCGGGCCATGCCATCCCGAGGGCGATCGGGATCAGCATGCTCGGCGGAGAGATCTGCGCGATCGTCGATCCGTCGATGAACTCGACCATGGAATGGACGAAGGACTGGGGGTGGACGACGACGTCGATGCGCTCGAAGGGAATGTC
The DNA here is from genome assembly GCA_040006795.1 of Actinomycetota bacterium. GTDB lineage: Bacteria > Actinomycetota > Actinomycetes > Actinomycetales > Dermatophilaceae > UBA4719. Next base: position 41,509 of record JBDTWH010000173.1, on the reverse strand, counting down.
GAACAGAAGATGGGCCTCGATGACCTCCAGCCCCTTGTTGACCAGCGTGGCCGAGTTGGTGGTGATGACCGGCCCCATCGCCCAGGTCGGGTGCGCAAGAGCCTGCGCAGGGGTGACGGTCTCGAGCGAGGCCCGGTTCCAGCCCCGGAAGGGTCCCCCGCTGGCGGTGATCACGAGCTTGCGCACCTCTGCGCCAGTCCCGCCGCGCAGACACTGGGCGATGGCGCTGTGCTCGCTGTCGACGGGAACGATCTGCCCCGGCCTGGCAGCCGCCTTGACCAGCGAGCCGCCGACGATCAGCGACTCCTTGTTGGCCAGGGCAAGGGTGCTGCCGGCTCTCAGCGCCGCCAAGGTGGGTCGCAGACCGATCGAGCCGGTTATCCCGTTCAGGACCACATCGGCCCCGCTCGCGGCCAGATCGGTGCTGGCCCGCTCCCCCACGAGGATGTCCGGCGCGAACCCCTGTCGCCCCGCCTCCTCCGCGATCTGGTGAATGGCGGCTGCGACGATGTCGCGCTCCCCACGGGCCACGCCGACTGCCTGAACCCCGAGAGCCACAGCCTGGCGCGCCAGCAGGTCGAGGTTGCCGCCACCAGAGCTGATTGCGACCACCCGGAACCGCCCGGGACTGGCCGATACGACCTCGATTGCCTGGGTGCCGATTGAACCGGTCGATCCCAGGATGGCGATGCTGCGCGGTGAGGTCACCGGCCCATTCTCCGCCATGGAACGGTCTGTCAGGGAAATCGGCGCCCATGCGGCCCCGCCGCCCACCGGGTGGACCGGGTACAACGGGCTGCGCGGCCTCGAGGGTGCGGCTGCGGGGACAACCCGGCGAGGCGGCGATCCTCGACTGGAGGGGCTGCGGTCAGCGACCGCTCAGGCCGTGGTCAGCGGCCGCCGAGCAGCGGCGAACCGGGGTTCCAGGTGGTGCCGTCACGGACATCCTGGCGGCGCCGGGCAATGGCTGACAACGCCTCCAGGACGACGCGGTTGGCCAGTGCGGCGGTGATGTCGGAGTGGTCGTACGGCGGACTGACCTCGACCACGTCCAGGCCCACGACGGGCAGCTCGAGGCAGATCCGCCGCACGGAGTCGAGCAGCTCTCGGGCAGACAGACCGCCCGGCTCCGGAGTGCCGGTGCCGGGCGCATGACCCGGGTCGCAGACGTCGATGTCGACCGACAGGAACACGCCCTCGCACTCGTCGGTCGCTTTGGCAAAGGCCTCGGTCAGGCATTCCTGCAGCCCGCGGAGTCCGATCTCGGTCATCTCGTAGGAGCGCATCCCCTGGCCGGCCATCCAGTCGAGCGTCTCCGGCGGAGGCCAGTAGCCCCGCAGCCCGATCTGCAGGAACCGGTCTCCCCTCAGAGCCCCGGACTCGATCAGCCGTCGCATCGGCTGACCATGTCCCCACAGGGACCCGAACTCGATGTCACCGGTGTCGGCGTGCGCATCGAAGTGAAGCATCGAGACCCGGCCATGCCCCAGCACGTTGGCCACGCCCTTGGCGTCGGGAAAGGCGATGGAGTGGTCTCCACCGAGGATGACCGGTATCGCGCCGGCGCGGGTCACCTTCTCGACGGCGGCCTCGAGAAGAGGCAGGGCTTTCTCGATGTCACCGGAGTACATCTCGACGTCTCCGGCATCGACCACGGTCAGGTCGGCCAGGCCGTCGGTGCGCAGCGCAAGACTCGGGCGCGAGCCGTCGTGTGGCAGGTAGTCCGTCATCCGGATGGCCATCGGGCCGAAACGGGCTCCGGGCCGGGCGGAGGTGCCACCGTCAAAGGGCGCCCCGAGGATCACCACGTCGGCATCGGCATACGTCTGCGGGTCATCCAGGTCGGCGCGCGGGACCCCCAGAAAGGTGATGTCAGGTCCGAACTGCGGGCCGTAGCGAGTCATGTCAATCACCCTAGGTGCGTTGGGCCCGGTTTCGTCAGTGGAGCTTCGTCAGGAGTCGAAACCCAGACCCAGCCGGTCCAGCAGCCGAAGCCAGAGGTCCCGCCTCCCGCCATTCGAGTCGGCTCGGGCGATGCTGCGCCGGGTCATCTGGATCCCGAGCCAGCGAACCGGTTCCGGAGGCCAGGGGATCGGCTTGCGGCGCACCATCTCCAGGCGGGTGCGCTCGTTGTCGCGGCCGGCCAGCAGGTCCAGGCACACCTGGGCGCCGAACCGGGACGCTCCGACGCCCAGCCCGGTGTAACCCAGGACGGACACGACCTTGCCCCCGTAGGCGCGCTGCCATGAAGCGCTGAACCGGGTCGAGGTGTCGATGGCGCCTCCCCACGTGTGGGTGATCCGCACCCCCCGCAGACCAGGGAACGTCGCGACCAGGTCGCGATACAGCATCTGCTCGGTCTCCGGCCGGCGCTGACGTCTCGCGGACAGGTCGGAGCCGTAGTAGTACAGCGCGTCATAGCCGCCGAAGACGAGCCGGTTGTCGGCGGTCAGGCGGTAGTAGTGGAACTGGTTGCCGCTGTCCCCCACCACGGACCTGCTCTCCCAGCCCAGACCCTCGAGCTGGCCGGCGCTCAGCGGCTCGGTGGCGATGATGTGGTCCCAGACCGGGACGACGTAGGCACGGGCTCGCCGAAGGGGCGACCGGAAGACATTCGTGGCCAGGACCACCTCGCGGGCTCGCACGGTCCCGTTCGCCGTGGTCAGCAGGACGCGATCTGCGTCCGAACGCATCCGGAGCACCCGGGTCTTCTCGTGGATCCGGCCTCCGGCACCCTCGATGGCCTCGGCCAGCCCCCAGGCAAGCCTCGCCGGGTTGACCATCGCGACGCCGCGCCGGTCCAGCAGCCCTCCGAGATAGGTCGGCGAGCTGACGAGCGCACGGGCCTGCGGGCCACTCAGCAGCTCCGGCTCGTCCCCCAGCGCCCGCAGGGCCTGGTGAAGGTCACGCAGATCCTCCAGCTGCCAGGGCTGGACCGCCACATCGAGCTCCCCGGTGCGCTCGAAGTCACAGTCGATGCCGTACCGGCCGATGGTGGCCTCTATCGCGTCGAGGTTGGCCGCCCCCAGGCGCTGCAGCAGCGGCATCTCCTGCGGCCACCGGGCCAGGCCGTTGCCCACCCCGTGCGTCAGGCTGGACGAACAGAAACCCCCGTTACGCCCGGTCGCCGCCCAGGCCAGCCGGGCACCCTCGAGCACAACGACCTCCCGCCCCGGATCCTCCTGCAGGGCGAGCAAGGCGGCCCACAGGCCGGTGAAACCGCCGCCCACGACCGCAAGGTCGACATCGTGCTCGCCCCTCAGGGCCGCACGCGGCGGTGGCCTGCGGCTGTCGTCGCACCACAGCGGGACAGACGACGCGTGCTCGAGGGCAGACTCGGCCTCGTGCGCGGGAGTGGGGGCGCTCTCCTGCGGCCAGGGCAGCACGGTCAGGCAACCGCCCTGGCACGTCGGCTGCTGACCAGCGTGCCGACCGCCACCAGGATCAGGGCTGCCAGGAACATCACCGTGCCGATGACGTTGATCTGGACGGGCGTCCCGCGTTGAGCGGCTCCGTAGACGAACATCGGGAAGGTCACCGAGCTGGGGCTCGCGTTGAAGTTCGTGATGATGTAGTCGTCGAAAGACAGGGAGAACGCCAGCAGCGCCCCAGCCGCGATCCCCGGTGCCACCAGGGGCAGGGTCACCCGCATGAAGGTCTGGAACGGGTTCGCGAAGAGGTCCGCGGCCGCCTGCTCGAGACGGGGGTCCAGCGAGGCGATGCGTGCTTTGACGGTGACCACCACGAAGGACACGCAGAACAGGATGTGGGCGATCAGGATGGTCGGGGTTCCGGGCGCGACACCCATGGCGATGAAGAGGGTGAGCAGGCTCGACCCCATCACGACCTCAGGCGTGGCCATCGGCAGGAAGATGAGCAGGTTGGTCGACGACCGGCCCCGGAAACGGTGCCGACCGATGGCGAACGCGATCATGGTCCCGAGGATGGTCGCCACCACGGTCGCGATGAACCCGATCTTCAGGCTCAGAGAGAGCGAGTCACAGATGCCGGGGGTCCCGCAGGGGTTGGTCCAGGCGTCGGTGGAGAACTTCTGCCACTGGTAGTTGTAGTTCCCCGCCGGCTTGTTGAACGAGAAGATGACCACGATGACGTTGGGGATCAGCAGATACGCGAGGACCAGCAGCCCGGCTATCGCGACGAGGTGGGAACGTAGCCAGCGCATCAGAGCAGCTCCTCGGTGCCGGCCCGCCGGACGTAGAGCGCCACCATCACGGTGATGATCAGCATCAGCACAAACGACAGGGCCGCGGCGACGGAGTAGTCCTGAACTCTCAGGAACTCCGAGTCGATGACCTGCCCGATCATCACGGTCTGCGTGTTCCCGAGCAGCCGGGAGTTGATGAAGTCACCTGCCGCAGGGATGAAGGTCAGCAACGTGCCGCCGACCACGCCGGGCAGGGACAGCGGCCAGGTGACCTTCCAGAAGGTCTGGATCGGGGTGGCGTAGAGATCCCCGGCGGCCTCGATCAGGCTGTGGTCGAGTCGCTCGAGGCTGGCGTACAGCGGCAGGATCATGAACGGGAGAAAGTTGTAGGTCAGACCGGCGATGACCGCGAACTTCGAGTTCAGCAGCGAGTCGTTGCTGGTCAGCTGAAGCCACTGGAGGAGGTCGGTGAGGTGGGTCGCCCGGGCGATGCTCACCACCACACCGTTGTCTGCCAGGATCGTCTGCCAGGCCAGGGTGCGGATCAGGAAGCTGGTGAAGAAGGGCGCGATCACCAGGATCAGCAGGATGTTCTTCCACCTGCCGGACTTCTGCGCCATGAAGTACGCCAGCGGGTAGGCGAGTATCAGGGTGAACACCGTGGCGGTGCCTGCGAAGGCGATCGATCGCACGAAGTGTGGCCAGAACCGGGACAGGGCGTCGACATAGTTCTGGAAGTGGAACGTCTGCGTGTAGCCGCCCTCGACGCTGCCGGTCTGCAGCGACTGCGACGCCAGCGAGAGCATCGGCACGACGAAGAACACGACCAGCCAGGCCAGACCCGGCAGGAGGAGCAGGTACGGCGTGTAGTTGCGTCTGATCCGCCGTGGGCTGGCAGGCGCCATGCGAGATGCGTCTACCACCTGCCCGGTCACTAACCCGCTCCGCTGTCGTCCGCCTGGTCCTGCGCGCCGGCGTGCGCATCCTGCGTGGCGTTCAGGGCAAAACCGTGCTCAGGCGCCCAGCCGAGCGTGACCTGGGCACCCCTTGGAGCCGATCGCGTGCCGTCGTTCTGCTGAACGACCATGAGCTCCTGTCCCCAGGGCAGATGGACCAGGTAGTTGGTGGCCAGACCGGTGAAGGAGGCATCGATGACCACGCCGGTCAGATGGTTGTCGCCGTCCTGGTCGGCGCCGGCGGCATCCGCGGCCCCGACGAGCCGCAGCTTCTCGGGGCGTACCCCGAGCCACAGCTCCGTGGTGTCCATCTTCAGGCGATCCACCGGCAGGCGCAGGATCACCCCGTGCACATCGAGCTCTGCGGTGGCCGCAGTCCGGCGCTTCACCGTTGCTTTCAACAGGTTCGACTGCCCGAGGAAGTTGGCGACGAACGTCGACGTGGGGCGCTCGTAGAGCGTTGCCGGGTCCGCGACCTGCTCGAGCCGGCCGGCGTTCATGACCGCGATCGTGTCGGCCATCGTCATGGCCTCCTCCTGATCGTGGGTCACGTGGACAAAGGTGATCCCGACCTCGGACTGGATCTGCTTGAGCTCGATCTGCATCTGCCGGCGCAGCTTCAGGTCAAGGGCACCGAGTGGTTCGTCCAGCAGCAGCACGTCAGGGCGGTTGACGATGGCTCGTGCGAGCGCCACCCGCTGCTGCATTCCACCGGAAAGCTGCTTGGGCTTCTTCTTGGCGATGTGGGCGAGCTGGACGAGCTCGAGCGCCTCCATGGCCTTGGCCTTGTGATCCGACACCTTGCGGCGGCGTAGCCCGAAAGCGACGTTGTCGAGAATGCTCAGGTGGGGAAACAGCGCGTAGCTCTGAAACACGGTGTTGACGTTGCGCTGGTAGGCCTTGGTCTCGGTGATGTCCTGGTCGCCGATCCAGATCTCGCCGATGGTCGGCTGGTCCAGCCCGGCGACCATCCTCAGCGTCGTCGTCTTGCCGCACCCGGAAGGGCCGAGCAGCGCAAAGAAGGAGCCACGCGGAATCACGAGGTCGAGCTGGTCGACCGCCGTGAACGTGTCGTACGTCTTGGTGACCTGAGTCAGCTTCAGGTCACCAGAGGTCTTGTCGGTCAATGACGACTCACCCCGTCACAACTTGCTCGAACTTGCGGTTGTACCTCGTCTCCTCGGCCGCATTCAGGCCCCGGAAGATGTGCGAGCGTGCCAGGGTCTCCGGCGTGGGCAGGATCAGCTCGTTCGAGGCGACAGCCGGGTCGCTCTCCAGCAGGAGCGCCTTGGTCCCCTTGACCGGCGAGACATAGTTGACGTAGTCGACGACCTCGGCCATGACCTTGGGGTCGTAGTAGTAGTTGATCAGCGTCTCGGCATTCTTCTTGTGCTTGGCCAGGTTCGGGATCAAGAGGTTGTCCGACCAGATCATGAAGCCCTTCTGTGGCAGCGCGAAGCCCAGAGTGGGGTTGTCCGCCTTGAGCTGCACGATGTCGCCGGACCACGCCATGCAGGCCGCCGTGTCGCCGGAAGCCAGTGGCTTGGTGTAGTCGTTGCCGGTGAACCCCTTGATCTGCCCGGCGTCCTTTGCCTTCTGGAGCTCGGCGATCGCGGCGTCGAAGTCGGCATCGGTGAAGGCCGCCGGGTCCTTGCCCATGGCGATGAGAACCAGCCCGATGGTGTCCGGCATCTCGGTGAGCAGAGTGACCTTGCCCTTGAGCGCAGGGTCCGTCAGCAGCTGGTCCATGCTCTCGACCTTCTTGCCGCCGGTCGACTTGGGGTTCCAGGCGATACCCGTCATCCCGCTCTGCCACGGCAGCGAGTACAGACGGCCCTTGTCCCAGGGCACGTTGAGCAGTGCGTCCTCGACGTTGTCGTGGTTGGGGATGTTGCCCAGGTCGAGCTTCTGGACGTAGTTCTGCCGGACGAACCTGGCCGCCATCCAGTCGGTGCTGACCCACAGGTCGCGGCCGGTGTCCTTGCCGGCGGCAAGCAGGGGCCGGACCTTGGCGTAGAACTCGCTGTTGTCGTTGTAGTCCTCGGTGTAGTTGACCTTGATCCCGGTCTCCTTGTTGAAGGCGTCAAGGGTCGGGTGCTTCTTCGTCTTCTCGTCGACATCCATGTATGACGGCCAGTTCGACCAGTTGACCACCTTCTCGGTGGCCGACAGGTCCGTGGCCGCCTTGACCAGGTTCTGGCTCGTGGCACCGCCCGAGGAGCCCGTACCTGCGGATCCACAGGCCGCCAGGGCAGCGACCCCGGTGACTCCCGCCATACCCACTATTGCCGTACGCCGGGAGATCAGACCCCGGGCCAGAGCCGCCTGGAAGGCGGAGGGAACCTGACTGCTCATTGGACAGCTCCTTGGTTTGCCGATGTCGCCTGCTAACAGATACATGTAACGCCGTGAGTCCGGGGGAAGTGCCTAACCCTCGATGTTGGCCATGACGTGCTTGATCCGGGTGTAGTCCTCGAAGCCGTACATGGACAGGTCCTTGCCGTAGCCGCTGTGCTTGAAACCGCCGTGTGGCATCTCGGCGACGATGGGGATGTGGGTGTTGATCCACACACAGCCGAAGTTCAGCTTTCGTGACATCCGCATGGCCCGGCCGAAGTCCCTGGTCCAGACGCTGCCGGCCAGCCCGTACTCGACGCCGTTGGCCCAGGCGAGAGCCTCGGCCTCGTCGGAGAACCTCTGGACCGTGATGACCGGGCCGAAGATCTCGCGCTGGATCGCCTCGTCGTCCTGACGCAGCCCGGAAAGCACGGTCGGTGTGTAGAAGTAGCCATCCCCGAGCCCGCGGACGCGACTGCCACCTGTCGAGACGGTGGCGTGGTCGGGCAGTCTCGACATGAACCCCTCGACATGGGCGAGCTGGGTGAGGTTGTTGACCGGGCCCAGCGCCGCATCCTTGTCGTCGGGCAGACCGACTCTGGCTTCGGTGCGGGCGTACTCAGCCAGCGCGGCGACGAACTCGTCGTGGATACCGGGGCCCGCCAGGACCCGGGTGGCCGCGGTGCAGTCCTGCCCTGCGTTGAAGTACCCGGCCGCCCCGATACCTTCGATGGCCGCCTCCAGGTCCGCGTCATCGAACACCACCACCGGTGCCTTGCCGCCAAGCTCGAGATGGACCCGCTTGAGATCATGGGAGGCGCTCTCGGCAACCTGCATACCGGCACGCACCGAGCCGGTGATCGACACCATGGCCGGCGTCTTGTGCTGCACGAGCGCACGTCCGGTGTCGCGGTCGCCGGTGACGACATTGAACGCGCCCGGGGGTAGGAACTCCGAGGCGATCTCGGCCAGCAGCAGCGTGGTCTCCGGCGTGGTGTCGCTTGGCTTGAGCACCACCGTGTTGCCGGCGGCCAGCGCGGGGGCGATCTTCCAGATCGCCATCATCATCGGGTAGTTCCACGGGGTGACCTGGCCGATCACACCGATCGGTTCTCGACGGATCCACGAGGTGTGACCCTTCAGGTACTCCCCCGCCGAGCGCCCCTCGAGGACCCGGGCCGCGCCGGCGAAGAAGCGGATCTGGTCGACCATCGGCGGGAGCTCCTCGCTGGCTGTCAGCGCATACGGCTTGCCGGTGTTCTCTGCCTCGAGATGCACGAACTCATCGGCTCGGGCCTCGACGGCATCCGCAAACTTCAGCAACGCCTGCTGACGCTGGCTCGGGGTGGCGTCCCCCCACACCTCGAAGGCCGCCGACGCGGCCGCATAGGCCCGGTCCACCTCGCCTGCCGAGGACACCGGCGCGGTGGCGACGACCTTCGCCGTGACGGGACTGACGATGTCGGACGTGACATCGGCTTCCGGCTCGACATACTCGCCGTTGACGAAGTTGCGAAGGATGCGTGGGCCTGCAGTCACGGGGACTCCTGACGGACGGTTCGGATCTTGGCACTGTAGCCAAGAACTACCCCATTCGATAGACATAGGAACAACAATGTAGCGAATCCGTTGCGCAATGGACCGTTTTACCACGGTTTCCCTCGTATGGGGACTTGCCAACGCATCGGAAAGGCGTCACCATCGCAGGGTGAGCCCTCCCAGACCAGTCACCCGCAGATCACGACTGGTGGACCGCAAGCCGCTGAACGGCAGTCTTGATGACGTCTCAAAGGCGATCATCGAGCAGCTTCAGTCTGACGGCCGCACGTCCTACGCGAGCATCGCCAAGAGTGTGGGGCTCTCCGACGCGGCCGTCCGGGTGCGGGTGCAGCGTCTGCTCGACAACGACGTGATGCAGATCGTCGCTGTCACCGACCCGCTCCAGCTCGGCTTCACCCGCCAGGCCATGATCGGACTCAGGACCGAGGGCGATACCGACCTGGTCGCCCAACGCCTCAAGGAGATGACCGAGGTGACCTACGTGGTCACCACGGCCGGCAGCTTTGACCTGATCATCGAGGTCGTCTGCGAGGACGACGACGAGCTGCTCGACCTGGTCTCGAGACGGATCCGGGCCCTGCCGGGCGTGGTCTCCACCGAGACGTTCGTCTATCTGAAACTCAACAAACAGCGCTACAACTGGGGTACACGATGACCACCGCTGAAAAATCCGACGACGCCACCCGCTCAACCCGCACGACCCGCACGGGCGCGGCCTATGCCGATGCTGCACGCGACCACCTGTGGATGTCCTTCACCCGCCAGTCCACCTACGAGTCGAAGGAGTCCGGCGGCGGGGGCGGTTCCGTCCCGATCATCGTCAGGGGCGAGGGCGCGTACATCTGGGACGACCGGGGCAAGAAGTACCTCGACGGGCTGGCCGGGCTCTTTGTCGTGCAGGTCGGGCACGGCCGCGAGGAGCTCGCCGAGGCCGCCGCCAAACAGGCGCGCGAGCTGGCTTTCTTCCCGCTGTGGTCCTACGCGCACCCGCGCGCCATCGAGCTGGCCGAACGCCTGGCGGCCGACGCACCCGGCGACCTCAACCGGGTCTTCTTCACCACCGGCGGTGGTGAGGCGGTCGAGTCGGCCTGGAAGCTGGCCAAGCAGTACTTCAAGCTCACCGGCAAACCGGGCAAGTACAAGGTGATCAGCCGCAACATCGCCTACCACGGCACCCCCCAGGGCGCCCTGTCGATCACCGGCATCCCGTTCGCCAAGGAGCCGTTCGAACCGCTGGTCCCCGGTGCCGTCAAGGTCCCCAACACCAACCTGTACCGCGCGCCGGCTCACCTTCGCGAGGACCCCAAGGCGTTCGGCCGCTACTGTGCCGACCGCATCGCGGAGGCGATCGAGTTCGAGGGCCCCGACTCCGTGGCCGCCGTCTTCCTCGAGCCGGTGCAGAACTCCGGTGGCTGCTTCCCGCCGCCGCCCGGGTACTTCGAGCGGGTCCGCGAGATCTGCGACGAGTACGACGTGCTGCTGGTCTCCGACGAGGTCATCTGTTCCTTCGGTCGTATAGGCAGCATGTTTGCCAGCACCGACTTCGGCTACCAGCCGGACATCATCACGGTCGCAAAGGGCATGACGTCCGGCTACTCCCCCATCGGCGCAATGATCGCCAGCGACCGGCTGTTCGAGCCGTTCAAGCATGGCCACGCGATGTTCGCGCACGGCTACACCTTCGGCGGCCATCCCGTCTCGGCTGCCGTGGCGATGGCCAACCTTGACATCTTCGAGCGTGAGGGTCTCAACCAGCACGTCAAGGACAACGCCCCGGGGTTCCGGGCCACCCTGGACAAGCTGCTCGACCTGCCGCTGGTCGGCGATGTCCGCGGCGAGGGCTACTTCTACGGGATCGAGCTGGTCAAGGACAAGTCGACGCGCGAGACGTTCGACGACGACGAGTCCGAGCATCTTCTGCGCGGGTTCCTGTCCAAGGCGTTGTTCGACGCCGGCCTGTACTGCAGAGCCGATGACCGCGGCGATCCGGTGATCCAGCTCGCGCCGCCCCTGATCATCGGGCAGCCCGAGTTCGACGATATCGAGCAGCGCCTGCGCTCGGTGCTGACCGAGGCCGAGAACCACCTGTCCGGGCCTGTGGTTGATCGGAACCGACCACACCGACGCCAAGAGTAAGAGTGAGCAACCGCCCGGCCGGGGCTTCGGACCCGCTCTGGTGGGACGGAGAGCTGACCGCCGTTCGGCGTCCAGCTCTGGGCGCCGACAAGACCGTCGACGTGTGTATCGTCGGCGCCGGCTACACCGGGCTCTGGACGGCGTACTACCTGCTGGAGGCAGACAGGTCGCTGAACGTCTTGGTCCTGGAGGCCGAGCATGTCGGCTTCGGCGCCAGCGGGCGCAACGGCGGGTGGGTCTCAGCCTTGTATCCCGTGGGGGCGCGCGTGCTCACGCGTGAGCATGGCGAGGGCGCGACCCGGGATCAGTACGCCGCGTTGCGCGACAGCGTCGACGAGGTCGGCCGGGTGGCCGGCCTGGAAAGCATCGAGTGCGGGTTTCACAAAGGCGGGACGCTGGTCGTTGCCACCAGCGGTGCGCAGGCGACCCGGAGCCGGGCCGAGGTCCGGGACTCTGAGTACTGGGGCACCGGGATGACCTGGCTCGAGGCCCCGGCGGCCGCCGATCGTCTCGCCGTCCGGGGGCTGCGTGGCGCCACGTTCAACCCGAACTGCGCCCGCATCCAGCCGTTCCGTCTCGCCCTCGGCCTTGCCCGGGCGGTCGAGAGCAGGGGTGGGAGGATCCATGAGCGCACCCGGGTGACCGAGGTGGGCGACGGTCGCCTGCGGACCGACGCGGGCATCGTCGTCCGTAGTCGCCACATGCTCCGGGCCACTGAGGCGTGGACTGCACGCCTGCCCGGCCATCGTCGGACGGTGACACCCGTCTACTCGTTGGTGGTGGCCACCGCGCCCCTGCCGAAGTCGGTCTGGGATCAGATAGGACTGGCCGACGCCGAGACGTTCAGCGAGCATCGCCATGTGATCGTGTACGGTCAGCGGTCCATGGACGACCGGATCGTCTTCGGTGGCAGGGGTGCGCCTTATCACTTCGGCTCGGGTATCAAGGCGGGTTTCGATGCCGACGCCAAGGTGTTCGGGACGCTTCGCCGAAGCCTGACCGAGCTCGTCCCTGCGACCGAGGGGGTCGAGTTCACCCATGCCTGGGGTGGCCCGCTGGGCATCGCCCGTGACTGGCACCCCGGGGTCGGTTACGACAGGACGAGCGGAGTGGGCTACGCCGGTGGTTACGTCGGCGACGGGGTGGCCCTGACCAACCTGGCGGGACGCACGTTGGCGGACCTGGTGACCCACCGCGATACACCGCTGACCCGCCTCCCGTGGGTCCAGCACCGATCGCGGCGCTGGGAACCCGAGCCCCTGCGCTGGCTCGGCGTGAACGCCGGGCTGCAGCTGGCCGCCCTGGCCGACCGCGAGGAGCGGCTCACCGGCCACCCGGCGGTGCTGGGCAGCGCGCTGGCAGCCTTGACCAACCAATAGCACTGGCCATGCTCAGGCTCCGGCCGGCCGCGAGCTGGCGACCTCACCCATCGATGACGTCGCCAGCCCCGACATGGCTACGTTGTCGTTCCGGTCAGGACAGGCCTCAGCGCCTCCAGCACGGATGCATCCTCGATCGTGCTTGGAACAGCAGGGGTCCCGCCGTCGGCGATCTGACGCATGGTCTTGCGCAGCATCTTGCCCGACCGGGTCTTGGGCAACGCCACGACGACATCGACCACGTGCAGCGAGGCGAGCGCTCCGACCTCGTCGCGAACCCGCTGGACCAGCTCTGCCTGAAGCTTCCCCAGCGCACCGTCACCCGAGACGTCGATGCCTGCCTTGAGGACCACCAGCGCCCTGGGGACCTGGCCCTTGAGCTGGTCCGCCACCCCGATCACGGCACACTCGGCAACCGACGGGTGACCCGCAAGCGCCGCCTCGAGCGAGCCGGTGGACAGGCGGTGCCCAGCCACGTTCAGCACGTCGTCGGTGCGACCCATGACGTAGATGTACCCGTCCTCGTCGATGTAACCTCCGTCGCCGGTCAGGTAGTAACCCTTGTGCGCGGCGAGGTACCCCGAGACGTAACGGTCGTCGTCCCGCCAGAGCGTGGGCAAGGTACCCGGCGGCATGGGCAGCTTGATGCAGATTGCTCCTTCGACACCGGGCCCCACCACTACGCCATGCTCGTCCAGGACCTGCACGTCGTAGCCGGGGACCGCCACGGTGGGCGAACCCGCCTTGATCGGAAGTCGCTCCAGGCCGATGCAGTTGGCGGCGATCGCCCACCCGGTCTCGGTCTGCCACCAGTGGTCGACCACCGGGATCCCCAGGCGATCCCCTGCCCAGGTGTACGTGTCCGGGTCGAGACGCTCCCCGGCCAGGAAGAGCGTGCGCAGCTTCGAGAGGTCGTAGGCGGCGATCAGCTTGCCATCGGGGTCCTCCTTCTTGACCGCCCGGATCGCCGTGGGCGCGGTGAACAGGGCAACGACCCCGTACTGCGCAGCCACCCGCCACAGGGCGCCAGCGTCAGGCGTGCCCACCGGCTTGCCCTCGTAGAGGACGGTCGTGCACCCGGCCAGCAACGGCGCATACACGATGTAGGAGTGGCCGACCACCCAGCCGACGTCACTGGCCGCCCAGAACACCTCACCCGGCTCGACCCCGTAGACATTGTGCATCGACCAGTGCAGCGCCACGGCATGGCCGCCGTTGTCACGCACGATGCCCTTCGGCCGGCCCGTGGTCCCCGACGTGTAGAGGATGTAGAGAGGGTCCGTGGCCTCGAGCGTCACACACTCGGACACCGTCATCTGCTTGGGATCCATCAGGGCCGACCAGTCGAGGTCACGAGGGCCCATGGACGCCGGGGCCTGTTCACGCTGCAGAACCACGCAGTACTCGGGCTTGTGGGTGGAACGCTCGATCGCGGCATCCACCAGCGGCTTGTACTCGACGACCCGCGAAGGCTCGATCCCGCAGGAGGCGATGACGACGACCTTCGGCTCGGCGTCCTCGATCCTGGCCGCCAGCTCACCCGCCGCAAAGCCGCCGAACACCACCGAGTGCACCGCACCGATCCTGGCGCAGGCCAGCATGGCCACCACAGCCTCGGGAATCATCGGCATGTAGATGACCACCCGATCGCCCTTGTCGACCCCGAGGGCTCGCAGCGCTCCGCCGAACCGGGACACCTGATCCAGCAGCTGCGTGTAGGTCAGGGTGCGTGCCGTGCCCGTGACGGGACTGTCGTAGATCAAGGCAGCCTGGTCCCCCCTGCCTGCGACAACGTGCCGGTCCAGAGCGTTGTAGCAGGTGTTGAGCTGACCGCCCTCGAACCACCGGTAGAACGGTGGCCGGGAGTCGTCCAGCACCTTCCGGGGCGGGGTGATCCAGTCGATCCCGCGGGCAGCCTCCCCCCAGAAACCTTCAGGATCCTCGATGCTGCGCCGATGGGCTAATGCGTATTTGCCGTCCGTCATACGGGCATCATCGTCTGTGGCGAGCCGTCAAGCCAACACAGAACCGGCTGCGATGCGTCGAACCGTCACTGTGGTGCGATGAACGGCCGGACAACTGCCCAGGCAGCTGCCCGGACGGCTGGCCGGACAGGACAACCACCGGGTCAGGCGGTAGCCGCTGCCAGCTGACCGCAGGCGCCGTCGATATCCGAGCCCCGGGTGTCGCGGACCGTCGTCGGCACGCCGAGGGCGCGCAACCGGCGCACGAACTCACGCTCGACGCCCGGGTCCGACGCCGTCCACCTGGAGCCGGGTGTCGGATTCAGGGGGATGGGGTTGACGTGCACCCAGCCCCGGCCGCGGGCATTGAGCTTCGTGCCCAGCAGATCGGCACGCCAGCCCTGGTCGTTCATGTCACGGATGAGCGCGTACTCGATGCTGACCCGGCGACCCGTCACCTCGAAATAGCGGTATGCCGCGTCGATCGCCTCATCGACCGACCACCGGGTGTTGATCGGCACGAGCTCGTCCCGCAGCTTGTCGTCCGGCGCATGCAGCGAGAGCGCCAGGGTGACGGGAATGCCCTCAGCGGCCAGCTTGTCGATGGCCGGAACCAGGCCCACGGTAGACAAGGTGATACCGCGCGCGGACATTCCGAGGCCATCCGGCGAAGGGTCGGTGATCCGGCGGATGGCGCCGATCGCCGCCTGGTAGTTCGCCAGCGCCTCGCCCATCCCCATGAACACCACGTTGCTGACCCGAAGCGGAGAGGTCTGGGCAGCGGCATCGATCTCACCAACATCCATGGTGCCCCGCCGGAGCAGCCGCGCGGCATGCACGACCTGCTCGACGATCTCGGCGGTTGACATGTTGCGGGTCAGCCCCTCCTGGCCCGTGGCACAGAACGGGCAGTTCATGCCACAACCGGCCTGGCTGGAGACGCAGATCGTGACCCGCCTCGGGTAGCGCATGAGCACGCTCTCCACCAGGGCGCCATCGTGCAGTCGCCACACCGACTTGATCGTCCTGCCGTTGTCGGCGGTCACGGTCCGGATCGGGGTGAGCAGCTGGGGTAACAGCGTGGACACCAGGTCGTCGCGAATGGACTTCGGCAGATCGGTCATTTCCTCTGGTGACTCGACGAGCCGCTCGAAGTAGTGCGTCGACAGCTGGTTGGCCCGAAACCCCTTGTGCCCGAGGGCCTCGACAGCAGTCCTGCGACCGGCCGGGTCGAGGTCAGCCAGGTGCTGCGGCGGCCTGCCTGCACGAGGCGCCGTGAAGTTCAGCTCCCCGCGCTTGGGGCGCCCCCCGGATGGCTCGGGCAGCGCCGATGGCACAGAGGTGGCTGTCGCGGTGGGGGGACCCTTGGTGGTGGGACCGTTGGCGGTTTCGTCGTCAGACATCGTCCCCATTGTCTCAGGGGTCAGGTGAGCGGGACAACTGCGACCGGGACCAGCACGGTGAGAATGGCCCAGGCGACCGGCGCGGACAGCAGCAGCGAGTCCATCCGATCCATGACCCCGCCGTGGCCCGGGAGGATGCTCCCCATGTCCTTGATACCGAGATCACGCTTGATCGTCGACTCGGTCAGGTCACCGATGGTGGCCGAGACGGCCACTGCCAGTCCGAGGATGGCACCAGCCCACCACGAGCCGCCGAGTATCACCATGACGGTTGCCACGCCGGCGATGACGCAGGCAACGACCGATCCAGCCGCACCCTCCCAGGACTTCTTGGGACTCACCGACGGAGCCATGGGATGCCTGCCGGTCATCACGCCCACGGCGAATCCGCCGATGTCGCTGCAGATCGTGACCCCGATGAACACGATGACTCGTTTGGCGCCGTCGTCCTCGGCCAGCAGAAGGCTCGAGAACGACGCCAGCAACGGCACGTAGGCAGCGACGAATATCCCTCCCGCGATGTCGCGGATGGAACCCTGCGGCCCGTCGGACACGCACCAGAGCAGGACTGAGATGCAGGTCAGGCCAAAACAGACGGTCAGCGCCTGGCCGCCACCGACGAAGGATGCGGTGATCATGGTGATGGCGCCGACCAGGCTGGGGACCAGCGGGACCTTGATCCTGCCCCGGGCAAGTCCGCCGTGCAGCTCCCACACAGCGATGCACGAGGCCACGATGACGACACCGATGAAGCCCTGCTTGCGGAAGAGCAGGCTCGCCAGGAGGAGTGCGCCCAGGCTCACCCCCACGCCGATGGCGATCGGGACGTTACGGCCTGCGCGGCTGGGTTTCGTCCCGGAAGAGCCACGAGCGGCGCGCCGTTCGCTGCGGTGGGACGGTGGTGTGGTCATACGTGGTGAGCGCGTCTGCCTCAGACCTCGAGGAGCTCGCCTTCCTTGACCTTGAGGATGGAGTCGACGTTCTCGACGTGCTTCTTGGTGAACACCTCGAGCTCCTTCTCGGCCCGGGCGCCCTCGTCCTCGCCGACATCGCCATCCTTGACCATGCGGTCGATCTCTTCCTTGGCCTTGCGCCGGATGTTGCGGATGGACACCTTGGCGTCCTCGGCCTTGGTGCGCGCAAGCTTGATGTACTCCCTGCGACGTTCCTCGGTCAGCTGCGGGAGGTTGACCCTGATGACGGTGCCGTCGCTGTTGGGGTTGATGCCCAGGTCCGAGTCGCGCAGCGTCTTCTCGATCTCGGCCATCGCCGACTTGTCGAAGGGTGTGATCAGGATCGTGCGAGCCTCAGGAGTCTGGAACGACGCCAGCTGCTGCAAAGGCGTCCGCGAGCCGTAGTACTCCACCGTGAGCTTGTTGAACATCGCCGCGTTCGCCCGTCCGGTGCGGATGGTGGCGAAGTCCTCCTTGGCCACCTCGATGGCCTTCTCCATCTTCCCCTCGGCCTCGAGCATGGTTTCGTGAATCATCAGGACTCCTCATCCGCAGTCACGAGCGTGCCGATCTTGTCACCCCGGATGGCCTTGGCGATGTTGCCCTCGCCATCCATCCCGAAGACGATCATGGGCAGTTTGTTCTCTGAGCACAATGCGAACGCCGCGGCGTCGACGACCCGCAGGCCTTTGAACAAGGCCTCGTCGTACGAGACACTCTCGAGCTTGACCGCCTGGGAATCCAGCCGGGGGTCCTTGTTGTAGACGCCGTCCACCCCGTTCTTGCTCATCAGGACGACATCGCACTGGATCTCGAGGGCTCGCTGGGCCGCCACGGTGTCCGTGGAGAAGAACGGCAGGCCAAAGCCGGCACCGAAGATGACGACCCGTCCCTTCTCGAGGTGACGGATAGCACGAAGCGGGATGTACGGCTCAGCGATCTGGCCCATGGTGATCGCCGTCTGAACGCGGGTGGCAACCCCGGCGCTCTCCAGGAAGTCCTGCAGGGCGAGGCAGTTCATGACGATGCCGAGCATGCCCATGTAGTCGGCGCGAGCCCGATCCATGCCCCGGCGCTGAAGCTCCGCCCCGCGGAAGAAGTTGCCACCGCCCATGACCACGGCAATCTGCACGCCGGTAGCGGCTGCCTCCGCGATCTGCTCGGCGATCACCTTCACGACGTCAGGGTCCAACCCGACCTTGCCCCCGCCAAATGCCTCGCCGGACAGCTTGAGCAACACCCTCTTGTATCTCGGGTGCAGATCCGCCACGTGTATGGCTTCGGTGGTCATGGGGCCTCCCAGGGCAGAACCAGAGCGTATGTCGCGTGAGTCTTCCACAACTCCCCCAGGTCACGGATCAGGGCACCAGACCGGATGACGCGGTCATGACCCGGTGATGATCTGGGGGGTCAGGGAAGTCAGGATCCGACGCGGAACCGGGCAAATGCCTTGGCCGTCGCCCCGGACTCCTCAAGGACCTTGGCAACCGTCTTCTTGGGGTCCTTGGCGAACGGCTGCTCGAGCAACACGTTCTCCTTGAAGAAGCCGTTGACCCGGCCCTCGATGATCTTGGGCATGGCAGCCTCGGGCTTGCCCTCTTCCCTGGCCGTTGCCTCGGCGAGGCGACGCTCGTTCGCCACCGTGTCCGCGTCGATGTCGGCGCGGGACAGGACCGACGGGCTGAACGCCGCGACATGCATCGCGATGTCCCGGGCTGTGACCTCGTCGCCGCCGTCCGTGGCCAGCAGTACGCCGATCTGCGCAGGCAGGTCAGGACTGGTCTTGTGCAGGTAGGACACGACAGTCGAGGACTCGAGGCGCGCAACGCGGCGAACCTCGATCTTCTCCCCGATCGTCGCGTTGGCTTCGTCCAGGATCTCCTTGACCGTCTTGCCGCCCATGTCGCTGGCCAGCAGCTCATCGGCACTTGACGCGCCGACAGTGACGGCCTGAGCAAGAACCTTGTTCGCCAGGGCGATGAACTTCTCGCCCTTGGCGACAAAGTCGGTCTCGCAGTTGACCTCCACGAGAGTGCCCACGCCGTTGCCGGCCTCAGCCGCAACGAGGCCGTTGGTGGCCGAACGGCCCTCGCGCTTGGTCACACCCTTGAGACCCTTGACGCGCAGGATCTCGGTGGCTTTCTGGTTGTCGCCATCGGCTTCGTCGAGTGCCCTCTTGACGTCCATCATCCCGGCGCCGGTCGACTCGCGAAGCGCTTTGATATCAGCAGCCGTGTAGTTCGCCATGGTTATCGCTCTCTATTCGTGAGCACGCGCCGGGTGCGAGCACGGTGTGGTCGAAACCACCGTGTGATCGGACCCGGCGCGCTGACTCGTTGAGGGTTCAGCAGATGTTGCTCAGGCCTTGGCGGCAGGCGCCTCGGCAGGAGCAGCCTCAGACACCTCTGGTGCCTCGGGTGCATTGTGGTCGCTGGCAGGAGCCTCGGCGGCAGGAACCGCGTCAGCCTCAGGTGCGGCCTCGGTCTTCGGCGCCTCAGCGGCGGGAACGGCTTCAGCCTCAGGTGCGGCCTCGGTCTTCGGCGCCTCAGCGGCGGGAACGGCAGCGGCCTCAGGTGCAGCCTCACCGGCAGCGGCCTCAGGTGCAGCAGCTTCGGGTGCAGCCTCACCGGCAGCGGCCTCGGCCACATCGGTCTTGGTTGCAGCGCCGGCGAGCAGCTCGCGCTCCCACTCGGCCATTGGCTCGTCGACCGCCACCGTTCCGTCCTCGGCACGCTCGCCGCCGCCACGCGCCGCAGCTCGAGCCATCAGGCCCTCCGCCACAGCGTCGGCAACCACGCGGGTGAGCAGGGTGACGGAACGAATCGCGTCATCGTTGCCCGGGATCTTGTAGTCGACCTCGTCGGGATCGCAGTTCGTGTCCAGGATCGCGATCACCGGGAGCTTGAGCTTGCGCGCCTCGGTGACGGCGAGGTGCTCCTTCTTGGTGTCCACGATCCACACGGCCGAGGGAATCTTGGCCATGTTACGGATGCCACCGAGGGTCTTCTCAAGCTTGATCTTCTCGCGCTTCATCACGAGGAGCTCTTTCTTGGTCCGACCGGAGCCTGCGACATCGGTGAAGTCGACCTCTTCGAGCTCCTTCAAGCGGGACAGCCGCTTGCTGACCGTCTGGAAGTTGGTGAGCATGCCACCCAGCCAGCGGTAGGTCACGTAGGGCATGCCGACGCGCGTCGCCTGCTCGGCGATGGGCTCCTGGGCCTGCTTCTTGGTGCCGACGAACAGGATGGTGCCGCCGTGGGCGACGGTCTCCTTGATGAACTCGTAGGCATCGTTGATGTAGGTCAGCGACTGCTGCAGGTCAATGATGTAGATGCCATTGCGCTCGGTCATGATGAAGCGCTTCATCTTGGGGTTCCAGCGACGGGTCTGGTGCCCGAAGTGGACGCCGCTCTCAAGGAGCTGACGCATGGTGACAACGGCCATGCCGTGGTCTCGCTTTCGTTCGTTCCAGTTATCCACGAGGACGGCGGGATTGCCCTTCTCGTGCCTGGCGTCTGCGAGCGCACCCCACCCGAACAACTCGGGACTGCCGTGGTGCCCACCCGTCATACGACGGTGAGTAGACGCGCGAATTCCACCGATCTGCCCGAGGGCGAACCTGTGGTGTGCTCATGGTACGGCTAGCCTGCCGGACATGGGAAATCCGCTTGTTGCCCGGATGCAGGGCTTTGGCACCACCATCTTCGCCGAGATGAGCGAGCTCGCGCTGAGCACGGGTGCGATCAACCTCGGTCAGGGCTTCCCGGACACCGACGGGCCGCGGGAGATGCTCGAGGCAGCCGTCGAAGCCATCAGAGCGGGCCGCAACCAATACCCTCCGGGTGCCGGCGTTCCCGAGCTGAGGCTGGCGATCGCGGAACATCAGCGTCGGTTCTACGATCTGACGGTTGACCCCGACCTTGAGGTCCTCGTCACTGCCGGGGCGACAGAGGCCATCGCCGCAGTGATCCTGGGCCTGTGCGAGCCCGGCGACGAGGTCGTGACCTTTGAGCCGTACTACGACTGCTATGCCGCCACCATCGCCCTGGCCGGCGGCGTCCGGCGGACCTCGGCCCTGAGATTCCCTGACTTCGCCGTCGACGAGGTCTCACTGCGGGCGGCCTTCTCCGCGCATACCCGCCTGGTCCTCCTGAACACCCCGCACAACCCCACCGGAAAGGTATTCACCCGGGCCGAGCTCGACCTGATCTGCTTGCTGGCCCGCGAGCATGACGCCTGGGTGGTCACAGACGAGGTGTACGAGCACCTCGTGTTCGACGGGCTGACGCACATTCCGGTGGCGACCCTGCCTGACATGGCCGGCCGGACCATCACCATCTCCTCGGCGGGCAAGACGTTCTCGGCGACGGGCTGGAAGGTTGGCTGGCTCCACGGCCCGGCTGAGGCCGTCGCGGCGGCACGCACCGTCAAGCAGTTCCTGACCTATGTTGCGAGCGGACCGTTCCAGCCGGCGGTGGCCCTGGCCCTCGGCCTCAGCGACGACACCTACGCAGGCATGGCATCTGCGTTGCAGGCCAAACGCGACTTGCTGTGCGACGGGCTGTCGGCCGCCGGGCTGACCGTGGCGCGCCCGTCTGCCACCTACTTCGTGATCGCCGATGCCGCGCCCCTGGGGGTGAGCGATGCCCTCGACTTCTGCCGCCAGATGCCAGCACTGTCCGGCGTGGTCGGCGTGCCGGTGTCCGTCTTCTGCGATGACAAGGACGCGGCGCGCACCCTCGTGCGCTTCGCGTTCTGCAAGAGCGACGAGGTGCTGGGCGAGGCAGTCGTCCGCCTCACTGCTCTCGCCACCCGCTGAGCCGAACGGCCGTCCGGGCCACACCCCCTGGCGCACCCGCCGGTGAAGTCGCACAGCTCGACCAAGAAATGGGCCTCTTTCACTCGATTGCTGCTCCTTCACCGACTCCTCTGAGCGCCGGGCAGACGCGGTGCACAGGGGTAGGCGGAGAAGGCCCCTTTTCCACAGTTGAGCTTCACCCTCGCCTCGTTCCGGCACCGAGCGGGAAGGTTGGCCCATGCGCATTCTGGCTCCCGCAGCGTCAGCCACCCTCATCGCCGCCCTGGCCCTGTCCGTCGCCGCCGTGTCCGTTTCCGCGACGACCGTCCCCGCCGCAGATGTACCGCCTTGGTCCGCAGGCGCAGAACAGCCCGGGTCGGCGCACCTCAGATCTGCGGCTCCAGCGCGTATCACCGGATCCGGCAGAACCGAGGCAGCAAACCCCTCTGGTGCCAGCTCACCCCTGCCGGTCGTAACCAGGGTCACGTCGCGCGCCGTCTTCGGCTGGCCGTTGTCCCCTCGGCCTGCAGTCCTTCGCCGTTTCGATCAGCCCCGCAACCAGTGGTCGCCCGGGCACCGCGGTGTCGACCTCGCAGCCGCAGTCGGCGCGCCCGTGCTCAGTGCGGGCGGCGGAGTCGTCGCCTTCTCAGGAATGATCGCCGGGCGTGGAGTGCTCACCGTCCGGCATCCCGGCGGGCTGCGCACCAGCTATGAGCCGGTCGACGACAGACTGAGATCCGGGACGCTGGTTCAACGGGGATCCAGGATCGGACTGATCTCCCCTGCCGCCGGACACTGTGTTCCCATCACCTGCCTTCACTGGGGGGCCATCTCAGGGCGCGCCTACAGGGATCCTTTGTCCCTGCTCGGACTCGGTCGGCCGATCCTGCTGCCGCTCGGCTGAGCCGGGCGTCGCCACTATTTCGGGCGGTATACCGAGCAGCCGGTCGCAGTCCGGTACCTTCTCGTGCACTCTGGATCGACTCGAGTCTGATAGCGCCGATGTCGAGTCACTCGACCCGGTAGGAGGTACAGCCAGTCGTTCAGCACTGATGCGGTGCTGCTCAGGCACGAGGATGTGCCTTCTGATAGGAGCGCTTGAGCCGCTCCACCGAGACATGGGTGTAGATCTGCGTGGTGGCAAGGCTCGCGTGGCCGAGCATCTCCTGGACAGCCCGGAGATCTGCACCACCCTCAAGCAGATGAGTGGCCGCGCTGTGCCTCAGACCGTGCGGACCCAGATCCGGGGTGTCCGGCAGGTACTGAAGGATCTGGTGGACGGCGCTGCGGACCTGACGTGGGTCGACACGACCACCTCGTCGGCCAAGGAACAGTGCCGGGCCACTGCGGGCCGTGACCACCTGACCCCGGCCGAGGTTCAACCATCCCGCCAGCGCCCTGGCAGCGGGGACCCCGAAAGGGACTGTCCGCTCCTTGGCTCCCTTGCCCATGACTCGGACCAGGTTGGAGGCCAGGAAGACGTCGTCGATATCAAGGCCCACCAGCTCGCCCACCCGTATCCCACTCGCATACAGCAGCTCCAGCATCGCCCGGTCCCGCACATGCACCGGGTCCAGGTCGTCGGCGACAACCGCGGCTACATCCAGCGCAGCGCTGATCTCTTCCTGCTTGAGCACGCCTGGAAGGGACTTCACCCGCCGCGGGGCGACCAGACGCAGTGAGGGATCAGCGTCGATCACCCCTGTCCTTGTCGCCCAGCGCAGGAATGCCCGGGCTGAAGCTGCCCTGCGCGCAAGAGTCGAACGAGCCGCCCCCATCTCGGACTGTCCAGCCAGCCACGACCGCAGATCCGCGAGCCGTACCTCGGACAGGTCGGTGATCCCGCGATCACGTTCATATGACATCAAGTTCCGCAGGTCGCCCACATAGGCCCGCCGGGTGTGTTCAGACAGTCCCCGCTCGGCACCAAGATGTCGGGCAAAGGCATCGACGGGGTCGATCGGAGGAGAGCTCACGACCTCACGCTGACAAAGCCGGAGACGATCAGCAAGGACATCGACGCCCGGCTGCGCGTTTCCTGGGCGCTCGCCCGGTCTCAGCTCACCTGCCAGGCCTCTTTCGCGTCGCGGGGCCCTGTCGCCAACCCTCACCGTGACGCTCGGCCAGAGAGCTCAGATCCAAGCGGCCCAGCAACGAGCGGACCTCGGCGACGGAAAGACCTGACGACACCGCCAGCCGGGTCACCGGGACCCCTTTGCGAATCGGCAGCGCCGACAGCAGGCGAGCCTCGTGCTCATCGAGCTCATCACCGGCAAGGGTCGGGCCCCGGCGGGCGGGAGCGAGGTCCGTCCCATAGTCCCCGATAGCCTCGGCCGCCTCAGCGGCATCGGTCACCAGCTGAGCCATTCCGGACCGGATCGCCTCATGACACCCCGCGGACATCATGGATGTCACCGGGCCGGGCACCGCAGCCACGACCCGACCGTGCTCAGCGGCGGTCCGGGCCGTGTTCAGCGACCCCGACCGCAGCCCTGCCTCGACCACGACCGTTCCCCTGCCCATGGTGGCGATCATTCGATTGCGCTGGAGGAAGCGGGTCTTGGTGGGCGCCGAACCCGGCGCGACCTCGCTGATGACTGCGCCGACCTCGACGATGCGGGCGATCAACGCAGCGTGCGACGAGGGATACGGGCGTTCGACGCCACCGGCCAGCACGGCAATCGTGGTTGCGCCGATGGCCAGAGCTCCGCGGTGAGCTGCAGCGTCGATACCGAAAGCCGCTCCGGAGATGATCGTGAACCGGCGTTCACCCAGCCCGGCTGCCATCTCGGTGGCCACCATCTCGCCGTATGCGGTGGCGCTACGGGCTCCTACGACGGCTGCACTTCGCTGACAGGAGGACGCGACCTCGACCGGCCCGCGAACCCACAGGCAGAAGGGCGGAGCGGTCAGGTCGTCGAGCCCTGATGGCCACTCGGGATCGCCCGGACAGACGATCCGGGCAGCGAACTTGGCGCCGACCTCGAGGTCACGCTCCACATCGAGCACCTCGAGGCGGGGCAGGAAACGTTGCAGGCTCTGCTCATGGCCCGAGGCCGCCAACCTGAGAGCAGCAACCGGGCCATGGGCCGCTATCAGCCGGGTCGCCACCGGGTCTCCGGGCTCCGCGACCCGGCTCCAGGCCGCACGCGCGAAACGATCCTGTGAAAGCAGACTGCTATGCAGCTGCACACTCATGCCGCCACCGCCCCCTGGGCGCGCAGGGTGAGGGCGAGGCCGACGTCGTCACGGTTGGGTGTTCCCCCACCAGCGAGGTCTGTCACGGTCCAGGCGACCTTCAAGACCCTGTCGTAACCACGCAGCGTCAGGATCCCGCGTTCCAGCGCACGCTCAAGATCCAGCGTCGCCGCGGCCGGGAGCTTCAGGAACCCTGCCCGCATCATCGGCCCGGGGACCTCCCCGTTGAGCCGCCAAGCGGTGTGGGCAAGGCGTTCGGCCTGCAGGCTCCTTGCCACAGCCACCCGGGCGGCCACCGTGGCGCTCGCCTCTCCGGTTGGGGCGAACAGGCCCGCCCGGGATACCGCTCGCACCTGGAGCTGTAGGTCGACGCGGTCCAGAAGGGGGCCTGCCAGCCTGCCCAGGTAGTCGCGACGAGCGCGCGGCGAACAGGAGCAGTCGACGCCTTTGCCGAAACCGCGTCCGCACGGGCAGGGGTTGGCCGCCAGGACCAGCTGGAAACGTGCCGGATATCTCACGACTCCGGATGCCCGTGCCACGACCACCTCACCGGACTCCACCGGCTGGCGTAACGCCTGAAGGACCCCTGGTTTGAACTCGGGAGCCTCGTCCAGGAACAGGACTCCGCGATGTGCCTTTGAGATGGCGCCCGGCCTGATCCAGCCGCTCCCTCCCCCCACGATCGCCGGGACTGACGCGCCGTGGTGGGGCGCCACAAAGGGCGGCCGGACCACGAGCGCCCCGGACTTGGGGAGTGCGCCAAGCACCGAGTGGATCGCCGTCACCTCCAGCGCCTGAGACGGCTCCAGATCGGGCAGCAGCGACGGCAGACGTTCGGCAAGCATCGTCTTCCCGGCGCCGGGTGGTCCGGACAGAAAGAGGTGATGGCCACCGGCCGCCGCGATCTCCAGGGCAAGCCGCCCTTCGTCCTGGCCGACCACATCGCGAAGGTCAGGCTCGTCAACGTCCTGGGGTGGCTGTGCAGGCTCCACGGTTTCCCGCGGGGGTTGCTCACCCCGCCCGATGGCCTGATATCGCGACACGAGCTCACGCAGGTGGCGAGCCGGCACCACCAGGATGCCCGGGACAAGGGAGGCCTCAGCCGCGTTCCCAGCCGGCACCACGATCTCGTGCATCCCCAGACTCGCGGCAGTCAGGACGACTGGGAGCACACCGCGCACCGGGCGGATCGAACCATCCAGGCCGAGCTCGCCGACATGCACGATCTCGTCGACGACCCACGCCGGGAACGCCTCCGCGGCCGCCAGGACGGCGATCGCGATGGGCAGGTCCCAGCCACTGCCGATCTTTGGTATCGAAGCCGGTGAGAGGTTGACGGTGAGACGCCGATTGGGAATCGGGACATCGGAGTTGGCTGCCGCCGCCTTGATTCGGTCGGGCGCCTGCCGGCACGCCGCATCCGGGAGACCGCTGAACATGACCTGCGGCAGCCCTTGCACCAGATCGGCCTCCACGTTGACCAGAGCGCCCTCGATCCCCTGCAGGGCAACGCCCCGCGTGCGACCCAGGCTCATGCCGCCACCGCGACCAGGTGCTCGATCTGGGCCGGGCCGCTGGACGGACGCAGCACGCCGATCACGTCGATGCGAATATCGGCGACGGCCTCGACCTGGGACCGGTGCTGGCTCAGCCAGCGAGCCGCCAGCCTGCGCAGCCGGGCCGCCTTGACCGCTGTCACCGCCTCGACCGGCGAACCGAACGCCAGGCTTCGCCGGGTCTTGACCTCCACGATCACCAGACAGGTGTGATCTATGGCCACGAGGTCGATCTCGCCCTGGTCGCAGCGCCAGTTGCGGTCGAGGATCTGCATCCCGGACTCCTCGAGATAACGTGCTGCCAGGCGCTCGCCATATGCTCCGACGGCATTGGCCACGCCAACCCTGGGCCCACCCTTTCTCGACGACCTCTGGGACCTCCCCGAATCGGGGACTGAATCGGTCACTGTGACCACCTCCTACGTCGACCATCGCAACTGCGCTGCCATCTCCGCAGCGCTCCGACAAGTCGTGTGGACAGTGCGGGGGGCGCGCGACGCTTGTGGAAAACCGGATCACCTATTTGGTCAGCACGTTCGACCCTTTGTCTCTTTTCTTGCTTCTTCGCGCCTCAGCCGGTTCCGGGTGCGCAAATATTGGCCAGCAAGACTGAGCGTCCGGGCGTGACGAGGACTGGCGGTCGTAAGGGTGCTGTCGAGCACGCACAGGGCGTCGAGCACGCGCATGGCTCTGCGCGTGGGGCCGCTCCGGGCAATGTGGGCGCCGGCGGCTGGGAGCAGCGTCGGTTCTGGCGGTCCTGCTCAGCCCGGTGCTGACGTCCGCCACCGCCGGGCGCTGGTCGCATGCCACGGCCGTGGCGGTCGCCAACCCGTTGTTCGACGTGGTGCTGGGTGGCTGCCGTCGCAGGAATCGCCGCCCTGGGAGATGTGGATATGGGCGTGCGGTGGGTCACGCTGGCCGCGGGGCTGCTGGTGTTCGCCGCCGCCGACGTGGTCTACGGGCTGCAGGTGACAGCAGACACCTACGCGGTAGGCACACCCCTGCATGCTGGATGGGCGCTCGGACTCGCCCTGATGGCCATGTGGGTCGACGGCCCGGCCCGGGAACGGCGCGAGACCATCAGGACTCGGCCGGCCACGGCTTCCACCGCCCTGGCGGTCTCGTCCGTGGCCACCCTCGCCGGGTTGGCGGTGCTGGTCAGGGGAACCCTCCTGCCCCTGACCACCCTGGCCACAAGCCTGGCCGCAGTGACCCTGTTCGCGGCTGCGGCGCGCTCCCAGCTGGCGTTTCGCTCCCTTGCCCGGATGGCAGCCATACGCCGCAAGACTGCTGCCACCGACGACCTGACCGGACTACCGAACAGACGGGCCCTGTACGCCGAGGGACTGGTGCGCCTGCGGGCCCCGCACGACCGGTTCCCCGACGATGGTCCGGACCTGAGCACCCTGTTGCGCAACGGCCGACATTGCCATGTACCGGGCCAAAGACATCCTTGAAAGGCCATCACATCTACTGCGACACCGACGACGCCGAGGGCACCACCCGGCTCCAGACGGTGCAGGAGCTGCAGACCGCGCTCAGCTCCGGCCAGCTCCTCCTGCACTACCAGCCCAAGGTCGACCTGGGTACCGGGCAGGTCAACAGCCTGGAGGCCCTGGCTCGCTGGGAGCACCCGACCCGCGGGCTGCTCCACCCCGACGCATTCGTTCACCTGGTCGAGGAGTCCGGGCTGATGCCCGCACTGACCCGGGTTGTCCTGAGCCAGGCCCTGGACCAGTCGCCGACTGGCCGCCCTGGGCCGGCACCTGACCGTCGCCGTCAACCTCTCGGCCAGCTCCATGGTCGACTCCGACCTGCCCATACAGGTTGCTGTCCAGACCCGTCCCTGCCGCTGAGCTGGACCAATGGCTCAGCGACCGGGGTGCTGACGATTCCCTGGGCTCCCAGACGAAAGACCATTCCGGGGTACCCGGCTGAGCAAAGGCGCGCTCCTGGCCCTTCTAGCCGGCGTCCCGAGGAACCCGGCCTGACCGTCGATGGCACTGACGGTCGTGTCACCCATCGTGTTGTCTCAGCAGCGAGCCCGCGGCGGTCAGATAGCTGCCTCCGAGGTGCCTTCGGAGGCGGCTCGGCGCAGACCTCGCTCCACGGCCCCGATGAGGTAGGGCCGAAGCTGCCCCGCGGGAATGATCGTGTGCACGGAGCCGACAGCCAGGGCCCGTTCGATGTTGTGGACCTGTTCGAACTCGTCGGCGACCTCACCGAGCTTCTCCGAGCGCACCTCCGCGCGCAGGCCGGCCAGCTCAACCCGAAGGCGAGGTCGGTCGCCCTCCCCGGCCTGCGCCAGGGCGGCCTCCAGCACCTTGACCCGGGGATCCGCGGCAGTGCGGGCGCCGACGTCACGGGAGAAGACGACAGCAGCCGCGGGTGCCCCCCCGATGACCGAGGCGAACGAACCCTCGATGGCGATGATCTCCATGTTGGCGTTCAGAACGCTGGAGAAGACCACGAATGAGCCGCCGTGGAAGCGTGAGATCACGCAGAAGACGATCGGACCGTCGAAGTTGACGATGGCCCGGCCGATCTCCGCGCCATACTCCAGCTGCATCCCGCGCAGCGACTCTGGTGAGCCGTCAAAGCCTGACAGGTTCGCCAGCACCACAAGGGGGCGGTTGCCGCTGGCAGCGTTGATCGCCCGGGCAGTCTTCTTGGAAGAGCGGGGGAAGAGGGTTCCCGCGGTCCACTGGTCCGGACCGTCGGCGGGGAACCAGCCCCGTCGAGGGATCGGCCGTGACTCGATGCCGAGCATGGCGATCGGGTAACCACCGAGGTGAGCGTCCAGGACGACCGTGGTATCGGCGTCCGCCATGCCGGCCCAACGCTCCAGCAAGGCATGGTCCTGGTCGGCGACTGCACGCATGACCGTGCGGATGTCGAACGGCTTCTTGCGCTCCTTGTTGACCTCGTCGGAGAAGATGTCCCCCACCGTGGTGAAGTCGCTGCTCGGGTGGACGTGCGGGTAGCTGCGCACATCCCGGTCGTGCGGGTCATTGCTGGCGGCTCGACGTCCGGCGTGCTCCCCCGGCGCTATGTACGTGTGCTCGTAGTGGGCGAACAGCGTTCGGCAGGCGGCCCGCAGATTCGGCGCCCAGTACTGAGCCTGCCCGTTCGGACCCATGACCCGGTCGTACCCGCCGATGCCGAAGTTGTCCTCGGCGGAGACACCGCCCGAGTAGTCCAGCGAGTGCTTGCCTGTCAGGACCATCGCGCTGTCCGGAGTCATGACGAGAATTCCCTTGGTGTGCAGGAGCATGGTCGCCTCAGCGTTCCAGTACGGCTGCGCCCCCACATTGATCCCGGCCACGATCACGTTCACCTCGCCGCCGGCCTGGGTGAAGGTGATCAGCCGGCGCAGGGCCCGGGCGACCCAGTCCATGTTCTCGGTGCCACTGTCCATCGAGATCATGGCGCCCGAGGACAGAGCGAACCACTCCAGCGGAACCGCCATCTCCTCCGCGAGATCGAGGGCCGCCATGATTCGCGCGCACTCCGGCTCGGCAACAGAACCCAGGGACTTGGTCGGGTCACCGAACAGGACGACACGCACCATGCCCTCGGGGTAACGGGCCGAAGGTGTCGAGACCACCCCGGCGACGATCCCGGCAACGTTGTGTCCACGGGGCCGCTCGACCGGGACGAGCCGACCGGCCTCATCCAGGTCGTGCTCGCTGAACGTACCGCCGACCCCGGTGAGCATGGGCACGATCTCGTAGGGGTAGACCGTCCCGCGGGCACGTGAGCGTCGCACCTTCTGGGTGTACTCGTCCAGGGGCGCCAGAGGCCCCTTCGGTGGCCTGGTCACGTTCACGCCGACCCCCGCTCCCGGCCGGTAGGAGAAGATCACCGCGACCTCTCGCGGCTCCGCGTCCGGCGAGGCCCTGTGGCGGACCAGCATCATGATCTCTTCCAGACCTGCTCCCACGGTCATCGGAGCCGATGCACGGGCGAAGCCACTGAGCTCGTTGAGGGGGATGTCGACCGGCGGCCATACGTACAGGACGATCCGGTTGGCGTCGAGCCGCCGGGCTGAGCCTCGTTCGGCCTGGCTGGCGCGGATGCTCTCCAGACATGCCGCGAGCTTGCGCTCCACGCTCGGGAATGCGACGACCTGACCTGACGCATCCCGAAGGGGGGTGACGTCATGGATCTCCGCAAAGGCAACGAGCCGCTCATCGGCCGGGTTGTCGAGAGCGGCAATGTGAAAGAGGTAGGTGTCCTCGGTCGCAGGTAGCTGGGTGCCCCTGAAGTTCTTCAACCGCCACAGGTCAAAGCGGTGACCGATCATCGGATGCAGGCCCCGGATGACCCGATCCTCCTGCATGCGCCCCTGCGACGGGCGGAAGGTGAACCGCATCGGCTCGCCAGTCTCGTCGCACACCGTGGCCGTCACGCGGCGGCCGGTGACCAGGACCGGCGCCTCGTCGAGAACGTCCCCCAGCGTCGAGGCGACCTGGTCCTGGTCGGCTGACGGGTCGACCGACGAGAGGTATAGATCCACGACGAGATTTGTGGGGTCTGCGACCGCAGCGGCCAGACCGGCCAGGGTGACCAGAACGGCAGGCAGATCGGAGAGGGCACCCATGCCGGCAATGAGGTGGAGGCGCTTGCCGCCCAGCTCGTACTCCCCCGTGACGAACTGACGGCCCTCCAGCGTGAACGCGCGGACCTCCTCGAGACTGCGAATCTTGTAGTAGCGCCTGGTGAGCACCTCCAGCATCGGCTCCGGCCCGGGGGTGTTGACTCCGATGCGCTGGGCCAGCAGCCGGATCAGCGGCTCGGGGCATGCCGTCATGGTCTCGATGCGTTGTGCGTAGTCTGCGGCTCCCGGTCGCTCATCGAGGTACCGCAGATGTTCGCGTACTCCCGCGTAGACGAGCTCTCGCGCCGCCAGAATGACGGGGTTGTCGAAGAACCGGAACCGGATGCTCCGTGCCAGGTCACCGATGGTGGGGTAACGAAGCTCGGTTGCGACGATCAGCCTGTCGAGCACGCCTTTCAGCTGGGCGCGCGCAGCATCCGTCGAAACCTCTTGCTCAACCAGCCACCGCTCGAGCAGCGAGGCGACCACCGGAGTCTGGTCGGCCGCACTCTGCTGCGCAAGGAACGCCCGGTAGACGGCCTCCTCCAGCTGAGGGCTCCTTGTCAGATCCGTGACGCCGTAGTGCTGGAGCACTCGCGAGAGCCTGCCACGGAACGCCGCCGGCAGGCGCTCCTGATCGACGTCCAGGGAGTGGAGGTAGGTGTGGAAGTGCTCCCGTGGGCTGTGGACGCGCTCGTCCGAGTCTTCCTCGGCACTGGTGGGCCGGTTGCGCGACAGCTCGCAGAGATCGGCGAACGTGCCGAGAATCACCAGCTCCTCGAGTCTGAGCTCGATGTCCTGGGCGAGCTCATTGCGCAGCCGGCCATACCCGGTGACCAGCGCTTGCGCCCGCTTCGCGCTCACGTCATAGCCCGTGATCATGGCGCGCAGCGCGTCGAGGTGCTCTCGGGCCCGGGAGTGCGCGTCCGACGCAGATCTGGGCGCTTCAAAGGTGACTGTCGGCGCGTCGCCGACGACGACCTCCCCGACGGGCCGATCCAGTCGCAGGAGCGGCGCCCCGGCATCCACCTGTGAGTTGACCCGGGCAAACACCTCACGCACCCGTCCGGAGCGGGGAGCCCGAACCGTGGTCTGCAGCTTCATGCTCTCGAGTACCGCGATGGCTGCACCGGCCTCGATATCCTCGCCGGCGGTGACCTGGACCGCCACCACGACAGCCGGGGCCGGTGCACGGACCAGCCCGGACTCGTCCCCGGCTATCCGGTGGCTCACCCCGTCGACCTCAACCCGGTGACCGGCCGAGTCGGCGACCGACACGATATGGAAGGGCGCGCCACCGAGCCCGAGACGGCTCTCGAACGTGCTGAGCCGGTCGACGTCCACGTCCATCAGCCCCCCTTCCACCTCCAGCCGGTATCGGCGGGGACTGACCTGTGCGACGACCACCCGGTGGGTCTGCCCCTGGTAGCGAAGCTCGATCTTGCGGCCGACGGCATGGCTGGCGCGAGGCCTCCCACCGCGCGCTGAGCCGAGGAAGGCGCGCCGCTCCAGCGTCTCCTCGGCGTCGTACTCATCAATGGCGACGCTGAGCAGGGCGACCGCCGCGTGCTGAGATGGTGCCCGGGTCATCGAGTCGTGCACACGGTCCACCCAGCCCGTGTACGCGTGGCCTGACACAACCTCCGGACGGGCCAGCAGGTCCAGCAGGAACGACTTGTTCGTCGTCCCGCCCTGAAGCACGACTGTGGTCTCACGTAGGGCGCAACGCAACCGCGACAAGGCCTCAGGACGATCCTGGCCCCAGGCGATGATCTTCGCGACCATCGAGTCGTAGCCGGGGGGTATCACGTCCCCCGAGGCGATCCCGGTGTCGACACGGATGCCCGGACCTGACGGCAGATTCAGCAGCACCACGGTGCCCGGTGCGGGAGCGAAGTCCTGATCGGCATCCTCGACGTTGAGGCGCGCCTCGATGGCGTGTCCGACGTGCGGCGGCGCCTCCCCGGGCAGACGGTCGCCGTCAGCCGTGAGCAGCTGCAGCTTTACCAGGTCGAGCCCGGTGGTGACCTCGGTGACGGGATGGTCACTTTGCAGCCGGGCGTTCACTCCCACGAACGCGAAGGTCCCGTCGACAGGCTGGTAGACGAACTCGACTGTCCCCGCGCCCTGATACCCCGCGGCCCGCACGAGTGCGACCGCTGCGGCCCTGAGCACAGACTCCTGCTCGGCACCCACGGCCGGAGAACGAGACTCCTCGACGAGCTTCCAGTTGTTGCGACGCTGGATGGAACAGTCGCGGACCCCCAGGTCCCAGACGGTGCCATGCGCATCGGCCATGATCTGCACCTCGACGTTGCGGCCGTCGCTGACCAGTCCCTCCATGAAGACCACCGGATCGCCAAACATGCTCTGTGCCTCGCCCTGCGCGCGTTCGAAGACGGCCTCAAGCTCATCGGCCGACCGGACGACCCGCATCCCCCGGCCACCCCTGCCGCTCCTCGCCTTGATCAGCAGCGGGTATCCGATCGTGTGGCCATGCCGAGCCGCCTCCTGCCTGCTGGACACCGGCCCGCCGCTCCACGGGGCCAGCGGAACACCAATCTTCTCGGCCAGGAGCCTCGCCTCGATCCTGTCGCACAGCTGCCGGATGGCGCTGGCGGGCGGACCGATGAAGACCAGCCCCAGGCGTAGGCAGAGGTCCACGAAGGCCGGGTCCTCGGCTACGAAACCCCAGCCCACCCAGACGGCATCGGCCCGGCTGGCCAGCAGCGCGCGCTCGAGCTCGATGTGGTCAAGGTATGGACCGGTCGGCGACTCGACGTCGCGAAGGCAGACCGACTCGTCGGCGGAGCGTACGAAGAGGGTCCGCTGCTCAGCCTCTGTGTGCAGGGCGATGACCTTGATCCCATAGCCATATTCCTCGTTCAGCTCTCGCACAGCGCGAATCAGCCTGACAGCAGGCTCACCACGGTTGACCACGGCGATTCGAGTGAACATGTTGAGAGCCTCCATAGCCGAGCTCGTGCGTCTTGCCCGACCGGGCAGCGGGTCGGGCAATATCGAGCTATGCCGTGAGTCTAGCTATCTGGCCTCGTCACTCTTGTCTGGTGCCGGTGACGGGCCCAGTGGCTGGAATGCTCTAGAAACCACCGTCTTTGGGCAGCTGGAGCTCGTTCTTGGCCAGCTCCTCAACATTGACGTCCTTGAAGGTGACGACCCGCACGTTCTTGACGAACCGTGCCGGCCGGTAGACATCCCAGACCCAGGCATCGGACATGGTGACGTCGAAGTACACCTCACCACCCTCACCGCGGACCTTCACCTCAACGGAGTTGGCCAGGTAGAAACGACGCTCCGTCTCGACGACGTGAGAGAACAGCCCCACGACGTCGCGATACTCGCGATAGAGCTGGAGCTCCATCTCGGTCTCGTACTTCTCCAGGTCCTCAGAGCTCATGAGATGCCTCGCTCATCGACTGCCTCGTTCAAGGTGACTATCTGGCATTGGCCGCCTCCGGGTTCGGTCCGCACCGAACCATCATGCATCACTGCGTTCCCGGGAACACCTGCCCCGCCAACCCCGAGGCGCCCCGCGCGTGGCGGCCCGCACGCTCCTGGCAATCGCCAAGACAGCCGATGGTGCACCGTCGGGCCATGCAGCTGCAGCGCCGCGAAATGCTCCGGTGCGGAGTAACCCTTGTTCAGCTCCCAGGCATAGCCCGGCACCTCGGCCGCGAGCACGACCATCATCGCGTCCCGCTCGACCTTTGCCAGCACACTCGCGGCCGCGACCGAGGAACAGAACAGGTCGGCCTTGATCATCGTCCTGACCGGCACGAAGGGGGCAACCGGGTTGCCGTCGAACCCCTGCTCGACATCCCCGAACAGCCCCACCCGCCGCGGATCGGTCACCCAGTCGTAGTTGCCGTCCAGGAGAATCAGATCCGGGATGACCGGCAGCGCGGCGATCGCACGGGCGCCCGCGAAACGCAGGGCAACCATGATCCCGAAGCGGTCGATCTCACCCGGTGAGGCATGCCCGACCGCGTACGCGCTCGCCCATCGCTGGATCTTTGGCACCAGTCGCTCCCGGACCTGGTGGGTCAGCAGCTTGGAGTCCTTGACACCAGTCGGCGCCGAACGGCAGGCCTCATCGACCACCACCACCCCAACCGACACCGGGCCCGCGAGAGCCCCGCGACCGACCTCGTCCATACCTGCCACCAGTCGATGCCCCGCCCGCTGCAGCTCCCGCTCGACTCTCAGCGACGGTTTGTGCGACGTGTTGCTCACGGTCATCTTGGTGTCGCTGTCGGTACCCGGGCGAACGTCTGGGAA
Organism: Actinomycetota bacterium; assembly: GCA_040006795.1. Taxonomy (GTDB): domain Bacteria; phylum Actinomycetota; class Actinomycetes; order Actinomycetales; family Dermatophilaceae; genus UBA4719. The sequence goes on along the minus strand of JBDTWH010000173.1, from coordinate 6,205 downwards.
TAGTTGGAGAGCCAGGTCCAGTGGTCAGCCGGCCAGACAAGGGAGATGGCGCGACCGGTGATCAGGCTCTCGGGAACAGAGCCCATGGCCCCGCCCGAGCTCTCGTCGTGGTGGCGGGAGTCGCCGGACTGCGAGCGGTGGTCGCCCATGACCCACACCCGCCCTGGCGGGACGGTGATCTTGAAGGGGTGCTGGCTGGGGCTGTCGCCGGGGAACAGATACGGCTCGACCAGGGCTACGCCATTCACGGTGAGCTGCTTGTTCTGGTTGCAGCAGACCACGTGGTCCCCCGGCAGGCCGATGACCCTTTTGATGAGGTGGCTGCTGCCGTCGTTGGGCAGCAGCCCCACGAAGACCAACGTCGAGTTGAGGGCGCTCAGGAGCGGAGGGCGCTGGACCTGGACAGGAGCCGGCAACCAGTGGCCGGGGTCCTCGAACACGATCACGTCACCACGGTTGACCGAAAGGTGCGAGGGAACGAGCTCGTTGACGATCACCCGGTCACCTTTGACCAGGGTGCTCTCCATCGAGATCGAAGGGATGAAAAAAGCCTGCATCAGCCACGTCTTGACGATCATCGACAACAGCAACGCCAGAGCGATGACGATCGCGGACTCGCGCATCATCGGCGGGAGAATGGCCCGCCGATGCCGGATGTCTCGACGAGACACGACGGTCTGGTCCCCCGCCGTGGTCCCGGTGATCTCGTCGCCTTCACGCTCGATCCGCACGGCTCCATCATGCATCATGGCCCGGCAGGGACTGATCAGATCTGGAGGAGATACCACGACCCGGGACCAGGGCTCGCCCGAGCTCATCTCGCCGTCGGCGCAGGGATACCGGCGAAGGTCGCAGGAGAGTTGGAAAGCCACGTCCACCGCTCCCTCGGCCAGACCAGGGCGGCGGCACGCCCCACAATCAGGCTCTCCGGGACGGAACCCTTCACGCCGCCCGAGCCCTGGTCGTGGGGGCGGGAGTCGGCCGAGTCGGAGCGGTGATCACCCATCACCCAGACCCGCCCCGGTGGGACGGTGATACTGAAGGTCTCCTGGCTGGGTGCATCGCCAGGCTTGAGGTATGGCTCGATCAGGGCCACGCCATTCACGGTGAGCTGCTTGTTCTGGTCACAGCACACGACGTGGTCGCCGGGCAGACCAATCACCCGCTTGATCAGGTGGTTGCCCTCGTCGCTGGGCAACAGGCCCACAAAGGTCAGGGCGTTCACGAGCCGGGAGTGCCGCACCTGGGTCACCTGAGGCAACCAGTGATCGGGGTCCTCGAACACGATGACGTCACCGCGATGCAGTGACACCGTCGAAGGCACCAGCTTGTTGACGATCACCCGATCATCCTTGACCAGGGTGTTCTCCATCGACCCTGACGGAATGTAGAAGGCCTGCATCAGCCAGGTCTTCACCAACAGCGACAGCAGCAGTGCCAGCACGATGACGATCACGGACTCGCGCAGCATCGGCGATCCTATGGCCCGATGCTTGACCTCACGGCGAGAGTCATCGCCGCCCTGACGCTGGAGGTCACCACGGCTCTCATCGCCGCCCGTCCGCTCGCCGTCACGACGGGGCTGGGGGTCTTGCCTGCGCTGAGCCTCATGACGAGACGCGGCTGCTTCCTGGCGACGCGCCACCACGCGAGACTCGGCGGCCTCCAGCCGCTCCGCCTCGCGACGAGACTCAGCCGCCTCCAGCCGCTCCGCCTCGCGACGAGACTCAGCCGCCTCATCGCGACGGGCCGCCAGACGTGCCTCGGCCGCCTCGAGTCGCTGGGCCTGTCGACGAGACTCGGCAGTTCCACGGTGTCGGGCCTGCTTGGCTGGCTCGGCACCTCCCCGGTGACGGGCGGCTCTACGAGACTCGGCAGACCGGCGCTGAATGTCTTGCCGCCGCGGAACCGGGGGAATTCCGGGAACGCTCACGGATACCCCGACCGGATGGTGCCGGCAGGGACGCTCTTGGGTCTTGCGGTCATTTCGCCGTCGGCGTGGGGACCCCGGCGAACGTCTGTGTGGGGTTCGACAACCAGGCCCAGTGCTCGATCGGCCAGACGACGGTGATGGCACGCCCCACGATCAGGCTCACCGGAACCGAGCCTTTGAGGCCACCCGAGCTCTGGTCATGCGCCCGGGAGTCCGCCGAGTCGCTGCGGTGGTCACCCATCACCCAGACCCGCCCTGGCGGGACCTTGATGTCGAAGGGCTCCTGGCTCGGTACATCGCCGGGAAAGAGATACGGCTCGGTCAGCTCCGCGCCATTGACCGAGATCCGTTTGTTCTGGTCGCAGCACCTGATGCTGTCCCCCGGCAACCCGATGACCCGCTTGATCAGATGATTGCCCTCGTCGCTCGGCAGCAGCCCGACGAAGGTCAGGGACGTGTTGACGGCGCTCATCAGCGGCGAGCGCTGAAGCGGGGGATGGGCGGGCAACCAGTGATCAGGATCCTCGAACACGATGACGTCGCCCCGATGGAGGGTCATCGGCGAGGGGACCAGCTTGTTGACGATCACCCGATCACCGGTGAGAAGGGTGTTCTCCATTGACTCTGACGGTATGTAGAAGGCTTGCATCAGCCAGGTCTTGACGATCAGAGACAACAACAACGCCAGGCAGATAACAATCACCGACTCGCGCAGGATAGGCGTCGCTGTGTCCCGCCTCTGCCCTACGCCAGCGGGCGACCCGTCCGCTCCTTGGTGGACAGCGTCCCGGCGGGCCTCGGACTCTGGCCCGGACTGCGCCGAGGGCCCGGGTTCGCCGGCTCGCGCGGACTCGGTTTGTCGCTCGCGCTGAACCTCTCGACGCTCCTCGAGCTCCTGACGGCGGTCGAGGTCCCGATCCGGCTCGCCCTGGCCTGTTTCGGGCATGCTCACCGGCGCACCTCACCGGGGGCGGGGGGAATGGCGCCCCATGTGGCTGGTGCGCGCAGGATGGCGGGCCGGCGAGGTGGCCAGTGAGTCACCGCGGCCCTGCCGATCACATCTTCGAGTCGCACCATTCCTCCTCCAGGATCGCCTAGATGAGCACGTGAGTCCGCCGAGTCGCTGCGGTGGTTACCCATCACCCAGACTCCTCCACCCTGGACGGTGACATCGAAGGTCAGGTCGCTCGGTCTGTCGCCTGGGTAGACATAAGGTTCCTCGACCGCGGCGTGGTTAACGGCCAGAAGACCTCTTGCGTCACAGCACACCACGTGATCCCCGGGAAGTCCGACGACACGCTTGACGTAGTCGCTCTCGTGGAGATGGATCGACAGTGTCGATGGCGTCGAACCCATGATCCTGGCCACCGCCGAGCTGGGCCCCGAACCAGGACCCGCAGCACGATCGTCGAAAGTGTGGGTGCCGTCGAAGACGACAAGGTCCCCTCGTTGAAGCGATGACGCGCCTCCGATCTTGTTGACCAGAATACGGTCCTGGGGTTTCAGCGTAGGCTCCATCGACGCCGAGGGGATGTAGAAGGACTCCAGGAGGAGGCCTCGAACCAGCATCATAAGCACGATCGCGGCACCGGTGGCTACCAACCAGCGATAACGAGACTGAGGCTGGTCTTCCTCCCGGACCGATGGTAGGGAGTCTTGCGACCGAGACGGGCGCGTCGCCTCAGCGGGCGGGCGTCACGTTGCGCTTCTCCTTGATCTTGGCAGCCTTGCCGCGCAGGTCGCGCAGGTAGTACAGCTTGGCGCGCCGCACGTCACCCCGGGTCACGACCTCGATCTTCTCGATGACCGGGCTGTGCAGGGGGAAGGTCCGCTCGACGCCGACGCCGAAGCTGACCTTGCGAACCGTGTAGGTCTCGCCGACGCCACCACCGTGGCGACGGATCACCACTCCCTGGAAGACCTGGACGCGCGAGCGCGTGCCCTCAATGACCTTGACGTGAACCTTGACGTTGTCACCGGCGCGGAATGCCGGGATGTCGTCGCGCAGGCTGGCCTTGTCGACGTCGTCGAGCTTGTGCATGTTCGCTTCGCTTTCTCGTCAGCGCCACAGGCCGCTCACGGTTCTGGTGCACGCCGCGGTGTAGTCCGGGCGGGCGATGTGTATGGGTGCTCCTGCTATCCGTCACTCGTTGCTCTCCCCCTGTGGCAGGGGCACGAAACCGTTGCAAGACGCGAGATGTCAGTCTGCCACAGCGCGGCGTCAGTCTGAAATTGGGTCGTTTGTGTCGAAGCGCCCGTACTCAGCCGGCAGCTCAGACAGGTCAGTGAGAACCTCACGGTCCCGGGCATCGAGGTCAGTGGGATCCAGTCGCTCGATCATGTCCGGTCTGCGCAGCGCCGTGCGCCGCAGCCGCTCGTCCCGCCTCCATCGGGCGATCTGCCCGTGATGTCCCGAAAGCAGAACCTCGGGCACCACGCGCCCGCGCCAGGTCGGCGGCTTGGTGAACACCGGGTACTCCAGCAGGCCATCCTCGTGGGACTCCTCGACCAGAGACTCGGCGTTGCCGATGACGCCGGGGACCAGCCGGGCAATGGCCTCAACCATGACGAGCACAGCTGCCTCACCGCCGTTGAGGACATAGTCACCAACCGAGACGACCGTGGTCTGCATCTGCGCGCGTGCCTCATGCAGGACCCGCTCATCGATACCCTCATAGCGACCGCAGGCGAACGCCAGCCAGGGCTCGGCCGCCAACTCGTGGGCCATGGCCTGGGTGAACAGGATGCCGCCAGGTCCGGGCACGAGCAGATGGGGAACCTTGCCGCTCTCCCCCGTCGCGCCCGTCTCCATGAGGTGCCCTAGCGCCTCTCCCCATGGTTCTGGACGCATCACCATGCCTGCGCCACCGCCATACGGGGTGTCATCGACGGTGCGATGCCGATCGTGAGTGAAGTCACGCAGGTCGTGGACCTCGAGGTCGATCAGGCCGTCCTGACGCGCCTTGCCAATCAGGGACAGGTCAAGGGGGGAGAGGTACTCCGGGAAGATGGTGACAACGTCCACTCTCACGCGAGCGTCCTCACAGCTCGTCCAGGTCCAGCAGACCGGGGGGCGGATCGAGCACGACGCGTCCACCCTCGATGTCGACCTCGGGCACGATCGCCGTGACAAACGGCACCAGGGCCTCGCGGCCATCGTTCAGACGCAGAACCAGCAGATCCTGGGCAGGCCTGGGCTCCAGGGCGGCAACCACGCCGACCTCGACGCCGCCGACTGTTACGACCTTGAGGCCGACCAGATCCCTTTCGTACCAGGTCTCTTCGTTCCCGTCGTCGCCGAGGACCTCAGCCAAGAGCTTGATACCTCGCAGCGCCTCGGCTCCGTTGCGGTCGTCGGTGTTCTCGAACCCGAGCAGCAGGATGCCATTGTTGTCGCGGGCGGAGCGCAAGATCAGCGGGCCCGCCTCTTCGGGCTCGGTCGCGAAGGTAGCGCCGGGCACGAAGCGCTCATCCGGATCACCGGTGAGAACCTGGACGGTCACCTCGCCGCGCAGTCCGTGAGCTTTGCCAACCCGGGCGACAACAACCTGCATGGACCAGTCCTTCTGACGGTAGTGCGGAGACAATCGGTAAAGACCAAGGGGTATGCCGGAAGGAGACCTTCCGGCATACCCCTTGTCGGGCAGGCTGGGCAGCGCTTGTGCCTGCGTAGACGCGGACCGTCGCAGACCGGCAACTGGCCTGCCGCAGACGGAGCACGACGTGCGCTGCCGCGGGCAATGCTGTGTCTTCTAACGCACCCGGTCCGTGTCCACGATGTCGACCCGCACCGGCTCACCGCCTGCGAGGGCACTCATCACCGTGCGAAGCGCCCTTGCCGTGCGGCCGGAGCGACCAATGACCCGTCCAAGATCGTCCGGATGAACCCGCACCTCGAGAACCTCGCCCCGACGCAGATCCTTGCGCCGTACAGCCACATCCTCATCGTGGTCGACGATGCCCTTGACCAAGTGCTCCAATGCCTCGTCGAGCACGATCAGGCCTCAGGCTTGGCGACGTCAGACACCACTGCGGCGTCGTCCGTGAGGGTCGTGTCTTCCTTCGACTCAGCCTTGTCAGCCTTGTCAGCCTTGTCAGCCTTCTGCGCCTTGGGCTCAGCCTTTTCAGTCTTCGGCTCGGACTTTGCCGCCTTCGGCTCAGCCTTCTCAGCCTTCTCAGCCTTCTCAGCCTTCGGCTCAGCCTTCTCAGCCTTCTCAGCCTTCTCGGCCTTCGGCTCGGCCTTCTTCTTCTTGGTGGTGGCGCCGGCCTTGG
>JBDTWH010000172.1:0-2387 GCA_040006795.1 Actinomycetota bacterium | reverse complement strand
GCGTGCGAACCGACTCCGCAGTCGCCCGCGCCAACCGCGTCGAACCGGCTCAGCAGCAGTCCTCGCCCTGCCAGGCCTCGACGCCCTCGTAGATCGCCCAACCGGCCAGCAGCAGGCCCACTGCTGGGTCCAGCCAGAACCAGCCAAGAGTCGCAGTGACGGCCAGTCCGACCAGGACCGCACCAGCCTGGGCGGCACACATGAGGTTCTGCATGCCTTCACCGGCGGTGGCCCGCGAGCCCAGACGCACCCCCAGTCGCTGCTTGGCGCGTCCCAGCAGCGGCATGACGGCCAGGCTGGCGCCGGTGACGACCAGACCCAGAACACTCGTCGTCATCTCATGGCCGCCGAGCAGGTCGCGCACCGACTCCACCACGAGGTATGGGGCCAGCACGAAGAACGAGAACGCCACGGCGCGACCGGCTCGCTGCTCGGCGACCTCCGAAAGAGTTCTCCCGCCGGTGAACCTCCAGATCACGATGACCGACGCAACGCCCTCGATGACCGAGCCAAGCGCCCACCCGATCAGGGAGATCGAGCTTGCTGCCACGCCAGCAGCAAGACCCAGGATCCCCTCGGCGGTCATCCAGGCCAGGGAGAACCACGAGAGCCTCCGGGCCTGCTGCGCGGCGCGCAGCCAGCCGGGGTCGTGCGACGAGGTCTCACCGCAGGCTGAGCCCTCCGGTCCTCCGGGGAGGTCGAATGGGTCGTGGGGAAGCTGGACGCTGGCCGGAGGGAGGTCATCGCCTGAAGGTTGGTGCACGACGGCGGGGGTCACAGCGCGCAGATCCTCTTTCTATCGGGACATGGGGACTTGTCCGGGTTGAGGGCAGTTTATGGTGCCTCTGCCTGCTGCGGGCTCGCCCCCACGACCTACCGGCCAAGAATGAGGGAATTCCCTCGTCCGAACGGCCACATTTGCGGGCGAACGGGCATGATCGGGGCCAACCCCACGACGAAGGCTGCCACCAGTGACATCCTCGAACCGGTGATGACATGAACAACCTCAGCCCAGCACTCCAGCGACTCGGCGCGGCCCTCGACTCGGGGAGCCGCGATGCCGTCATGGCCTGTTTCGCACCCGACGCAACCGTGGACCTGGTCACCGGCGACAAGCACATGGAGTTCGCCGGCAAACGTCTGAGCGGGGCAGTCGACACGCTGCTGGCAGGGTTCGGCGACCTCAAGCTGACCCCGAGCACCCGACAGACGTCCGGGTCGCAGGTCGTCGAGGACTCAGTGCTCTCCGGCAGCCACACGGGCACGTTTGCCGGCGCCGAGCCGACTCTCGGCAGGGTCCACGTGAACATGAAGCTGTCCGCGACCGCCGCTGAGGACTCGAACCTGAAGTCCCTGCGGGTCGAAACGGACCCGCGAGCCCTTTTCGCTCAGATTGCCGAGACCGGCGACATCATCGGGGTGGCCGGCACGATGATCGCGGGGGTGCGGGAGCGGCACAACGGGGTTCGCGTCATCGACGGCCCTGAATCGCCAGCCGCTCCTGTGGTCGCCCGTCGGGCAGCCCGCCGCCTGCCGGGCGTCAACGGGTCAGTTGCCCGTTGGGCCTTGTTCGCTGCCATCCCGGTGCTGCTGCTGATCATCTTCCTGGCCTGGCCAAACGGCTCCGCCGATCCGTCTTCGGCAGCACAGACGTTGCCGACACCCTCGAGCAGCGCGAGCCCGGACAAGACCACGCCTGCGCCCACTCCGACAGCCTCAGCTGCACTGCCGGTCATCGCCACGGCGGCCCCCAAGTCCACACCCCACGTCCAGGCCGGAAAACAGCTGGTCCTGCGGTCGGATGTCTTCTTCGCGTTGAACTCGGCGGCTCTGACGCCCAGGGCAAAGGCTTCCGTGACCGCCCTCGCGGCGCAGATGCGAGGCTCAACTGTGACGGGCACGATCCAGATCAACGGGTACACGGACAACCTGGGGACGGCCGCCAAGAACGTGGCCCTGTCCAACGCCCGGGCACTGGCCGTCGCCCAGGTCCTGCAGACGGCTCTGGCCGGGCAGGCGGTGACCCTGGCCCCTCAGGGGTTCGGCCAGGCCAGCCCGGTCGCACCCAACACCACCGACGCCAACCGGGCGCTCAACCGCCGGGTCACGATCGTCCTGCCCATTGTCCGCTGACCCCGTGACGTCCTAACCGGTCGCAGAAGGCAGTCAGGCGTCGCGCCGGACGATCTCCTCCTGGCTGGCGCTCAGCCCGGCGACCAGGCACACAGCATCCAGCGGCGTGTTTCGCTTGATGACGGCCAGCGCGATCGGGCCCAGCTCATAGTGCAGGGCGGCCGACGTCAGGCGCCCCACAACCCGACCGTCGACCTCGACCTCGGCGTCGCGCTCGGGCAGAACGTGACCCGACCCGTCCAGGTGCAGGAACA
>JBDTWH010000171.1:0-14808 GCA_040006795.1 Actinomycetota bacterium | reverse complement strand
GACGATGAAGGCCCTGCAGCACTCCGGCATCCGCGTCCCGGACGACATGGCGATCGTCGGCTGGGATGACGTCATGACGGCGCGGTATGTCAGCCCTGGGCTGACGACAGTACGCCAGCCCCTCTACCAGCTGGGTCGCGCTGCCGCGACCCGGCTGCATGAACGTATTGCCGGTGCCGCCACGGTGCCGGAACCACTGATCCTGCCGACCGAGCTGGTTCTGCGGACCTCCTGCGGCTGTCCCGAAGTGGACGACCGTGACGAGCCGTGGGTCACGAGCTGAGACAGAGTCACCGCACTCGGGCCTGGTCCCGACCAAGGAGAACAACGATGAAACGCAACACCCGCGGCACCGCTGTGGTCGCGCTCGTCCTGACGACGACCATGAGCCTGGCTGCCTGTGGTCGCTCGAGCGACAAGGCCGCCGGCCCCACCCAGACGGCCAAGGCCGTCAGCTCGGGCAAGGCCACCGGGACCATCTCGGTCTGGGCCATGGGCGGCGAGGGCGACAAGCTGCCAGCGCTGGCCAAGGAGTTCGAGGCCGCCAACCCGGGCGTCAAGATCAACGTCACGGCGATCCCCTTCAACGCGGCCCACGACAAGCTTGCCACGGCCATCACCGCCGGCAAGACCCCGGACATCTCCCAGATCGGCACGACGTGGATGGGTGAGTTCGCCCCCCAGGCGCTGGACCCGACACCCGCCTCGATCGACAAGAGCACCTTCTTCGACGGCGCCCAGAAGACCACCGAGGTGGGTGGAACGGCATACGGCGTCCCCTGGTATGTCGAGACCCGCCTCGTCTACTACCGCAAGGACCTGGCAGCGAAGGCGGGCATCACCAAGCTGCCGACCGACTGGGCCGGCCTGAAGGCCATGGCCAAGGCCATGCAGACCAAAGCCGGGGCCAAGTGGGGCATCGACCTGCAAGCCGGTGGTCAGGGCTCCTGGCAGTCGATCCTGCCGTTTGCCTGGTCCAACGGCGCTGAGGTCTCCTCCGCCGACCAGAAGAAGTACACGTTCGACACCCCCGCCATGACCGAGGCCGTGAAGTACTTCCAGACCTACTTCACCGACGGCATCGCGGCCAAGCAGCTTCCGTTGAACTCCCGCGCCCCGAGCTTCGTCAACGGGTCCGTCCCGATGTTCATCTCCGGTCCGTGGGAGATGGGCGGCATCAACGACCTCGGCGGAGCGGGCTTCGCGGCGAAGTACGGCGTGATGCAGATGCCGAAGCAGAAGACCGCCACCTCGTTTGTCGGCGGTTCCGACCTCGCGGTGTTCAAGAACAGCAAGAACCGTGACAGCGCCTGGAAGTTCGTCCAGTGGCTGTCCGACCCCAAGACCCAGGTCAAGTTCTTCGCCCTGTCGACCGACCTGCCGTCCGTGAAGAGCGCCTGGTCCGACCCGTCGCTGACCGCAGACGCCAAGCTCGCGGTGTTCGGCAAGCAGCTCGAGGACGCCAAGGCTCCTCCGGCCACCATCACCTGGGAAGAGGTCGCAGCCGAGTTCGACTCGGCGATGGAGAGGGTCTGCAAGACAGGCCTGGACCCTGCGGCCGCGCTGAAGTCCGTGCAGTCCAAGGCTGACTCCATCGGCACCGGCAGCTGACGTTGTCCGCCACCGCTCCGGCGCACAGTCCCGAGGCCTCCGGGCCCACGGCTGCGCGCCGGGGGGCCGGCCTCGACCAGGGCCCCCCGTCGCCACCGCGGAAGCCGCGCCGGCGCAAGGTCGGCGCACTCCGACAGAGCAGGGCCGCCTGGATCCTGTCCCTGCCGTTCTTGTTGCTCTTCGTGGTCTTCACCGCGGGGCCGGTCCTGTCCTCGCTCTACATGAGCTTCACCGACATCAAGTCCAGAGACCTTCGCTCGCCGTTCGCCGTCGCTTTCGTGGGACTAGAGAACTACTCCCATGTCCTTGGTGACGACGCGTTCCGGCAGACCGCGTTCAACACCGCCTACTTCGTGCTCATCGGGGTCCCGCTCACCCTCGGCATGGCCCTGGCTGCTGCGCTGGCCCTGGACAAGGGCATCACGAGGTTCCGCACCTTCTTCCGGGTCGGGTACTACACCCCCGTGGTCACCTCGATCGTTGCGGTGGCCGTGGTCTGGAGGTTCCTGCTCCGGGGGGACGTCGGGCTGGTCAACAGCGTTCTGCACCTGGTCGGCGTCCAGGGGCCCAACTGGCTCGGGTCCACGACGTGGGCGATGCCCTCGCTGATCGTCATGTCTTCGTGGCGCAACTTCGGCACGGCGATGATCATCTTCCTCGCCGGCCTGCAGTCCGTGCCGGTGATGCTGCATGAGGCGGCAGCCATCGACGGCGCGTCGACCTGGCAACGGTTCCGGCACATCACCGTGCCCCTGCTGCGCCCGACGATGCTGTTCGTCGCCGTGGTCACCGTCATCGGCTACGTGCAGGTCTTCGAGGAGCCGTTCGTGATGACCAACGGCGGCCCGCTGGACTCCACCACGACGTTGTCCATGTTCACCTACCAGCAGTTCGGCTTCGGCAACTACGGGTTCGCCTCTGCAGCGGCCTACGTGCTCTTCGTGGTTGTCGTCTGCCTGACCGCAATACAGTTCCGATTCTTCCGCTCCAACACCTGAGGCACATCATGCTGACCACGACGAGATCCGCCACCTCACGATGGCTGCTGTACACCGTGGTGACCCTGGGGTTCGTCGCAGTGATCACCCCGTTCGTCTGGATGATCCTCGGCAGCTTCAAGCCTGAGGCAGAGCTGCTCAGGGTCCCGCCGACCTGGTGGCCTGAGAAGGTCACTCTCGACAACTACCGCACCCTCTTCGGCAAGGGGATCTTCGCTCGCTCCTTCTTCAACTCCACCCTGATTGCCGTCGTGGTGACAACCGCCAACATCGTCTTCTGCTCGATGGTCGGCTATGCCCTGGCAAAGCTGCGCTTCCGCGGCAAGAAGCTGGTCTTCGGCCTGGTCATGGGAACCCTCATGATTCCCGGCATGGTGACCCTGGTCCCATTGTTCGTGCTCGTCGCGAACCTCGGTCTGGTCGACACCTACCCGGGGCTGATGCTGCCGTTCCTGGTGACGCCCTTCGGTGTCTTCCTGATGCGCCAGTTCATCATCGAGCTCCCCGACGACCTGCTCGACGCCGGCAGGATCGACGGGGCCAGCGAGCTGCGCATCTTCCGCCAGATCATCCTTCCCCTGTGCGGGCCGGGCGTGGCCACCCTCGGGATCCTCACTTTCCTCAGCACCTGGAACAGCTTCCTGTGGCCCCTCGTGGTCGCCCAGACCCAAGAGCACTACACCCTGCCCGTGGCGCTGGCGCTGTTCTCCAAGAACCAGCAGGTGACGCCCAACTACGGCCTGCTGCTGGCCGGGGCAACCGTGGTGGTCGTGCCCGTCCTGGTCGTCTTCCTGATCTTCCAGCGCAAGTTCATCGAGGGCATCGCCACGACCGGCATCAAGTGACCTCCCAGCAGCAAGGCCACACCGCCTGACTGGCACCACATCACCGTTACTGCATCACCGGCGAACGTCACCGGCACGGCAGACGCGGCACAGCCTCGCCGCTCGAGATGGCCCGCACCCAGATAGCCCGCACCCCACAAGCACCGGCTAACCAGAGGGAACCGCACATGACTGACTCTGCTCTCACCCGCAACCCGTTCGTCGCCACCCGCCGCCAGCTTCTCGCGGGGGGAGCCGCGGCTGCAGCGGTCACCCTGACCACCTCCAGGGCCACCAGCGCCCACGCCGCACCCGCCGTGGGCCCGACGTCAGCCACGACGGCATCGTCCGCCTTCGGGTCGCGCCAAGAGGGTGGGATCGACCGGCACACCATCAACCGCTGGGCACGCGACACCTGGGCCTCCCTGGTCGCTATGACCGACCGCCATACCGGACTGCCGGCCGACAACATCAGCGGGCCGCTGAAGGCACCGACCCGCAGCGGCTACACCTCGCCGACCAACATCGGCGGCTACATGTGGAGCACCGTCATCGCGCGTGAGCTCGGGATCATCAGCGTGCAGGAGTGCCGGAGGCGGCTCACCCAGACCCTGACCACGATGTCCCGGCTGAAGCATCACGAGGCCAGCGGGATGTTCTACAACTGGTACGACGAGGCGAACGGCGACGTGGTGACGGTGTGGCCCGAGAACGGCAGCATCGTGTACCCGTTCCTCTCCAGCGTGGACAACGGCTGGTTCGCTGCTTCCCTGATGGTGGTCCGCAATGCAGAGCCCGGCGTTGCCGGGCTGGCCAACGCCCTCCTGAAGAAGATGAACTTCGGGATGTTCTACAACAAGGACGCCCGTCCGCAAGCGGCGGCCGGCCTCCTGCGCGGTGGGTTCTGGGACGGTGCCCACCCTGACGGCTTCGTCGTGGGGAACTACCTCGGCATCGGCCCGGATGTCTTCTACACGCTCAACCACTACGACATCCTGGTCTCAGAGCCGCGGATCGCCACCTACATCGGCATCGCCCACGGCCAGATCCCGCCAGCCGCCTACTACGCCACCATGCGGACGTTCCCGGCCGACTGGGACTGGGCCGAGCAGCAGCCGGTCGGTCAGCAGCACACCTACTACGGCACCGACGTCTTCGAGGGTGCCTTCACCTACCGCGGCATGCATATCGTCCCGAGCTGGGGCGGTGACATGTTCGAGGCGCTCATGCCCGACCTGTTCGTGCCCGAGGCCAGCTGGGCGCCAAGGTCGTGGGGGATCAACCATGCACTCACTGTTCGCGCCCAGCGCGAGTTCGGACTGGACGATGCCAGATACGGCTACTGGGGATTCTCACCGGCCAGCCGTCCGGGTGGCGGCTACACCGCCTGGGGCGTCGAGATCATCGGCATGGACCCGGGCGGCTACGTCTCCGACATGGAGAGCACCCACATCGACATCGGCAACGGGAACCGGGTAGGCGCCGACCCCACTCCCGCCTGGGGCGACGGTGTCGTCACGCCCCATGCGGCGTTCCTGGCGATGCAGTACGAACCACGCCAGGCCTACGACAACCTCGTCAAGATCGAGCGCAAGCTCAAGGCCTACGGCGAAGGCGGCTTCTACGATGCGGTCGCGGTCAAGTCGGGGCTCATCGCCAAGCGCTACCTGTCGCTCGACCAGGCCATGGTGATGGGTGCGATCGGGAACGTGTTCTGCGACAACGTGATTCGGCGTCACTTCATCAAGGGTGAGGTCCAGTCCAAGATCAAGCCGCTGATCGGCATTGAGCAGTTCGGCGCAGGCGTGATCCTCTGAGAATCGACCACCACGCAGCCAGGGAGGCGACAGACACCGTGACAGCGACGGACCGACTCATTGCGGCGGGTGCACTGACCGCCGAGCCCGTGGCGAGCTGTGTCCGCAGCCGATCCGGCATGGCGGCGCAGTTCACCACGAGCGGCGTGCTGCGACGGCTCGACGTCGATGATCGAAGCGTGCTGATGTACCCGGCCGATGAGCTCGAAGCCGGTCCGGCCAACCTGTATCTGCGGATTCGCGGTAACGACCCCAACGAGGCCTGCCGCTACCTGCCGATGGTGGGGCCCGGCAGTGGAAGCAGCGTCAGCTGGAGCGACGACGGGCCTGTCATCAGCGGGTCCTGGCTCGACCTGCAGTACACCCTCACCTTCCGGCTCGCTGACGCCATGACCGCCTGGTACTGGCAAGTTGCGGTGAAGAGTCTGCGCGCGGTATCGACCGAGATCGACGTGATCTACGCCCAGGACCTCGCGCTGGCGCCTTACGAGGCGCTCAGAACGTGCGAGTACTACGTCAGTCAGTACCTCGATCTCACACCCTTCGACACCTCATCTGCGGGCACCGTCCTGGGGGTACGGCAGAACATGCCCGGCCCTACCAGTCCCTGGGCGGTGATCGGCTGCCTGGGCGAGGGCACTGGCTGGGGCACCGATGCCCTCCAGCTCGTGGGGCGCGGGCATCATGCCAGGGCCGAGCTGCCCGCACTGGCCAAGAGGGATCTGTCGAACACGCGCCTACAGCATGAGCACACACTCGCGTTTTTGCAGGCCCGACCGATGCGGCTGGCCCCCGGCGGGACCGTTACGACAGGGTTTTTCGGGGCGTACCAGCCCAACCACCCCGCAGCCACGTCCAGCCACGACACGGTCGTTGTTGACCTCCTGCTGGCCCAGCCGGAGGCACAGCCTGCATGTCCTGCGCCAAACGGGCAGGCGCAAGCCGTGCCCTCGTCACTCTTCTCGTCAGGCCCGGTGCTGGCATGCACGCCAATGGATGAAAGTCAGCTGAGCCGGCTGACCGGCGAAGGGCGCCTGCACGCCGAGTGGGACGGCCAGACCCTGCTCAGCTACTTCACCGACGACGGAAGCCAGGTCGTCACCAGCGCCAAGGAGACTGCCGTACTGCGTCCGCACGGCCACATCTTGCGGACCGGAACAGCGTTGGTGCCGGACGAGGGAAGCCTCACCACGACAGCCTGGATGGCGGGGACGTTTCACTCGCAGGTGACCCAGGGACACGTCAGCCTGAACCGGATGCTGTCCACCCGCCGCAGCTACCTCGGTCTGCGGCAGGCGCAGGGTCTGCGCATCTTCGTGGAGTCCGGTAACCCCCGCGATCCCAAGACCGGCGCTCCGACCGAATGGACCCTGCTCGACCAGCCGAGCGCCTGGGCGGTGGGCCTGGACGCCTGCCGTTGGTGGTACGCCCACGACGGTGGGCTGCTCGAGGTGGTCTCCTCGGCGGCTGCCGAGTCGCACGAGCTTGTTCTGGAGGTCCGAATTCTGGACGGACCACCAGTCCGCATCCTGATCTGCGCCAATGTGGCCCTTGACGGGGATGACGGCCAGGACCCGGATCCGCCGCTTCTTGAGCACGACGACGTGGGGGTCACCGTCCGGCCCCTGGAGGGGTCGCTGGCATCGGCCCGATTCCCCGAGGGGTCTTTCAGGTTCTCCTGGGAACGTGGGTCGATGGATCGCGTTGGCCGCGACGAAGACCTCTTCCTGGACGGGCGCTCACGTGACCTGCCCTGGATCACCATGCGGACGCAGCCCATCACGGCGGTGCGTCTGGGACTGACCGCCGATCTGGTCCCGGCCGCCGATCTGGTCCCGGCCGCTGACCTGGCCAGGCAGGACGGGGCCGGGCAGACCCGCGTCGGGCGGCACCTCGTTGACCGGGCCCCATTCCAGTTCTGGGACGGGATATTCCGAGCCGTACGGCTCATGCCACCTGCTGACTCGCCACTGGCCACGGAGGTCTCGCAGCTCAACACGGTGCTGCCGTGGTTTGCTCACGATGCGCTTGTCCACTACCTCTCACCGCGCGGGCTGGAACAGTCCACCGGAGGTGCCTGGGGCACCCGGGACGTCTGTCAGGGACCGGTGGGGTTGCTCGTCGCCCTGGGGCAGACCGCCCCGCTGCGCGACCTCGTCCTGCGTGTCTTTGCTGCCCAGAATGCTCGGGGCGACTGGCCCCAGGCTTTCGAGTTCTATCCCCGTGACTTCAGCGGCGGCCAGCGGGACGCTCATGGTGACGTGGTCTTCTGGCCGGTGCTGGCCCTGGGCGAGTATCTGGCGGTGACCGGCGACGCCAGCCTGCTGCGCGAAAGCGTTCCTTTTGTCGACGACCATGGAGCGACCGCGGGGGAGCCGTTGCTGGAGCACGTCCGACGCGCACTGGCGACGATCGCCGCCAGTACAGTCCCCGACAGTCCATTGCCCGCCTACGGGAACGGCGACTGGAACGACTCGCTGCAGCCGGCGGACCCGCTGCTGGCCGCGCGGCTGACCTCAACCTGGACCGCGACTCTCAAGGTCCAGGCGCTCCGCAGGCTGGCTGGATCGCTGCGAGCTGTCAGCATGCGGCTCGACGGTCAGGATGAAGTCGACGCCATCGCCTATGCAGAAGGGTCCGAGCGAGTCGCCGACGAGACGGCTGAAGCCCTGCACACGCTCCTCATGCGAGACGGGCTGCTCGCCGGTTATGGGCTGTTCGCCGCCGACGGGTCGATAGAGCACCTCGTCCACCCCTCGGATCAGCGGACTGGCCTGAGGTACGGCCTCCTGCAGATCATTCACGCCATCTCTGGCGACCTGCTCTCGCCCCGGGAGGCACGCGAGCACCTCTCAGTCCTGGACGAACATCTCATCGGTCCCGACGGAGCCCGGCTGTTCGACCGCCCGGCCCGGTATCACGGTGGGCCGATGGAGGTCTTCAAGCGCGCAGAGGCCAGTACGTTCTTCGGCCGCGAGATCGGGATCATGTACACGCATGCCCACCTGCGCTATGCCGAGGCACTCGCCCGTCACGGTGACGCGGAGCTGTTGCTGCAGGCCTTGGCCCTGGCCAACCCCATCGGCGTGACGGAGCGTATTCCGAACGCCATGCCCCGACAGTCCACGTGTTACTACTCCTCCTCTGATGCGACGTTCACCGATCGTTACGAGGCCGCCGCGCACTATGGCGAGGTCATGGGGGCCGCAGTGCCGTTCGAGGGTGGCTGGCGGGTCTACTCCTCCGGCCCGGGGATCTTCCTGCGTCTGGTGGTCGAGAGCCTTCTCGGCGTGCGACGGCGTGACGGTCGGCTGGAGATCGACCCCGTGCTGGCACAAGGGCTGGACGGCTTGCGGGCGACCGTCCCGGTTGACGGCGCGCCCATGGACGTCACCTACCAGGTAGGCCCTCGCGGAGCCGGGCCCGTGTCCGTGGTGCTGAACGGCGTCACCTTGCCCATGACCGCACTGTCGAACCCCTATCGACCTGCCGGAGTGGCCATCGACATGTCGCTGGTGAGAGCGGCTATGAAGACCTCCAGGCGCAACCACCTTGAGATCCAGGTGTCCTGAGAGATGGCCACCGAGCCCGGGAACAGCCAGCGGTCATGGCTGCGGGCCGACCTCCTCGTGGAACAGCGTGTGGCGGCCCTGCTCGCCGAGATGACCCTGGCCGAGAAGGTTGGGCAGACCCACCAGAGCGCCAACCTCGACCCCATCGTCGACCGCGAGCTGATCTGCTCCGGCGGGATCGGATCGACGGTGATTGCCAGCGGCGCAACTGCGGGCAACGATCGCGACGAGGGTGTGCAGGTCTCCGCGATCAACGCTGCACAGCGAGTCGCCGTCGAGCAGTCACGCCTCGGGATCCCGCTCTTGTTCGGACGTGATGTCATCCACGGTCACCGGACGGTCTTCCCGATCCCTCTCGGGCTGGCGGCGGCATGGGACGAGGACCTGGTATTCCGCACCGCACGACTCGCGGCGGCCGAAGCGAGCGCACAAGGAGTGAGCTGGGCCTTTGCCCCCATGCTGGATATCTCCGAAGAGCCCAGATGGGGCCGGGTGGCCGAGTCACTCGGCGAGGCTCCGGTGCTTGCCGGCCGACTCGGCGCGGCGATGGTGCGCGGCTTCCAGGGCGACCGGGGTGACAACGCCAGAGCCGGCACGGGAGCCAGCGCTGGCTCTGCGAGCACGGGCACCGTGGCGGCCTGCGCGAAACACTTTGTCGGATACGGACTGGTCGGAGGCGGCCGCGACTACGAGACGGTGCAGGTCGGGGAGAACACCCTGCGAAACGTTCATCTGCGCCCATTCCAGGCTGCCGTCATGGCGGGATGTGCGACGGTGATGGCGGCGTTCACGGACGTCGACGGTGTGCCGATGCACGCTCATCGTCGACTGCTCCGGGAAGTACTCAAGAATGAGTGGGGCTTCGATGGAGTCGTGGTCGCCGACTGGGACGGGATCGGCCAGCTGGTCAGGCAGGGTGTTGCCTGCGATCTGCGGGACGCCGCCGCACAGGCGATCGCGGCCGGTGTGGACATCGACATGGTCTCGGGAGCGTATGCAGCACACCTGGAAGATCTCGTCGAAGCCGGCGAGGTGCCGCTCGCGCTGGTTGAGGACGCGGCACGCCGGGTTCTGCGCCTCAAAGTAAGGCGGGGGCTGTTTGAGAACCCCTACGCCCCGGTGACCTCACCCGAGCCCGGATCCGACCCGCTCCTTCCTGTGAGATCTGAGCCGGGTTCTGAGCCGCGGCCCGAGTCCCTGCGCCTGGCCCGTGAAGCGGCCGCTGCGTCGTTCGTGCTGCTCACCAACAACGGCACCCTTCCGCTGGCTGCGAAGCCCGGCCGCGTCCTCCTGACAGGCCCGTTTGCCCGGGAGGGGGAGGCCCTTCTGGGCACCTGGGCCCTCGACGGCCGAGGGTGTGATGTCGCGAGCCCGGCTTCCGCGATCTTGGCGCGCCTGCAGACCAACGCCATCGTCGACGACGGAAGGTTCAGCGACCGGACCTTGCACCTCGTCCGCTCGGCCGACATCACGGTTGCCCTCGTAGGTGAGCACCCTTCGCGATCCGGCGAAGCCAACTCAGTAGCCGACCTCGGTCTGCCGGCAGGCCAGCTGGACGTGCTCCGGGCAGTGGCCGCTCTCGGTAAGCCACTGGTGGTGGTCGTGTTCACCGGCAGGCCACTGGAGCTCGGTGAGGTTCTGGACCTGGCCGATGCGGTGCTCGTCGCCTGGCACCCAGGTGTCGAGGCCGGGCCGGCACTGATCGAGGTCCTTTTCGGTGACCGTTCGCCTGCCGGACGTCTGCCGATGACCTTCCCCCGCAGCGTCGGCCACCTCCCTTCGAGCACTCTGGCCCGGCCCACAGGCCGACCTGTCGACGCGGCTGGCGACCCGTTCACGGGTCGCTACCTGGACACCCTCGTGGTGCCGCGTCTCCCCTTCGGGTCCGGCCTGACCTACACGCCGTTCAGCTATGGGCCACTGCGGCTGTCGGCCGGCGAGATGCCGCTGAGAGGCGGGTCTGTCGAGGTGAGCGTCGAGGTGACCAACGTGGGAGAGCGGGCAGGCAGAGAGGTCGTACAGCTCTACCTGCACGATGTCGTCGCCGACGTGACACGGCCGCTGCTCGAGCTTGCAGACTGGCTGACCCTCGAGCTGGCTCCCGGTGCCGTCGGCACGGCGACCTTCACCCTCACGCCCGCCCAGCTCTCCTACTATGACCGGAGCATGACTTTGCGAATCGACCCGGGCGAGGTGGTCGTCACGGTGGGGCGGGACGCAGCGAACGGTTCTTCCGCCCGGATCACCGTGACCAGCTGACCAACCCCGGTAACATCCTGCTGACGAAGTGCACCAGATGACGCTCACAGGGAGTGCGATGACGGCGATAGCGGGACCTGCGCAGACGCCTGCGCAGACCGAGTCACCGGCGACGCTACATATTGGCCCGGTCAGGGTCCGGCTATCAATCTGGCTGCCGCTGGCCATCTTTGCCCTCACCCGGGTGTATGCCTTCGTGCTGATCAGCCTGGCAGCCCGCCAGCAGGTGGCCCTTCCTTCGCCTGCGCACCCGGGCATCTACCAGTTCACGGCCCATCCAGCCTCACCCGGCTACCTGGGTCTGATCACCAACTGGGACGGCCAGTGGTACGAACGCATTGCCACTCTGGGCTATCACCTGCCAGCGGCTGGTGCCATCGGCGCCAAGGACACTCTCTGGACGTACGCGTTCCAACCGGTGTTCCCCACCGTGGTGGGCGCGATGATGGCGGTCACCGGACTGAGCTTCGCCGTGTGCGTCACGGTGCTGAACCTTGCAGCCGGCAGTGCCGCCATGGTTGTCATGTTCGCCCTGCTCGAGCGGACGGCCGGCCGGTTCGTGGCCGGCGCAGCGGTCCTGCTCACGTGCAGCTTCGTCGCGGCACCGCTCTTCCAGGCGGCGTACTCCGAGAGCATCTCATTGCTGCTCGTTTGCACCGTCCTGCTCCTGGTCGCGAGACGCCGGTACGCCTGGGCGGTGGCGGCGGTGGTCCTGCTGTCGCTGACCCGGCTTGTGACCCCGCCTCTTGCCGTCGTCGTGATCGTTCATGCCGGCCTGCGGTTCCGCAACCGTGCCAACGATCCGATACGGCGTGGTGAGGCGCTCTGGATGGCGGTTCTGACGGTCGTCTCCGCAGTGTCGGTCACCTTCTGGTCGACGATCACCTCGGTGATCACCAGCGGGGTCAGGGTCACCGGCGCTAATCGCGGAAACGTCTCCGACGCGGTGGCGGTCGGCAGGTTCGGCTGGTTCACGAACGCGTACGAGCACCTCGGCTGGGTCGGGCTCTTCGGCGTTGTCCTTCTTGTGCTTCTCTTCACAGGGCTGGCACTCAGCCCGCTGACCCGGACCTGGGGCGTCGAGGTGCGGACCTGGCTGGCGATCTACCCGATCTTCCTGTTGTTCGTCGGAGGCGTGCACACCGGAATGTTTCGGTACCTGCTCCTCGCCTTTCCTCTCGGCCTGCTGATGGTCGGAAGCCCGCAACCGGGCACGATCCCGCGCAAGCGGGCTGCCCTGGTGGTCATCGTCTCCCTCATCGGCCTGGGGCTGCAGATCCCGTGGGTCTCCCACGCACTGGTTGTGACCCAGCTGGCCGGCAAGCCCTGGCTGCCCTGAGAGTGGGCTTGGCACACTTCGGCGATCGTCGGGCCCGCGACGTGGTCGCCATCTCCGATGACATCGCATCCGTGGAAGAGGCAGGTTCCGTACCCACCTGGTCACCACGGTCTCGGGCCAGATTCGCGCGCGCGTGGGCTGAGACAGAGCTCAAAGCGGCTCGCCTGATCGGCCTGACATCTGGGAGGGTGGGACGGTGAGAAGGGTGCAGCCATGAGCGAGCCGGACAATGTCAACGCGGGCCGCAGGGTCCACGGCCCTGCCGTGCATGCTGGCGAAAGCGAGCAGGCCGATGAGGTCAGGGTCTGGGTCAACGGCGCACAGGTGAACGCCTCTGCTCCGTCGATCGCCGCGCTGGACCATGGCGTGACCGTCGGTGACGGGGTCTTCGAGACGTGCAAAGTTGTCGACGGTGTGCCGTTCGCCTTGACCCGACACGCGAGACGTCTTGACCGTTCGATGGCCGGGCTCGGCTTGCCTGCGGTTGACCATGGCGTCATCGACGCCGGGATCAAGTCCGTCCTGGCTGGGAAACCGATCGGCTACGGTCGGCTTCGCTACACCGTCACCGGCGGGGCAGGTCCGCTCGGATCCGACCGCCTAAACTCGCCTCTGACCTACATCGTCACAGCCGGCCCGCAGGACCCGAACCCTGAATCGGCCAAGGTCGTCGTCGTCCCCTGGACCCGGAATGAGCATGGCGCCACCGCGGGACTGAAGACCACGTCATACGCCGAGAATGTTGTCGCCCTTGCCTATGCCAAGGATCGCGGGGGAGTGGAGGCGGTGTTCGCGAACACCGCGGGCGACCTGTGCGAGTGCACCGGGTCAAACGTCTTTGTGGTCGTTGACCGTGACATTCTCACGCCGGACCTGGATTCGGGCCCCCTGGCAGGGGTGACTCGCGAGCTCATCATCGAGTGGTGCCGGCAGGAGGGGCTCACCGTGAGGGAGGAACCGCTGCCCATGTCGATCCTGGGTCGAGCCGCAGAGGTATTCATCACTTCCTCCACCAAGGACGTGCTGCCTGTTCACGCCATAGACGACAGGCCGATCCCCGCCCCCGGCCCGACAACCGCGCGTGCCGCCGAGATCTTCGCCCGACTGTCCACATTGCGGCTCGACCCATGAACCGGCAGTCACACGGTGGTGACGACGACAGGGTCGATACGGACGACAACATCACCCTGGACGCCGCAGATGACGACTGGCGGTGGCGACGCAAGATTCGCTCAAACCAGCGCTCCCACCTGATCTATCGCATACTGGTGGGCTTTGTCGGGCTGGTTATCGTCGTGGTCGGTCTGATCCTGGTACCCTTCCCCGGTCCTGGCTGGGTCATCGTCTTCGTGGGTCTCGCGATCTGGGCATCCGAGTTCGAGTGGGCTCAGCGGTTGCTGCGTCGTGCCAGACACACCCTGAGAAGCTGGAACGACTGGCTCGGACGTCAGGCCTGGTGGGTCAAAGGCCTCGCGCTCGTGCTCACCATCGCCGCGGTGGCTCTCTTTTTCTGGGTGCTGTTCCTGATCAGCGGTGTCCCCAGCTATCTCCCCGACGTGGTTGAGGTCTGGCTCAGGAAGGTTCCCGGCCTGAATTAGCCACGAATGGGCACCCCGAAACCTGTCAACCACCGGTCGCTTCGTCCGACCCGATTAGCCGTCGAACAAGGGGAACGGCTATTCTTCCTCACCGCTGCCCGTATGCGGGGCGGCGCAGTCCGGACGTGTAGCTCAGCTGGTTAGAGCGCTCGCCTCACACGCGAGAGGTCAGGGGTTCGAGTCCCTTCACGTCCACCCGGAGTCTGGCTGACGGCGGGCGAGACCGCTCCCCGAGCATGGCCTGAAACAGGGCCTGTGCCGATGCATGGATAGACGCAGGGCACCCGATCATTGGCCGGGTGCCCTGCGTCTGTTTGCCGAGCAGACCTATGAAGCATCGGGTCTGATTGTTGCTCAAACTGAAGCGCTTCTTCGGCTAGTCGGACTTTCCGGGCAGCGCTTTCGTCAGTTTCGCAGCGAGCTGGCGCTGCGCGCTCAGCAGGTCAGCGGCCGCACCCAGGGCATGTCGGGTCACGGCTTCCAGGTCAGGCATGGCGGGGAGGTCAGAAAGCGTGGGCCAGTGGATGACGGGGAGCGCAGTGAGTGCCTTGACCCAGTACGTGACCGCATCGACAGAAATCTGCTGACCCTGCCTCAGTCCGGAGACCAGCTGATCACGTGACTTCTGGGCAAAGACGGGCATCTCGATCAGGGATCTCTCCAAGGTCACCCGCTGGGTCGGAGTCACGGGCTTGACCACTGCCGCGGGCTTGGCCACCTTCCCGGGCTTGACCACGGGCTTGGCCACCTTCCCGGGCTTGACCACGGGCTTGGCCACCTTCCCGGGCTT